>NZ_NADV01000011.1:369943-663821 GCF_003264175.1 Bacillus sp. SRB_331 | reverse complement strand
GATTCGGGGTACAGTTCACACTAGGCGGCAGTCTTTTTTTATAACGTATCATATTTATCAGGATTCGTTCCTACATGTAAATTACGATTTAACGTATTAATTTGATCCATCTCTTCTTCAGTTAATGAGAAATCAAAAATAGTAAAGTTCTCTTTAATACGAGATGGCGTAACAGATTTAGGAATAGTCACAATCCCACTTTGAATATCCCACCTTAATATAACTTGTGCAGGTGACTTTTCATATTTTTTAGAAATAGCCTGAATAATTGGATGCTGGAATACTTCGCCGCCTCTCATTAAAGGACTCCATGCTTCCATTTGAATTTGCTCACCTTGACAGAAATCACGCAATTCAAATTGCGCTAGCATTGGATGAAGTTCAACTTGGTTTACCATCGGCTTCACTTTGCAATTTGGTAATAACAGTTCTAAATGATGTTTATGAAAATTAGAAACACCAATGGCACGCACTTTACCTTCTTCATATAGCTTTTCTAGAGCACGGTACGTATCAACATACTTCCCTCTTATCGGCCAATGGATTAAATATAAATCTACATAGTCCATTTGTAATTTCTTTAAACTTTTTTCAAACGCCTCGAGCGTCTCCTCGTACCCTTGATCGTCGTTCCAAACTTTTGTTGTAATAAACAAGTCTTCTCGCGAGATTCCAGATTCACGAACCGCTTCTCCGACACCGCTTTCATTTTCATATACAGTTGCTGTATCAATCGAACGGTATCCAACTTCTAATGCTGTTTTTACTGCTTGTTTAACCTCATTGCCTTCTTTCGCTTTATAAACGCCTAGACCAATCATCGGCATTTTCACACCATTATGAAGTGTAGTTGTTGGAATATGCACAGTCTTTCTCCCTTTCATTGTTACATTTTTATAAACCACAACTTTATTTCAACAAGATTCATCCAAAAAGTCAAAACATACGTACAGTTTACATAATACTTTTATACACATTTAAAAAAATAACGTGAACTCAGTCATTCACGTTATTTCCTTTCCATTCTTTCGCTTTTTCATCAACATTACGTACAAACTCATTTTTTCCTTCCGTATACATCGTGCCATCATATGTATATTTTTCCGCTAGTTCTTTCTTTAAATTTGCATATGCCTCTGCTTCTTCGCAATGAGCCATCATGTAATCACGAAACGATAAATGCCTTGTAATCTCAGGATTCCCTTTTTCAAATACGTGCAAATGATACGAGCGTTTCTCCTCAGTTCCATGAATAAAAAAACGACGACCTGAAATACCATTTTCCCCTTTCACGATGTAACCAAGCTCTTTAAATCGCTCATTCCAATGATCTACTCTGTCGATACTCTCTACTTCCATAATCATATCTATAATTGGTTTAGCTGCTAGTCCTGGCACTGACGTACTTCCAATATGATGGATTTTTACCGTTTCTGGCATCGCCGATTTTAATCTTTCGGCCTCCATTTGAAATTTCTCACTCCAATGATTTTCATACGGAACGACTACAATTTTCCTCATTCTAACTCCCCTTTTCTTACAAACTCGTCAAAAAAATGATCAGCGGCATTTCACTGATCATTTTTTTATTATTTAAAGTCTTTCCAAGTAAGGCTACTTTCACTTAACAGTTCTTCAAATGATTTATTCTTTTCACGTTCTTTTTGTTCCTTACGCTTTCTTTCTTGTTCTGCTGCCTCTTTTTTCTCTTCTCTCACTTGCAACTCTTTTTTCTTATTCTTTAATTGTTGCATTAACGAATCGTTCAATTGATCACCTAGTGTAAGTGATTCTTTCTCTGGTTGATTCATTTGAGAGTGTCTTTGTGTTTGTCTTTGCTTCTTTTTCTTCATACTATTCACCTTTTACTTTTTTCTCCATTATAGAGGATACATGATGAAATCGACAATAAAAAAGGTTCCCTACTCTATTATTTATCTTTTGTAAATATGTTAATTTTTCGAAAAAACTAAATTTTTATATAGATATAATCCTAGTAATCTATTAAAATTATGTCGTATGATGTCAGATTATAAAAAAAGGAGAAATTAATTATGTGGAAAAAAATTATTCCTGCTGTTGCTGTTTTAAGTACTATTACTTTTTCAAGCGTATTCGCCGCTCCTCCATCTCAGACTCCTGCCGAACAAAACCGATACATAGACGTACAAATGCTTGGTATTAATGATTTACATGGTCAACTAGATACTGTAAAAAAAGTTAACAATAAAGAAGCTGGTGGCGCTGATTATTTAGCTACTTATTTAAAAGAACGCAAAAAACAAAACCCTAATACACTTCTCGTACATGCCGGTGATATTGTCGGAGCCAGCCCACCAGTTTCCGCATTATTACAAGACGAACCAACAATTGAATTTTTAAATGACTTAAAGTTTGATGTTGGTACAATTGGAAATCATGAATTTGATGAAGGCATTGATGAAATGCGACGCCTCATTTATGGTGGATATCATGAAAAAACAGGGAATTTCAAAGGAGCAAACTTCCCTTATGTCGCTGCAAACTTCTATAATAAATCAACTGGCCGCTTATTTTTACCACCATTTACTGTAAAAATGGTAGATGGAGTTCCTGTAGGATTCATCGGAGTTGTTACAACGGATACACCGAATGTCGTTATGCCAACTATGCTAAAGAATGTACAAATTACTGATGAAGTAGAAGCTATTAATAAGTCTACTCAGCAATTAAAGCGTCTCGGTGTTAAATCTATCGTAGTCCTTGCACACGTTGGAGGTACAACTGATGACACTGGTGTAACAAACGGTGACCTTACTCGCATTGCAAATGAAACAGATCCCGAAGTTGATGTTATTTTCGGCGGACATAGTCATACGTACGTAAATGGTACTGTAAATAATAAACTTATCGTGCAAGCGAACTCTTACGGGATGGCTTTCTCTGATGTAGATGTAACGATTGATAGAAAAACAAAAGATATTGTGAAGAAAAAAGCTGAAGTTATTACAACGTACCATGAAGGTGTAGAGCCTGATAAACAAGTAAAACAAAAGTTAGATCAATATAAAGAAAAAATCGCACCTCTTGTAAATGAAGTAGTCGGAAAATCTACAGCACCTATCGACCGTAAACAAAACGATGCTGGTGAGTCTACTCTTGGAAATTTAGTTGCGGATGCACAGCGCCAAACTATGCAAACACAAATCGCTCTTATGAATCCTGGTGGAATTCGTAATGATCTAGACGCTGGAGATATTACATGGGGCGAATTATACGGCATTCAGCCTTTCGGAAACCAATTAATTAAAGTAGATATAACAGGTCAAGATATTCGTGATATATTAAATCAACAATGGCAAAAAGGAGCAACGAGAATGCTTCAAATTTCAGGTATTCAATACACTTGGGATGCAAACAAACCAAATAACGAAAAGGTTACGAATATCCGTTTAACAAATGGTGAAGAATTAGTTCCCTCTAAAACGTATAGCGTAGTTGCAAATGCTTTCCTAGCTTCTGGCGGTGATGGATTCGTATCCTTTAAAAATGGAAAAAATGCTGAAACTGGTCCAAACGATTTTGAAGCATTAGTCGATTATGTAAAACAAGTGAAAGAACCAATTCAGCCGATTATTGATGGACGTATTCAAAAAAACAATTAAATACTATTCAAACTAGTGCGTGACACTCGAAAGAAGAAGCTCCTTTTATATGCAAGGAGCTTCTTCTTTTAGAGTCATACGTATTGTCATTCTTCTAGTGCAGTAAAGGATACGCACATAGCCCCTTGTTTCTTCGTAGTATATAGAAAACTATAATGGGAAGATTTGTATGTATTTCTATCAAACAATGACGATACATTGTATCGACAAACACATTCGTAGTATTGAGAAAGCAATTAATGGAGAATATAGCGCCATTCATTTTTATGCTAGATTAGCTACTTTAGCTCCAGACATAAATGAACGAACTCAAATCCTTGAAATTCGGCAAGATGAGCAACGAACAGTTGATTTTCACTTAGAAATTGCTGACGAAACGACAAATCAACAAGTGAAAGAAACATTTCGGCGCGCAGCAGCTGATGAACAAAATCATGCCGTTTGGTTCCTATATTACTTTTCGAAACAAAACAAAAAATGAAATAAAAGAAAGGATACACGCTCTTATATGGAACATAGTATCCTTTCTTTTATTTCTCTGGATACGTTTCATGATTAACATCATACCGTTGCAAAAATTCCTGTAGTGCTTCTTCTACAATTTTAGACTTTTGAATCCCTTTTGATTCCGATATAACATCTAGTCTTGCTAATACTTCTATATTAATCGAAAAGGTTCGTTTCTTTTTCTCTGTGCTCTTACTTATAATTTGAACACTTACTTCTTCTCTTTTTCTTAGCAATTCATAAATGCTTTGTAATTGTTCATAAATTAGTAATTGATAGTCTGTTTTTGCATATTGAAGGGCAGTAGCTTCTTGGATTTGCAAATGACGTGGCTCTTCGCCATCACCTATAAAGATACGTTTTTTCTGCTCTCCATCATATTCATATCCAATCACCCTTAATTTCTTTGATAATGTATATGGGCTCATTTCAAGCCGTTTCGCTATAATAGCGATTGATTCGCGTCTATTTAAAGAATCAATAATTTCTCCAATCGTCACATTCTCCCTCCTCTCTTAATCGCCTAAACTTGAAATCAAACCAGTATGTTATGATACAATGATTTTCTAGTAGTATATGCAAAAGAAAGAGCCTGTGCGATTCATACCATTTAAGAAAAGGAGGTTTACATATGCTTTTTCGTAGCCATACCCCTCAGTTTTACAACGAAAAGAAGCAACTAATCCCTAACAGTATCGCTACGATAGAAAGCGTTATGATTAATGACCGGAAACAATCTCTCCTTATACGCGGCCAAAACGTGGAACAGCCTATTTTATTATGCTGTCACGGCGGCCCTGGTATGGCACAAATCGGCTTTATTCGCCATTTTCAAAAAGAGTTAGAAAAGCACTTTATCGTTATTAATTGGGATCAGCGAGGGGCAGGTAAATCCTTTTTATGGCGGGACATCCAAACAAATCTTACGATTGATCAATTTTTTTCAGATGCAAAAAAGGTTATTCAATATCTTCTCAAACGCTTTAATAAGCAAAAACTATTTCTCGCTGGTCATTCTTGGGGAAGTATTATCGGACTACAAATCGCTAATCAATGTCCCGAATATATAGAAGCATACATCGGCATCGGTCAAATCGTACATATGAAGCAAAATGAAGAATTACTATATCAACATTTAATTAGCTCTGCCAAAAAACATGACCATAAAAAGGCATTAGCTTCTCTTTTAAAATTAGGGAAACCACCCTTTTTAGATACGAGACGCCTCATTATTCAAAGAAAGTGGCTTGGTACATTCGGAGGAGCAATCCAAAATGGATCTTCCTTTTCTTTCATACGAAAAGGCTTCTTTTCTCCTGAATATACGCTATTAGATTGGTTCAAATTTCTCGCAGGAAATTTAAAATCCGGAGTTTTATGGGAAGAGATGCTGACAATCGATTTCTTTTCATCTATTTCAAGTTTATCTGTTCCTGTTTATTTTTGTTCTGGTCGCTATGATTATCAAACTCCTTATGCACTCGTTCAACAATATTGCGATGTCATTCAAGCTCCTTTTAAAAAGATGATTTGGTTTCCAAACTCGGCACATTCTCCAGATTTAGAAGAGCCTGAGTTATTCGCTAAATCTTTACAATCAATTAAACAAGAACTATCTTTTCAACATTAATAACAAAAGGCGCTTTTACATTTCATAGAAAACATTTTATAATGATATGTCGCAAGTATATGTCACTACAAACACTTGCTTGCCTTAACAGAATAAAAATTAGGGAGATTACATTTATTATGAACGCTGTACTCATCGCAGTAGCAGTCATGCTACTGCTTAGTTTGTTACGTGTCCAAGTCATTGTCGCCATTATCGTTGGAGCTTTAACAGGCGGACTTATCGGCGGACTCGGTATTTCAGAAACAATTAGTACTTTTACAGCCGGTCTTGGGAACAGTGCTCCTATCGCATTAAGCTACGCAATGCTCGGTGGATTTGCTATTTCCCTTTCAAAAACAGGACTTCCTGATGCAATGATCCAATCAGCTTTAAAATGGATCGGCAACGAACAAGACACGAAAAAACAAGTCTATTCTAAAATACTTATATTATTTATCATTTTAACAATGGCTTGTTTCTCACAAAATATTATCCCTGTTCATATCGCCTTCATCCCAATCTTAATTCCAGCACTTTTAAAAGTATTAAATGAGCTGAGGGTGGATCGTAGGCTTGTAACATGTCTTATTACATTTGGGTTAATTACCCCTTACATGTGGGTTCCAGCAGGGTTCGGAAAAATTTATCATGACGTATTGCAAACAAATGCTGCGCAAAGCGGTCTTACATTTGATGTCGCACTTATTCCAAAAGCGATGACTATTCCAGCAATCGGTATGATTATCGGATTATGTGTAGCGGTTTTCATTACATACCGAAAACCACGTACATATGAAACAGAACAAATTCATTCCGCACAGAATGAAATCGTTCCCTATACGAAAAGAAGCATTACTTTAGGTTTATTATCAATACTCGCTACATTAACTGTGCAATTAGCAACAGAATCAATGATTTTTGGTGCTTTAGCAGGTATTATCGTCTTATCAGTTAGCGGTAGCCTCCCTCTTAAAGAAGCCGATGCTATTTTAACGAGTGGAATGCGTATGATGTCCTTTATCGGATTTGTTATGATTTCTGCCGCTGGATTTGGCGCTGTTCTTCGAAAAACTGGACATGTTGAATCTCTTGTGCAAACGAGTGCACATATAATCGGAAATAATAAACCGCTTGCTGCATTTCTTATGCTCATTATTGGACTTCTCGTTACGATGGGAATTGGCTCTTCCTTTTCAACCATCCCAATCTTAACAACAATTTTCGTACCGTTATGCGTCCAGCTCGGATTTAGTCCCATGGCTACAATCGCAATTATCGGTACAGCTGGTGCACTTGGTGATGCAGGTTCTCCAGCATCTGATAGTACACTTGGACCAACGTCCGGTTTAAATGCTGATGGTCAGCACCATCATATATGGGATACATGCGTCCCAACATTTCTACACTATAATATACCGTTACTTATATTCGGCTTTATTGCTGCAATTACACTATAAAAGGTGCGTTTTAAAAACGCACCTTTTACTTTGTTGTTTCTCTCTCAATGCACCTAAATTCTGTTTCCACTTCTTCTTGTCGCACTTGTTTCTTCTTTATTTTTCCTATTAACTGTTGAAAAGCTATTTCCCCATTTTCTTCGATATAACTTCCAATCGTCGTTAATGATGGACTTATCCATTCACCCTCTACACTCCCGTTAAATCCAATGATTTGTAACTTACCTGGTATATGAATATTAAGAGTTTTCGCCGCCCTGATTAGCTCAATAGCGACCTTATCACTTGAAGCTACAACCCCATCTATGTATGGATGCTTTTGTAACAATTCAAGAAACTGTTGATTCGTATACCCTTGTACAATTTCCTCTCGATAAGAAAGTCCTTCTTTCCAAGCAGTATCTAGAAATCCTGCCACATGCTCTTCCATTTCTTCACTCTCTACTCCCTCACCGATATAAGCAAGAAACTGGCAGCCTTTCTCTTTTAATAAAGAAACAGCTTTCTGTCCACTTTCATAATAGCTCATAAGAGATTGTCGTTCTTCAAGCACAGCGAAAGGAAGTGAGATTTCTCCTATACTTCGAAAAACAGATTTCGTCATTATAACGCCTGCAATGTTATTTTTCTCCAACATATCTATGTATCTATTCTTATTTTCTATATTACAAACTATTACTTGATACCCTTCTTTGTATGCTATTTCCTCAACGAAACGGAGCAAAGTGATGTATGATGGATTATGCAAATTATCTACAAGTAATGCAATTACCGTTGAAGGCTGTTTAAATAAAGGCTTTGCTGTAGCATTCGGTCTATAATGTAATTCTTCAATTGCTTTTTTTACTTGTTTCACCGTATCTTCATGGACATATCCTTTTTCGTTAATGACTCTTGAAACGGTTGCGACTGAAACACCGGCCAATTTTGCAACATCACGTATAGTTGCCACATCGTCACCCCTTAATATGGTAATAGATTACAAATTTAAATTAAACCAAAATATAACATTCGTCAAGATTATTGTTTTATATTTCTGAAAATTGTTACACAATTTCCACTCTACTCAGAAAATATACTCCAGCTGAACTTCATGTGAAATCGCGATATTATCATAACCAATAAACGGAATTTCTTTCTTTATTTTTCGCGCTTCCTTTACCGCATCAATATACAAGTTCGTCATCATGAAGTTACGTTTTTGATAAAAACGAAGTGCGTTCATATTATCATTCGTCGTAATAAGCCAAACTTTTTTACATTCGTTCTCTTTTGCCACTTGCAACACACAATCCACCAGTTTTGTACCAATCCCCTTCCCTTCCTCAAAACTATTTAACGATACAATTTCACATATGTTTTCTATCACTTTATATGTTACAATTCCCACTATTCTGTTATTTCTAAGTGCAATAAAACCAGGTAATTCTTCTAATTGATGTACTCTGCCTCGCGAGACCATCATTGAGCTTCCCCAGTTTTCACACATAAAATCCTGAATTGCTTCTTTCATTTCTGGTGTGATTTTTTGTATATGAACCATACACGATTTCTCCCCTTTTCACATCATTGTGATACAATGTTAGTGTATCACATGTAGAGGTATTTGGAGGATGAGGTAAAGTATGAAACGTTTTTTTACAGCATTGTTTACTATACTAGGTGCACTAACTGCGATTGGGATTTTCTTTACAAATAAAGTTATGTACTTGAAGAAAAAAACAGAGGAAGAAGTTTTAGAACGCGAAACGAAAAAGCATTTTCATTTGGACGATTTTAAGGCTATTCAAAAAGAAGAGGTTCACATCCCTTCTCAATTCGGATACGAACTTCACGGATATTACATGCCAGCTGGTCATTCCAATAAATTTATGATTTTTTGCCACGGTGTGACTGTAAATAAAATGAATTCCGTTAAATATGCAAACTTATTTTTAAATAGAGGATATAACGTATTTATTTATGATCATCGCCGTCATGGTAAAACCGGTGGTAAAACAACAAGTTATGGCTATTATGAAAAACATGATTTAAAGTCAGTAGTTGACTGGCTAAAAGATCGTTTCGGAACGAATATTACACTCGGAATTCATGGTGAATCTATGGGTGCTGCAACTCTTCTTCAATATGCAGGACTTGTAGAAGATGGTGCTGATTTTTATATTGCTGATTGTCCTTTCTCGGATTTTTATGGACAGTTACAACATCGTTTGAAAGTTGAGTTTCATTTGCCAAAATGGCCTTTATTACCTTTAGCAAATGCCTTTTTAAAAGTTCGTGATGGCTATACAATTCGTGAAGTTTCACCAATTGATTGTATAAAAAATATTAACAATCCGGTTCTCTTTATTCATAGTAAAGATGATGACTATATTTTATCTGATATGACGAAATCACTTTATGAAGCGAAAGAAAATAATAAACAGCTTTATATTGCAGAACATGGTGCACACGCTTGCTCTTATAATGAAAATAAAGAAGAGTACGAAGATGCCATCGATCAATTTTTAAACACATATGTAAAAGAAACAAAAAACAGGCTTGCATAAGCCTGTTTTTTTACTGCGCTAAAACGTCTGTAACTTGTTCCATATTTTCAGAAATCCACTTTACTGCCTCGTCTAGCGTTGGGAATTCCGTCGTTTGAAAAGTTACCTCATCTTGAAGTAACCAAACATCTTTCGGTTCTTGTCCTACACCTGCGATTGACCAATGAAGTAAACTATATGGATGATTATCATTCAAAAATGATGCCCATGTGCGCTCATTTGCAATATTTTGTAGTGTGTGTAATTTTTTATCCATCTTTCGTCACCTTACTCTAGTCAGTTATAAAAACTATTATAACACTCTCTTCTCTCTCAAACAAAGTGCTCTTTTTATCCCGCATTAACGGGCAGTAAGACTCCCACCTCAAAATTCAGCTTAGGCAAAGAAGTAAGGTGGGAGATTAACTGCCCGTAAACGCCCGATTGGTTCAACTAATAATCAGTGGGGATGCCCCCACTGATTAAAGTTTCACTTTATATTGTCAAGTACTCTCCCTAATTATATGATGAGAGTAAGCGTTTGGAAAGGAGGGATAACGTTGGCAAAATTACAAATTAAAGTGAATGATAATGGCTCTTTTCGCGTTACAGGGGACGTGGAATTAGTTGACTCACAAGGGAATGTATTCCCAGCAAAACCGGCATTTTCTTTATGTCGTTGTGGTTTATCAAAAAACATGCCTTATTGCGATGCTTCGCATAAAGGAAAATTCGAGTCTGTTGTTAGAGCACCAGAAGCAGAATAAATATTTAAAGAACATGCACATTTATTTGTGCATGTTTTTTCTTTTGATCAAAGCCTATACAGCCCTTCCCCTTTCAACATTTCTATTACTTTCGTCCCCATTCAAATCGGCATATATTTTCAAACAATTCTTCACATTCGAACATTTTTTACTATGCTTTTTTCTTTTTTGTGCTATAATGTGAGCAAACAACATCCTTCGGGGTCGGGTGAAATTCCCAACCGGCGGTGATGAAGCGATAGCTTCTAAGTCCGTGACCCGTTTTCAACGCGAAAACGGTGGATCTAGTGAAACTCTAGGGCCGACAGTATAGTCTGGATGGGAGAAGGATATGTTTTCTAGTAATTTTATATAGCGAATACACTTTTATTTCAGTATGCATATTTTTAAAGTTTCATTTTGAATCTTTATATATGTTTTATTTTGTATACTTATGTTTCTATACTGAAATAAAAAGATACGACTAGCGTTGAAAGAATTTGATATTTTGCTAGGTTTTTTCCTTATGCCAAAATATCAGTCATCGTTAGGTTTCTTTCCTATACTTTCGTATTCGAACTATATTTCTAGAAATCACGTCTCCCAAATCCCAAGGATATAAAATCCTTGGGGTTTTTTGATTTTTTCAGGAGAGGTGAAAAGAATGACAGATCAAGAATATATGAGGATTGCCTTGCAGTTAGCACAAGGAACATCGGGACAAACAAGCCCAAATCCTATGGTTGGTGCCGTTGTTGTTAAAGATGGGAAAATCGTTGGAATGGGTGCCCACATGCGTGCTGGTGAAGAACATGCTGAAGTTCATGCTCTTCACATGGCTGGTGAAAGAGCAAAAGACGCTACCGTTTATGTAACACTTGAACCGTGTAGCCATTTTGGAAAAACACCCCCTTGCTGTGAATTACTCATTGAAAAAGGAGTTCAGCGTGTTGTAATTGCTACTCTTGATTGCAATCCACTCGTTTCCGGCAATGGAAAAAGAATATTGGAAGAAGCTAGGATTAAGGTGACTACTGGTGTTCTTGAGGCGGAAGCCACTTTATTAAATCGATACTTTTTTCACTATATGAAAACGAAACGTCCCTTTGTAACAATAAAAACAGCAATGAGCTTAGATGGAAAAACAGCAACTGTAACCGGTGAAAGTAAGTGGATTACAGGCGAAGAAGCACGCGCTGACGTTCACCAATATCGTCATATACATGATGCTATTCTAGTCGGTGTGAATACAGTTCTAACTGATAATCCACACTTAACAACACGAATTCCAAACGGAGGTAAACATCCTATACGCGTTATTTTAGATACCCACTTACGAACGCCGCCATCTTCTCATGTCATAACAGATGGCTTAACTCCGACATGGATTATTGTCGGTAAGGATGTAAACAAAGAGAAAATAGCGTCTTATGAATCTAACAATATAGCTGTATTCCAAATGAAAACACAGCAAATTGAAATACAAGATGTCCTATCCCTACTCGGTGAGAAACAAATTCTTTCTCTGTTCGTTGAAGGTGGTCAAACGGTGCATGCAAACTTCTTAAAAACAAATAGTTTTAATGAAATCGTGACCTATATAAGCTCGAAATTAATTGGTGGAAAAGATGCACCCACCTTATTTGGCGGAGCTGGTTTTTCGAAGTTACAAGATGCACTTTCCTTAACAATTCAAGAGATGAAACAAATCGGTAATGATATAAAAATTGTTGCAACCTTAAAAAGCGAGGTGACGGAATGTTTACAGGAATCGTAGAAGAGTTAGGAACGATATCAAGCATGACTCAAAGTGGTGAAGCAATGAAGCTAACTATTAGCGCAAAGCAAATTTTATCGGATGTCAAATTAGGTGATAGTATCGCAGTTAACGGCATTTGCTTAACAGTAACTACTTTTACGACTACTTCATTCACTGTCGACGCAATGCCTGAAACAATGAAAGCAACATCACTTCGTATGCTAAAGCCAAGTGCCAAAGTGAATTTAGAACGGGCGATGGCTGCAAACGGACGATTCGGTGGACATTTCGTCACCGGACATATCGATGGCATCGGTACGATTTTAACTAAAAAACAACATTACAATGCCATCTATTACAAAATAGCAATTTCTGATGAATTACTACGCTATTGTTTGCATAAAGGATCCGTTGCTGTTGATGGCACTAGCTTAACAATATTTGATATAGACGAATCTTCAATTACAATTTCACTCATCCCCCACACAGTAAGCGAGTCTATAATCGGAGAAAAAAAAGCCGGGGACATCGTAAACATTGAGTGTGACATGATTGGAAAATATATTGAACGCTTTATCTCAAAGCCCGCAAAAAGAACTGGTTCAATGACCGAAAGCTTTTTACAAGAAAACGGATTTCTATAAGGAGGAAGCACAATGTTTCATCGTATTGAAGAAGCTCTAGAAGATTTAAAACAAGGAAAAGTTGTTATCGTATGTGATGATGAAAACCGAGAAAATGAAGGCGATTTTATTGCTTTAGCAGAGTACATTACACCAGAAACGATTAATTTTATGATTACACACGGTCGTGGTCTCGTTTGTGTACCCATTACGGAGGAGTACGCAGAACGTCTACAGTTAGAACCAATGGTATCTCATAATACAGATTCACATCACACTGCGTTTACAGTGAGCATTGATCATGTTTCTACAACAACAGGAATTAGCGCTCATGAACGTGCAACTACAATACAAGAATTGTTAAACCCTGCATCAAAAGGCGCTGATTTCAATCGCCCTGGACATATCTTTCCATTAATTGCGAAAGAAGGCGGTGTACTGCGCCGTGCTGGTCATACAGAAGCCGCTGTCGATTTAGCCAAACTTTGCGGAGCAGAACCAGCTGGAGTCATTTGCGAAATTATAAATGAGGACGGTACGATGGCACGTGTACCTGATTTACTAGAGTGCGCAAAACAATTTGATATAAAAATGATTACAATAGAAGATTTAATTGCTTATCGCCGCCATCACGAAACACTTGTGACGAGAGAAGTGGAAATTACATTACCTACAGATTTCGGTACTTTCCATGCAATTGGCTATTCTAACTCATTAGATATGAAAGAACATATCGCGCTCGTAAAAGGTGATATTTCAACAGGCGAACCTGTACTTGTACGCGTTCATTCAGAATGCTTAACAGGAGATGTATTTGGTTCGTGCCGCTGTGATTGCGGACCACAGCTACATGCTGCACTTGCTCAAATTGAGCGTGAAGGAAAAGGTGTTCTTCTCTATATGAGACAAGAAGGACGAGGCATTGGCCTTCTGAATAAGCTTCGCGCTTATAAGTTACAAGAAGAAGGGTTAGATACTGTAGAAGCAAATGAAAAACTTGGGTTCCCAGCTGATCTTCGTGATTACGGTATTGGCGCTCAAATTTTAAAAGATTTAGGCTTACAAAGTTTACGATTATTAACGAATAATCCACGAAAAATTGCTGGCTTACAAGGTTACGATTTAGAAGTAACCGAGCGTGTACCGTTGCAAATGCCAACAAAAGAAGAAAATAAAACGTATTTACAAACGAAAGCAAGCAAATTAGGACATTTACTAAACTTATAATTAAGGGAGAGATACATTATGGTATTCGAAGGTCATTTAGTTGGTACAGGATTAAAAGTTGGGGTTGTTGTTGGACGTTTTAATGAGTTTATTACAAGTAAGTTACTTGGCGGAGCTTTAGATGGATTAAAGCGTCACGGTGTAGAAGAGAATGATATTGATGTTGCATGGGTTCCTGGTGCATTTGAAATTCCTTTAATCGCTAAAAAGATGGCCAATAGCGGAAAATATGATGCTGTTATTACATTAGGTACAGTAATTCGCGGTGCTACAACACATTACGATTACGTTTGTAATGAAGTAGCAAAAGGTGTTGCGTCTTTATCACTACAAACGGACATTCCAGTTATTTTCGGTGTATTAACGACAGAAACAATTGAACAAGCGATTGAACGTGCAGGTACAAAAGCTGGTAATAAAGGATATGAATCGGCAGTTGCTGCGATCGAAATGGCTCATTTATCAAAACAATGGGCTTAAAAAAGAGGCTACGGCCTCTTTTTTTATTTTCTCACCTTTTTTCGTACATCTTCTATTAATTCATCCATCGTTTTTCCTTCTGTTTTTATACGAAGAGCTTGTGCTGTTCTCCACACATTTTCTCTCTTTTCCGCTTCTTCTATAATAGAAATTTCCTTCCTCACTTCTTTTAAATCTTTTCCTTCTGTTTCAAGCCCAAAATGTTCAGCTTTCGTTCGAAAATGCTGTTCAATTCTTTGTTGCATTTCTTTTTGTTCAGGATTTTCAGCCGCCTTAACTGGATCAGCACTTATCGCTTTTATTAAAATCAGACAGGTCATAATAGTTAATATGTATTTGTACATGTAAAATCCTCCAACCCGATATAAATTACATTTTTACTATGTACAATTAGGGCTTGGAAAATTCGTCCACAAAATTATTTTTCTCGTCCAAAAGTGACTACTATCAAGCGTTAATGGACTTTTATTACATTTTATTTACAAAAAAAGCAAACCCTTTAAAGAGTTTGCTTTTCATCTATCTTATAGCGCACATTCTTCAATCTCAAATCCTAAATCTTCAATCATACCCCAGTCCGCAGTCGGCTCTTGTCCAGCTGTTGTTAAATAGTCCCCGACAAAGATAGAGTTTGCTGCAAATAAACCAAGTGGCTGTACAGAACGTAAATTAAGTTCTCGACCACCTGAAATACGAATTTCTTTTGTTGGATTTACAAAACGCATCATCGCCAGCACTTTTAAACATTCTACAGGTGTTAATTCTTTTTGTCCTTCAAGCGGAGTACCCTTTACAGCAACAAGGAAATTACATGGAATAGAATCCGCATCTAAACGTTGTAATTCAAATGCAATTTCAGCGCGCTGTTCAATCGTTTCTCCCATTCCGAAAATTGCTCCAGAGCATGGAGAAATACCGGCTTGCTTCGCTTTTTGGACTGTATCAACACGATCGTCATACGTATGCGTTGAACAAATGCTATCATAATTGTTGGCATGCGTATTTAAATTGTGATTATAACGATGCACACCAGCTTCTGCTAACTGACCTGCTTGATCTTCATTTAAAAATCCTAAACAACAGCAAATTTTTAAATCTGTCGTTTCACGAATTTCCTTAACTGCTCCAATAACGTGATTTACTTCTTTATTCGTCGGACGACGACCAGATGCAACAATACAATATGTACCTGCTTTACGACGAATTGCTTCGTGCGCTCCTTCAACAATTTTCTCTTGTGTTAACCATGCATACTTATCAATCGGTGCTTCTGAAATAATAGACTGTGAACAATACCCGCAATCTTCAGGACATAATCCAGATTTCGTATTTATAATCATGTTCAACTTTACTTTCTTACCAAAATGATGATGGCGAATGATGTAAGCTGCATTCATAATTTCTAAAACTTCTGTATCATCAGCTTCTAATATTGCAATTGCATCTTCTTTCGTAATCATTTTCTCTTCTACTACGTCGTATGCAAGTTTTTTCCAATCCCTTTTTGTTTGTACTTGTTTCATTTCATCTCTTCCCCTCTTTTGTTATATACGTAAATAAAGCATGATATGTTGCCATTATCCCTTCTTTTCCCGTGAAGTCTCTTTCGTATATACGAAGCATCGTACGAAAGAGTGAAGGGCTTTGACAGTAAGACTCTTCATTACTATTGGTTGCCCCTACTTTTCGAATAGAATGTAGAAACTCCCTAACTTCTGTAAAGCTTTCTATGTAACACGTTTCAGAAACATGTACATTTCCTAATGGATTTTTGCATATATTCACTAACTGTTCTTTCGAAACGAATCGTTGTCCTATTGAAGTACAATTGTGTATCCCCTTTTCTTTCTTAGCACGCTGAAAAGACGTATGCAATTCTTGAAAAGTCGTATTACCAAACGTGGAAAATAATAATATTCCTTCTTCAGACAAATAGTTAAATAAATTTTTCACTGTCTCTTTTAAATCATTAAGCCATTGAAATGTAGCATTTGAAATGATGACATCATATGGATTTTCTAATTTTAATTGTTCAATATCTTCACATCGAAACATCACATTTCCCAAACTTTTTCTAGTTTTCGCGACTGCAATCATCTCATCAGCAAAATCCACAGCTGTAATATGAGCTTTCGGAAATAAGTTTGATAATTGCTCTGTTACATATCCTGTCCCGCATCCAAGTTCTAAAATACGTATCGATGATGTTTCACTATATCGTTCCTTCAATGTAGAAAGTAACGAATGCGCCATCTTTTTTTGTACATTTGCATATTGATCGTAGGATACAGCCGCCCCGTTAAACCGTTTTTGCAGTAACGTTTTGTTGATCATGTCGTATCCCCTCTACAAATTGAATGATTTCATTTGCGCAATATTCAAAATTCATTACACATAATGCATGCCCAGCACCGCTTACTACTTTTAGATTGGCATTCGTATTATTCGCCATACTATGGGCTGCAGACAATGGACATATTACATCCTGCTCTCCATGAAGGAGTAACAGCGGGGCTTTCATATCTATTACTTCATTTCTCATATCTGTTTCTATTAAATAATCTAAGCCTAATTGTAAAGACTGAATCGAGTCTCCTTTAAACTTCTGCGCAATCTCTTCAAAACTCGTATTCTCCCTCAGCTCACTTTTTGTAAACATATTTTCATAGAAACGCTTCAAAGTATCTTCTTTTTTTCTCGTTAAATTCTTTTTCATACGTTCTACATGCAAGGAATTCCATCCACTTGTATAGTCACTTGTATTGGTAAATTTAGCGGTACCACCAATTAGTACCATACCTTGGGCCTTAATCTTTTTATAAGCTTGTACTGCCGCTAACGCTCCTAGTGACCATCCAACTAAAATTACATTTTCATCCTGCGCTACATCTATTATTCGCCCCGCAAATTCACTTTGTTCTTTCACGTTACGCCAATCTATACATTGAACAGAATATCCTTTAAAATACGGCAGAACCAAAGTCCAAACACCTTCTTCCATTCCCCATCCTGGAATAAAAATAAGCTTTAGCTCTTTCATACTAAAAACCCCTCTTCTTTACTAATGCGTATAATATGCTGAATAGCCCATTTTAAATCGGCTATTGTATGTTGTGACGTAACTGCAAAACGGACTCGAGAACTACCAACTGGAACAGTCGGCGGACGAATTGCAATGGCTGCGATACCTACCTCTTGTAACCTTTCACTAAACCGTAAAGTATTTTCATTTGACCCAACTACAATCGGTACAATATGAGTTGAGCTATTCCCAATATCAAAACCAGCTTCTTGTAAATGCGTCCTGAAATATGCACCATTCTCTATAAGTCGCTCTCTTCTTTCGTTATCTCCTTTCACAATTTCAATTGCTTTTCGGATCGCCCCTAATGTTCCTGGTGGTAAAGCTGTAGTAAAAATCAAGCTTCTCATCATATTTTGTAAATACTCTATATAAATAGAATCACCCGTTAAATACGCACCATAACACCCTAAAGCCTTACTAAACGTCCCCATATGTATATCCATTTTTTGAGCAATATCTTTTTCTACATGAGATAATCCGGCTCCACCGATTCCATATATTCCACTTGCATGTGCTTCATCAACTATAATGATCGCCCCGTATTTCTCTTTCAGCTGAACTAAGCCTCTCAAATATGCAATATCTCCATCCATACTAAAAATCGTATCTGTTACGATTAATTTTCTCTTTTCTCGTGACGCTATTTGCAACATCTTTTCTAAATGATCCAAATCATTATGACGATATCTTTTATGCTCTGCTCCGCTTAATATAATTCCATCAACAATACTTGCGTGATTTAATTTATCACTAAAAACCATATCGTGACGACAGGCTAAAGCAGATATAGCACCTACATTTGCTGTATACCCGCTATTTACGATTAATGCTCTTTCAGTACCTTTCCAATCACATATACTTCTCTCAACCTCTTCATACAGTGGATAATTTCCTACAACGAGACGAGAGGCAGTCGCTCCAGTTCCATATTTTTTTGTGCAGACAATAGCAGCTTCTTTCAACCTTTCATCTCCAGCTAACCCTAAATAATTATTTGATGCTAAATTTAGCATCCTTTTCTCATTTCGAATAAGCCATGTCTCTTCCGCTTTCTCTGTTACATGTAAATTACGATACTGCCCTTGCTCCTTTAATTGTTCTACTTTAGATTGAAGATGTGTGCGCCACATTTGATTCATTTTGGATGAGCTCCTCTAATTTTGAAATCATAATATGTTCTTTTGCCGATTCCAATAATTCTTCCCTTGTAAACTCACCTTCAAGGAATGGTAATAAACCTAAAACAGGTACTCCACTTAACTCCTCAATCATTTCTTTGTTTTCTTGTACTCTTTCTTTTTCACATTCTTTACAACCAGACAAAATTACACCTGCTACTGTTAAACCGTGTGCCTTTGCATAAGAAATTGTTAAGACAGTATGATTAACTGTCCCTAGTGTCGGACGCGCTACTACAATAAGAGGGAGCTCTAATTCTTTTGCAAAATCAATCACTAAAGCATCTTCTGTATATGGGACGGCAAGCCCACCAGCTCCTTCTACCAATAGGCTATTAAACTCTTTTAGTAGTTCATTATAGTGAGCAGTAATTCCTTTTAACATTACCGTCCTTCCAGCTCTTTTCATAGCAAGTCTCGGAGCAAGTGGTTCTTCAATGGAATAAGGACAAATTTTATCTTCTTTTGTCGGTACACCCGATAATGCTTTTAATCTTGCTGCATCACCCTCAGGATTTGATGCAACATGTCCACTTTGCAACGGTTTATATACACCAACATTATGTCCACGCTCTCGAAATATACCTGCCAATGCTCCTGTCACTACCGTTTTGCCAACTTCTGTATCCGTTGCTGTTATAAAGAAACCACTCATTACTCTCCCTCCGTAACATCCGAGATTGCTTTATATAAAATGCGTAACATCTCATCAATCTCAGCCACCGTAGATGCAAGAGGAGGCATAAATACAATCGTATTACCGAGTGGTCGCAAAATCATGCCCAGCTCTCTTGAACGTTTACATACTTGAACGCCGACTCTTTCTGTCCATTCAAACGATTTTTTCATTTCCTTATTCTTCACAAGTTCAATACCAACCATTAGCCCACACTGACGAATATCTCCTACGTGCTTATATTCATTAAGAGCTTCTAATTGTGCCGCTACATATTCTGCTTTATACGCAACATCTTCTATTAAATTAGTTTTTTCATATAGTTCTAAATTTGCAATTGCTACGGCACACCCTAACGGATTCCCTGTATAACTATGACCATGGAAAAACGTTTTTTGTTCTTCATAGCCTCCTAAAAAGGCATTATAAATTTCATCTGTCGTTACGGTGATTGCAACTGGTAAATATCCACCTGTTAAACCTTTTCCGGCTGTTAAAATGTCTGGCGTTACATTTTCATGTTCACATGCAAACATTTTCCCGGTACGCCCAAATCCAGTCGCTACCTCATCTGTAATAAATAAAACGTTATATTTTGTACATAAATTGCGGAGCCCTCTTAAGTATCCTTTTGGCATTGTAATCATACCGCCAGCACCTTGCATTAAAGGCTCTACAATAATCGCCGCAATTTCTTCATGCTTTTCTTTCAGCAGCTCTTCCATTTCTTCTAAATGTTTTTTCACAATTTCCTCCTTATTATTTCCATAAGGAGAACGATATGTATATGGATACGGCATTTTAATTGCCTCAAATAAAAGTGAACTATACACTTGGTGAAACAAGTCTATCGCTCCTACTGAAACAGCTCCAATTGTATCACCGTGATACGCTTCTTTTAATGTAACAAATCTTTGTTTCTTCGGTTTTCCTTTATGCTGCCAATATTGAAAGGCCATCTTAATTGCAATTTCAACGGCGCTAGAACCGGAGTCTGAATAGAATACTTTCTTCAAACCTTCTGGCACAACTTCAATTATTTTTTCCGCTAATAAAATAGATGGAACGTTAGCAAGTCCTAACATAGTAGAATGGGCAATTTTATTTAATTGCTCACGAATTGCCTCATCTAGTTCCGGTACTTGATGCCCATGAACATTTAACCAAATAGACGAAACACCGTCCCAATATTCATTTCCATTTACATCGTATAGCTTTCTTCCCTCTCCACGTTCAATAATGACAGGATCTTCTTCTAAATAATCTTTCATTTGTGTAAATGGGTGCCATACGTAATCTTTATTCTTCTTCGATAATTCTTCATATGTATAAGACGATTTTTCACTCGTGTTACTATTAACAGCCACAATTGTCACCCCCAATGTTAACTTATTTATAAATATAGTTAACATTAAAAACAAATGACTGTCAATTATTTTTAAATCAAACAGTTCTCAAAAAAGAACAACTTATCATACGATAAGTTGTTCTACTTTCCATGTTGTATCTTTCCAATTTCTAAAATAATCTCTTCATCTTTTTTTCCTTCTGTATCAATTCCAAGTTGCTTAGCATGCTCAATTAACAAATCATGGCGCTGCTCAAATCTAGCGTTATCTACTTCTTTTGTAACCTCTTCTTTTGTTTTCCCCTCAGTAGAAACTCCTAGTTTCGCAGCTGCTTTTTCCATCGATTTCTTCTCTTCAGTTTCTTTCACTTTCTTCACTTCTGACTGCTGTATTTGCTTTTGTTTCGACTGCTCTGATTCAGCTGCAAAAGCTGTGTAAATTCCAGCACTTCCGCCAACGACTAGTAAGGTGGTAAAAAGAATTATTTTTTTCTTCACTCTTTCCTCCCCTTTCAAATTCATTATAACGCACATTTTTACAGTATGAAAAACATTTCTCCTTTATTTCCCTAAAAAAATATCGAATGTTTTTATTGACATGTATGATGAATATATGATAAAAATTTAACTAACATCATATGAATCGGCGTTGATAGGATTTAGTAGTATTTCGTTTTCTGATTTCAGAGAGCTGGTGGTCGGTGCGAACCAGTACAGAGCGATTTATGAATTACCCCCTGGAGCTTCTTTTACGAAACGTGAGGAGTAGTGAAAGACGGTTTAGACCGTTATGTCTAAAGAGTGGTGAAATGAAACTGTTTCACAATTTAGGGTGGTACCGCGAATTTTTCGTCCCTGCATATATTGCAGGGGCGTTTTTATTTTATGAGCGCATATCATATGACCCTTTATTTTGTGATACATTCCTTTCACAAGCTAGGGTGGTACCGCGATTTCTTCGTCCCTGCATAATTATATGCAGGGGCGTTTTTTTATCCAATCATTTCCGTATCATATTGAGATGTTGACAATTACCGGTAATTTGTCACAAAATTCTAAATTTTAGAAGGAAATATACAATATTGGCGAATTTTATATAAAAAAGAGCTATTTTAAATTACTTAGGAGGGAAAAACAATGGTTTCAAAAATTGAATCTGTTCTTTTAACATTATTTATCTTTTTCTGTATTGGCTTTAGTGTTATCAAATTAGAAGTTTCACCACACATCCCAATTTTATTTGGTATCGTTCTTTTATTAGCATTTGGATTTATGAAAAAAATCTCTTGGTCTACTATGGAAAAAGGGATGATCAGTAGTATTTCAGCTGGTATTCCATCTATTTTTATTTTCTTACTTGTGGGCGTATTAATTAGTGTTTGGATCGCTGCTGGAACAATTCCAACTTTAATGGTATACGGCTTCCAGCTTGTATCTCCTAAAATTTTCGTCCCAACTGTTTTTGTTGTTTGTGCAATTGTTGGAACAAGTATCGGTAGTGCATTTACAACTGCCGCAACAGTAGGGCTTGCCTTTATGGGAATGGGTAGTGCTCTCGGATACGATCCAGCTCTGATCGCTGGTGCAATTATTTCTGGTGCATTCTTTGGAGATAAAATGTCTCCTTTATCTGATACAACAAACTTAGCTCCTGCTGTAACGGGTGTAGATTTATTTGAGCATATTCGCAACATGCTTTGGACAACAGTTCCTGCTTTCATTATTGCTTTTATCGCATTTTTCATTTTAGGAAGCGGTATTAGTGGAGACGTTGACTTCACTAACTTTATTAGCACGTTAGAAAAAAACACAACGATTTCTATCGTTACACTTATTCCAATTTTATTACTGTTCCTATTCGCATTTAAAAAAGTTCCAGCAGTTCCAACATTGCTTGCAGGAATTGTGGTAGGACTTATTATTCTCTTTATTTTTAAACCTAGCACTTCTTTAGCTGATTTAATGAAAATTATGCAAGACGGCTACGTTTCTAAAACTGGTATTAAAGACATTGATAGCTTACTATCTCGCGGTGGTCTACAAAGTATGATGATGTCGATTGCACTTATTTTCCTAGCTCTTTGTATGGGAGGATTACTACAAGGAATGGGCATTATCACGCAGCTGATGAATATCATCTCTAGCTTCGTAAAAAATAGCACACGCTTAATTATTTCTACTGCTTCAACTGCAATTGGTGTAAACTTCTTACTTGGCGAACAATACTTATCAATCGTTTTAACAGGACAAGCATTCGCTAACAAATACGATGAAGTCGGTTTAGAACGTCGTAATTTATCACGAGTATTAGAAGATGCAGGTACAGTTATTAACCCGCTCGTACCATGGGGAGTAAGTGGCGTATTTTTATCGAACGTCCTTGGCGTTCCGACATTTGATTACGTTCCATTCGCAATCTTCTGTTTAGCTTGCCCGATCTTAACAATTATTGTTGGTTTCACTGGATTTGGTCTTTCATGGAAGAAAGAAAAGACAGTACCAGTTTCATAATATAATAAAAAGGATTACCTTAATCGGTAATCCTTTTTATATTTCTCCGCTATCTATTCGCTTTCTTTCTTCTAAATAACAGAAGTAATCCCGCTCCAACAAACGCCAAACCTGCTCCAATTGTAGAAACAACACTTGTACCTGTTTTCGGTAAATCACGTTCTTCTTTATTTTCACTTACAGTTGTTGTTTCTTTTGAGTTTTGATTATCCGTTGTAGTTTGTCCAGATCCTGTATTATTTCCATCTTGTTTTGGTTCATTAACAGTATTACCTTCATCCGTTGGTGGTGTCGTTGGATTTCCTCCGTTATTGCCTTCACCTGTTGGCGGTGCCGTTGGATTCTCTCCATTATTGCCTTCACCTGTTGGTGGTGTCGTTGGATTCTCTCCATTATTGCCTTCACCTGTTGGCGGTGTCGTTGGATTCTCTCCGTTATTGCCTTCACCTGTTGGCGGTATCGTTGGATTCTCTCCACCAGTTTCCTTATCATCATTCTTCTTCGTTATATCAATTGCATATTTAGCAAATTCATTTTCAGATGGTCCAACATATGATATCTTTCCATCTTTCTTTATATGATTTTGTGCATTTGGTGAAGAATCAAATGTTGTATTTAATTTATCTGCAACAATCGGCTTAAACGTCCAATTTTGATCTGCTGCTGGATCAATAATTGGTGTTTCTTGCATATATTTCACAATAATTTGACGTGTTTCATCTTGTGATTGGTATACAACTTCCCCTTTACTTACACCAGGGAACGTTTGGCTACTTCCACGATAGTTATTTGTAGCTACGATGAACTCTTGATTGTCAGCTACTGGCTTCCCTTCATACGTCATATTTACAATACGATTCGTATTTTCATTTACAACTTTACCATCTTTATCGTATTTCGCCGGTTGTGTTACATCAATTTCGTATTTTAAGCCATCTAAAATATCAAAGTTATATGTAGGATAGCCTATATTTACTAACGGCTGTTCTTCTGTTTTCTTTGAATCAATTTGATTAAACTGACCTGCAGACATTTCAAGCCATTCTTTCACTTGTGCCCCATTTACTTTTACAGCATATAACGTATTTGGATATACATATAAATCTGCCACGTTTTTAATTGCTAACGTTCCAGCTGGAATATCCGTATAATATGTAGCACCGTTTCGGCCACCCGCTTTAAATGGTGCTCCTGCAGATAATACTGGAATTCCTTTATATTTACTATATTGTCCGTTTTCAGCGAATAGCTTTTCTACATACCATTTTTGTGCATTTGTCACAAGTTGTACAGAAGGATCATCTTGTACTAATGAGAAATAACTATTAATTGGCGCTGTCGTTTTTCCTACAGCTGTATTCACATAATCAATTGTCGCTTGATGATCATCCTTAATTTCATTAACTAATCTTTGATCAGATTGTACTAATGGGTTCCCTTTACTATCAGCAATCGGACGAAGTTGCGGCTTCGATTGCTCTTTTTGTACTTCCCATTCTCCGTTTACCTTTTTCAATTGCATATCAATAATACCTAAGTTACTTCCAAAAACACCAGGCATTACAACAGGAACACCATTGAATACATCCTTCACTTCAGTATGTGAATGTCCCATTAATACTGCATCTACACCAGGAACTTCTGTTAAATAATACGACGCGTTTTCCATGCCAACGTTGTATCCACTCTTATCAACACCGGAATGCGCTAGTGCAACGATAACATCTGCACCTTCTGCTTTCATTTTTGGCACCATTTTCTTCGCTGTTTCAACTATATCTTTTGCTTTCACTTTTCCTTCTAAATTCGCTTTATCCCAGTTCATAACTTGGGGTGGAACAAATCCCATTACACCAATTTTCACCTTTTGCTTTTGACCAGATTCATCTTCTACTTCTTTTTCAAAAATATGATATGGTTTAAAGTAATTTTGGTCATTCTCTTCATTATTATCTTTATCGTCTTTATAGACGTTTGAGTTAATAACTGGGAATTCTGTTTTACTAATCACTTTGTTTAAATAATCTAAACCGTAGTTAAATTCATGGTTCCCAAGAGAGATGACGTCATACTTCATTAAATTCATTACACGATATAATGGATGTGTATAACTAGAATCAACAGGATTCTTCTGATCATTTATTTTATTCGCTACATAATCTCCAAGCGGTGTCCCTTGTAATGCATCTCCATCATCAAATAGGACAGAGTTTTTCGCTTCTTCACGTGCTTTATTAACGAGTGTTGCCGTTTGTACGAGACCTACTTTATTATCTGTTTTCGTTTGATAATAATCGTAATTCATTAAGTTAACGTGAATATCTGATGTTTCTAGAATTCGTAAGTTAACTGTACTCTCCCCAGTGTTCTCATCTGCATGAGCTGTTGTTGGCATTACTTGCGGTGCTATAACACCAATAGCAAGTGTTGCTCCAGCTAGCATTTTTTTTGACTTTTTCACAAAAAATCCCCCTTATACGATTACCCCAAAATAATGAAATGAATCTCAATCAGTCTCTAACCACATACCTTTTTTCTTCTATTAGAGACACGATTTTTATTTCATCCTGCGCTAACGAGTAGTCCCCTTAAACGCCCGATTGATGAAGACTAACAATTAATAGGAAGTGCCCCACTAATTAAAGTTTCACCTTATCTGACATTATCATATATAAAGTTCTTTCGTATCGTCAATATTTTTTGACAAACTTCAACAAATTTTCTGTAAAGTTATTGTAAAGTTTTCATAAACATATAATATGCCCTTACATTGCTTATACTGCTGAATATGATACAATTACCAATTACAAGGAGGATGAATTTATGAAAAAAGTCATCTTAACAATTGTTTGTCTCCTCCTTCTAATCATTTCTTATTCTAATTTTGAAAAGAACGATGAGACAAAACAAAAAGAAAATGAAAGAAAAACAGAAAAAACATCTGCTTCCAGCTGGATTGATAAGCAAACGAATGATTCCTTTTATCACCTCGTATTAGGTGATTCACTTGCAAAAGGATATGGATCTACACAAGGGGGATTTGCCGAATTAGCTTCTAAACAATTAGAAGGACAAATTCATAAACCAATTACGGTAGAAAACCTCGGTGTAAATGGTCTCACTACAGATCGTCTCGTTAAAAAAGTCCAGTCAGAAGAAGTTCAACAAAAAATTAGGGAAGCAAATATAATTACTATTAATATTGGAGGAAATAATTTATTCCGCTTAAATCGTGATGTAGGTGTTATAGATGGTATTAAAATGTTAAATAAAGAAAAAGCCCGTTTTGAAACGGATGTAAAAAATATTGTAAAGACCGTTCGAGATCAAAATCCGAATGCTTTACTCATTCTATCTGAACTCTATAACCCTTTACAACTAGATGACTCCATCGCAAGTTATGCAGATATGTTTTTAGATGGTTGGAATGATTCTATTTATTCCATTTCAAAAGCACATCAACCGTCGATTGTTTTACCAATTCGCAAATTAATATCGAAGGATAAAAAAGATTTACTATTTGACCAAGTACACCCAAATGATAACGGTTATACGATTATTGCCAATACATTTACAAAGCAAGTGTTATCCTACAAATATTAAGGTACCATGAAACAATTCTATTTTTATACCTTGTCTTTTTTGTTACAATGATAGTGGAAGGGGGCCGTTATATGGAATCACGCGAGTGGGAACGTATTGTTGATCATCTTCTTTCGCTAGTGCCTCTTTTTTATCGCAAATTTATGCTTCCTGGAGAGTTTTCTTCTCAAAGACATATGCCGCCATCACATACGCAAGTGTTACTGCTTTTGCATGAAAATGGTACATTAGCAGTTTCAGAAATTGGCAAGCGGCTAGCGATTTCACGGCCTAACATGACCCCTCTATTAAACAAACTTATTCAAGAAGAGCTAATAGAGCGTCATTATAGCGAAAAAGATCGAAGGGTCATTTTAATTTCCCTAACAACTGAAGGGAAAATGTTAGTAAGTCAGTATCAGCAATTCATTTTAGGCAAACTAAAAGGAAATTTTCAAACATTATCTGAGGAAGAGCGTGAAAAGCTCATTTATTCTCTTAAAACCATTCAAAATTTAATTTTGAAAACAAACGCATAAAGCTGCTTCTAAATAGAAGCAGCTTTATGATTCGTAATAATTACCATAGTATACATTTGAATACGGCCATGTCATTAAATACGGTTTTCGTTCTTGAACAGGTTGCTGCTCAGGCTGTTGCATTTGCTGTATTTGTTGCTGCGGATATACTCCGAATTGCTGTCTCACTCCAGTTACAGGATAATAATTTACATATGGGTATACTTGCGGTACGTAATAATAATACATTCATTCTCTCCCCCTTTTTCTTAAACATATTCAAAGGAGAAAATGAATGTGACATTCTTTATATTTGAACAAGTGGTTCTCTCACTTGTTTCTTTCTTTTCTTCAAACGTAACTTACGATTCTTTTCATATAAATAATGCACAACGAAATATGAAATTACCCCACACACAATTCCTATTATCGTCATACCAATTAATACATATACTTCACTCTGTAATAAGCTCTTTAACATCGTAAAAATATGGCTCGAAAACAAATCTGATATCGTAAATGGTTCATGATGTATTTTCTGTACATGAAATGGGTAAATCATTTTTCCTAGCGCATAAGCAAACGGAAATAAAAATACTGGGAGAAACGATATTTTCCCAATAATATTACCAATGACTGCGGCTGGAAAAGATCCCTTTGCTAACCTTACAATTGGATAAAATATTAAATATACGAGCGATGCCGTATAAATCACCAACATTTCTAAACCAAATCCAATAGCAAAACCTAGCGACACTTTCTTTGCTCCTTCTGGCGATCGAAGCAACTTAAAATATTGAAACTTTAATATTCTCCACATCCGCTGAAAAAACGAATATGTTTTCTTAGTTGTTTTCAAATTCATCATCTCTTTAACTATATTTTTTTATCTAGTATGTCCTTACATGATATGAAAAACAAATTTAGTTTTCTCTTTTTATTATAAATGATATAGAGATAATTAACTAAATATACATCCGACATTTCCATATAAAAAAACCTCCCTTTTAGGAAGGCTCTTCTATATTTTTAAATAAACTCACTAATAAAGCTTTTTGCGCGTGCAACCTGTTACCAGCTTGTTCAAAAACGATAGACTGTGGCCCATCTATAATCTCTCCAGTTACTTCTTCTTCACGATGAGCAGGCAGGCAGTGCAGGAAACGATATGTTTGCTTTGCATGTATAACAAGCTCTTTATTTACTTGGAAAGGCTGGAATAAAGTATATTTTTCTGCTTCTCCTTCTTGGCCCATACTCATCCAAACGTCAGTATAAATAAAATCTGCTCCACTTACCGCTAATTCAGGATTATGCAAAATTTCAATTTCAGCCCCTGTTTCATCAGCAATCGCTAATGCTTTTTTAACAATTTCTTCATTCGGCTCATACCCTACGGGAGTTGCAACAGTCATATTCATTCCGACTTTTGCACTCGCTAGCAATAGTGAATGACATACATTATTCCCATCACCTACATAAGCTAATTTAACTCCTTTAAACGTATGAACTTCTTCATATATCGTCATTAAATCTGCCAATGCTTGGCAAGGATGATGATCATCAGTTAAACCGTTAATAACTGGGATACTGGACTCTTTTGCAAGCTCCTCTACATCCGCATGCGAAAATGTGCGTATCATAATTCCATCAATATAATGAGATAGTACTTTCGCAGTATCTGACACCGTTTCTCCTCTGCCAATTTGCATCTCTTTTCCACTTAAAAACATTCCATGTCCTCCGAGCTGTACCATTCCTGCTTCAAAAGAAACGCGAGTACGGGTTGAATGTTTATCAAAAATGAGACCTAATATTTTCCCTTGTAATAAAGGCTCCTGCTTGTTCTTTTTTAAATATATAGCGAACTCAATTAAAGAAATGATTTCTTCTTGCGTCAATTCTTCTAACGTTAAAAGATCTTTCGTATTTAATTTCGGTACTTGTACAGTTGACATGAAATTTCCCCCTTATATTATTGATGCATTTTTTGTACAAACCACTCTTTTTATCATATATATTGCCTGTTCTAGCTCTTCATTCGTTACAATAAGTGGTGGTAATAGTCTTATAACATTAGGCCCTGCTTGTAATACGAGAAGTCCTGCTTTTTCTAGTTGTTCTATGACATTTGCAACCTCATGCTTGCATTCGATTCCAATCATAAGTCCCTTCCCACGAATATTTTGAACACATTCAACGTGTCGTAATTCTTCTTGCAATTTCTTTAATACGTACTCGCCCTTTTCCTGTACCTCTTTAAAAAACGATTGTTCCTTAATGAATTGCAATACTTCTTTCGCTGCAGTCATAGCAATATAATTCCCACCGAAAGTTGAACCGTGTGACCCGGCAGTAAAAGAAGAACCTAGTTCTTTTCGGCCAATCATCGCTCCAACTGGAATACCATTCCCAAGCGCCTTTGCGATGGTAACGATATCAGGAATTATTCCCATTTGCTCATAAGCGAATAGTGTTCCTGTTCTGCCTATTCCAGTTTGTACTTCATCTATAATAAAAAGAGAATTGTACTGATTACATAGTTTTTCAATTTCCTTCAAAAAGGATGGATCAGCTAATATTACTCCTCCTTCTCCTTGAATAACTTCTACCATTACCGCCGCAACTTCTTCATTCATTACTTCCTCTAATGCTCGTATGTCGTTAAATGGTATATGTAAAAAAGACGGAAGTAATGGACCGAATCCTTCTTTCACTTTATCTTGCCCTGTTGCACTCATCGTTCCAAATGTTCTCCCGTGGAAAGATTGCTCACATGTTACTACGAGAGATTTTCCAGTATGCTTACGTGCTAGCTTTAAAGCCGCTTCATTTGCCTCCGCCCCGCTATTACAAAAAAACACATGATCTAATGCTGTATCTTCTGTTAATAATGATGCGACCTCTTCTTGTAAGGAGTTCGTAAATAAGTTAGATATATGCCATATATTTCTAAGTTGCTTTTCTACTGCCTTTACAACCGTAGGATGACAATGTCCTAAGTTACATACTCCAATACCAGAAGTGAAATCTAAATATTGCTCACCACTTTTATCAATAACTTTCGCCCCATTGCCCTTTAGAAATTCAATTTCTCTTCTTCCATATGTTTGAAAAAGATGGCTTGTCATACGATACTCACTCCTTTTGTTACCGTAGTTCCAACACACTCTCCTGTAACCTCAGTAAAATCCTTTGTACCATTTACGATACTAGCCTTTTTCACTCCCATTTTTAACGATGTAAGTGCCGCCTGTACTTTCGGAATCATTCCACCTGTAATGACGCCTTGTTCTATAAAAGTAAGAATTTCATATTCATCCGTTTTCTTTACCAATCTTCCTTCGTGTAATACTCCATCTACGTCCGTTATAAAAATGAGTTCTTTTGCGGATAGTGCGGCTGCAATTCCAGCTGCAGCGGTATCTGCATTTATGTTATAAACCTCATTACCATTTATCCCAATTGGGGCAATGACAGGAATATAATTCATATCTATCAACCCTTTCAATAGGGCTGTTTCTACATAACTTACTTCTCCTACATATCCTATCGCTTCGCCAACAGGTTGAACTTGAAGTAAATTACCGTCACATCCTGAAAGCCCCACCGCAAGTAAATCATGTTTTTGTAAATTCATTACGAATTTTTTATTCGTACTTCCGCATAGCACCATTTGAACAACATCCATAACCTCTTTCGGCGTTACTCTTAATCCATCTTTCTTTTCTATCTCGATATTAGCGTCTTCTAACTTGGCATCAATTTCTGGGCCACCGCCATGGACAATAACAACCTTATACTTATTTTGCAATTTCTTTATACAATCAAAAAAGACACTATTTAATCGATTCAACATGCTACCGCCACATTTAACTACAATATAATCACTCATCTTCTCTCTCCTTATGTACGATAACAAGCATTTATTTTCACATATTCATAACTTAAGTCACAGCCCCAAGCTGATCCCGTTTCATCTCCTAAATGTAAACACACCTCAATTTTTATTTCATGTTCTTGTAATTTCTTTGTCATTTCCTCTTCAGAAAACATTTGAGGCTCACTATTTTTTAATACGGCGATAGATTGAAGAGTGATATCAATTGTATTTGGGTTAATAATTACTTCACTCTGTCCAGTACTACTAATAATTCGTCCCCAATTTGGGTCCTCACCGTATATCGCTGTTTTCACAAGACTGGAACCGACTATTTGTTTTGCAATTTTCTTTGCTTCTTCATTTGTTCTAGCCCCTAACACGTTTACTTCTATTAACTTCGTAGCACCTTCACCATCTTGTGCAATTTTTTTCGCTAAATCTTCACATACCTTTTGTAAAGCAACTACGAAAGTTTCCCAGTCTTCATGTTCCATATTCATCGTTTTCGTTTCTGATAATCCACTTGCCATAGCGATGACCATATCATTTGTAGAAGTATCTCCGTCCACCGTAATTTGATTAAACGTATGATTCGTAATTTGTGATAATGCTGTTTGCAATACTTCATGCTCTATATTGGCGTCTGTTGTAATAAAACTAAGCATCGTTGCCATATTCGGTTTGATCATCCCTGATCCTTTTGCGACCCCAGCAATGATCACTGCTTCCCCATCAATTATCATCTCATAGCAAGTTTCTTTCGTTATAAGATCTGTCGTTAAAATTGCTTCACAAAAAGAATAAGCTTCACTTACTTCCTTTGTTGGCACAAGAGATTCAATTCCCTTTCGAATGATATCCATCGGTAAAGGTACTCCAATTACACCTGTTGAAGCGACTGCGACGTACTTTTCTTTTACTCCAAAGTGTTCCGCTCCTAATGTTCGCATCTCATAAGCATCTTGCAATCCTTTCATCCCCGTACAAGCATTTGCATTGCCGCTATTTACAACAATTGCTTGTAATTTCCCTTCTGCTGCTATGCTATCCTTCGTTACTTGCAACGGCGCTGCTTGTATTTGATTTGTTGTATACACAGCGGCACATGATGCTGGCACCTCACAAACGATTGCACCCATATCCTTTTTCACCTTTTTCAGACCATTTGCAGTACCGATTGCCAAAAAGCCTTTTGGTGTAACAATTGAACCATTTGCTAATTTTGTAATAGACGATGCTTTAATCATAATTTCCCCCTTATGGATAAAGCGGCATATGCTGTAAACCCGTTGTCTCTTCTAGTCCCGCTAATAAATTTGCATTTTGAACTGCTTGCCCTGCCGCACCTTTCATCATATTGTCTATAACAGAAACGACCGTAACTCTTTCTGTTCTTTCATCGTAAGCTATCCCAATATCACAATAATTTGAGCCCCTTACTTCTTTCGGACTTGGAAATTCTCCTTGCGAGCGAACTCGAACGAAAGCTGAGTATTCATACGTTTCTTCATACAACTTTTGAAGTTGCTCTATTTTCATTTCCTTTTTCACTTTTGCATAAAGTGTAATCATAATCCCTCGTGATATCGGTATTAAATGTGTACTAAACGTGATTGGCTTCGTTTCACGATTCCACTCTGCAAGCATTTGCTCAATCTCAGGAACGTGCTGATGCTGATTAACTTTATAAATGTGTAAGTTATCGTATAACTCAGGAAAGTGAGTCATTGTTGTTGGCGTTTTGCCCGCTCCAGATACTCCTGATTTCGCATCAATAATAATCGAAGCTTCTTCAATCATGCCGCTACGTACTAACGGCGCTACCGCTAATAATGCAGCTGTAGCAAAACATCCTGGGTTTGCAATTAAATTTGCATTTTGGATCTCAGGCCTTTTCCATTCACTTAATCCATATACTGCTTTCCTAAGAAGTTCTTCCTGTGCAGCTGGCCTTTTATACCACAATTCATATAACGAGGGATCTATCATACGAAAGTCTCCAGATAGGTCAATTACTTTTAAACCTACTGCCAATAATTTTGGTGTTAACTCTGCCGATACTCCCGCTGGGGTTGCTAAAAATACAATTTCAGCTTCCTTCTCTATTTTCTCCGCATCAATTTCTTGTAACGTATGGACAAGAACATTTCGAAAATGCGGGTATACATTTGTTATAAATTCACCGACTTGTGAAAAAGAATGGAGAGATGCTATCGAAAAATATGGATGTTGCTCTAATAACCGAATTAACTCAATACCTCCATATCCAGTTGCTCCAATAATTGCGACTTTCATAAGCTCCTCCTCATATCTATTCTTTAAATTAAGTTTGATTATAATATTGCATAATTATAAAGTCAATTAAATATTTATAATTTTTAAAAACTTCAAAATATTAATCTTGCTATAAAAGCAATATACACAAGTGGATTTTTATGCAAAAATAGTGCATAGTAGTATTTTCATTTCACTTCAAGTACAATAAAACAATACATGTATACATACAGGCGGGGAAAAACATGAATAAAAAATTAATTGAGAAAATGATTATAAAAAGTTTTCGGCAATATCAATGTAATCCTGTTTCAAAAGAGGATCAGGAAATGCTAATTAAACATATTCAAATGATAATTCATTCAAATACTGAAATTGATGTATACGAGGCTGTTGAGGATATCGTTTACGATTATGTGACTGGAAAATAAAAAATAGGAGATTTCCATATGGAAATCTCCTATTTTTTACTTAATGATTTGCCTGCAACGCGTTCAAATAAACCTGGGAATAATGCGTAGAGCTTTGGCCCCATTCCCATCCACTTCGGCAAGTTTACTTCACGTTTTTTCGTTTGCATCGTCTTTACGATTTGTTCTGCTACATATGTTGGTTTTAACATGTAACGTCCCATATTTTTCACATATGTACCTGATTGATCGGCTATTTCAAAAAAGTTCGTTTCTATCGGTCCTGGGTTAATTGCTGTTACATACACATTTGTGTTAGATAACTCCATACGTAAACTATTCGTAAATCCTAATACAGCGTGTTTTGTTGCTGCATAAGCACTCGACTTCGGAGTTGCAATTTTTCCAGCCAATGAAGCAATATTAATAATTTGTCCTTCGTTCCTTTTTACCATATTAGGTAATACCGCTTTCGTACAAGCTACTAATCCAAATACATTTACTTGAAACATATCCTTTACTTCATCCATTGAAGCATCTTCAAACGTTTTAAAGATACCAAACCCAGCATTATTTACCAATATATCAATACGTCCTACTTCTTGTAATACCTTTGAAAAAACAGATTGTACTTCCGTTTCTTCACTTACATCTAATACATAGTAATAGCAAGGCGTATTATACGTTACTTTAATTTTGTCTGCTAATGCTTGTAGCTTCTCTTCTGTTCGAGCCATTAATACCGGCGTCGCCCCTTGCTCTGCAACCTGCATTGCAACTTGCTCTCCAATTCCACTAGAAGCACCTGTAATGACGATTACTTTTTCTTGTAAACGTCCCGTCATTGCTGTCACCTACTTTGCATAATAAATCAATTGTTGTGAAGATTCATCAATCATCACCTGTTGATTATATGCTAAAAAGTCTAATTGTCCAACAGTTTCTGAGATAGTAAGTGGTAATTGCTCTTTATATAATACCGGAAATAGTTTTACACACACCTCAAATGCTGTCATTGGCTTTTCCTTTAATAGTTCAAGCACTTTAAAAGCACGTGTCTCTTGCTTTTGTAATCTTGTTTCAATAAGTTGTTTCACATTCAGAACATCTTCCCCATGCCCTGATAAAATCCGTGAAATATTCATTTCACTTAAACGTTTTAACGTTTGATTGTACTGCAATAAAGGATGCGCTCTTTCTGTTTGCCCTTCATATGGTGGTTCTAATATTGGATTTGAAGAAATATGACTAATGAGAGCATCCCCACCAATTAATATTCCATCAGATTCTCTATATAATGAAATATGAGTGGAAGCATGACCCGGGGTTTCAATCACTGTAAATCCAGGTAACGAATCTATACGATCTCCCTCTCTCACAGTATGTGTTAACGATCTATTACAAGAATATTTAAGTGTCTTCGTCGTCAATAATGCCTCACCATTCAGAAATACTGCTGGAACGCCGAACTGCAAGGCTGTCTCTTTAAAAAATTCATGATACCTCTTTAAAAATTCAGCATTTTGTGTAATCCACGGTTCATTCCAAGGATGTCCGATAATCTTTACTTTTTCAGAAAATGTATTTAAAAGTCCGCAATGATCCGCATGGTGATGCGTAATCACTACCGTTTCAATATCTTCTATCTTATATCCTAATGCACCTAATTGACTTTCTAGTGCTTTCTTTGCTTCTTCTGTATTTGTCCCTGTATCAATTAACGTTAATGTTTCTCCCTCAACTAAAAACACATTCACTGTCTCAACTGCAAATGGAACAGGAATCTCCATTCGATGAATCGCCGTCATGCTTAGCCCCCCTGTCTTTTTCCGGTTCAAAAATGAATACCTCTTCAGTTTACAACTTCCCTATAAATTTGTCATTATTTTCAGATAAAAAGAGGTCTTTTCCATAAAAAAACGAATGTATGTACATTTATAAGTATTTCTAACCAAATTTAAAGGAGGCACATCATGTCTATGCAAAACATTTCCTTTCTCGGTGCAGGCTCTATTGCCGAAGCGATTATTGGTGGCTTATTAAACGCAAATGTTGTTAAGGGAGAACACGTCACTGTAAGTAATCGTTCTAACGAGACAAGATTACAGGAGTTACACAAAAAATACGGTGTCAAAGGTACACATAATAAAAAGGAATTACTTGCTGATGCGAATATTCTTTTTCTAGCTATGAAGCCAAAAGATGTCGCAGAAGCGGTTATTCCTCTTAAAGAATACATAAATAATGACTTGCTTATTATTTCGTTATTAGCAGGTGTTTCTACTCATTCAATTAGAAACCTACTTCAAAAAGACGTTCCGATTATTCGTGCAATGCCAAATACATCTGCAGCCATTTTAAAATCCGCTACCGCTATCTCACCTTCAGAACACACAACGGAGGAACATATTCGCACTGCAACATCTTTATTTGAAACGATTGGTCTCGTCTCTGTTGTAGAAGAAGAAGATATGCATGCTATCACTGCATTATCTGGAAGTGGACCAGCTTATATTTATTACGTGGTAGAGGCACTGGAAGAGGCAGCAAAAAAAATTGGTTTAAAAGAAGATGTTGCAAAATCTCTTATTCTTCAGACGATGATTGGTTCTGCTGAAATGCTAAAAGCAAGCGAAAAACACCCTTCTATTTTGCGAAAAGAAATTACTTCTCCTGGCGGAACAACTGAAGCAGGTATTGAAGTATTAAAGGAGCATAATTTTCAACAAGCATTAATCTCATGTATTACACAAGCAACGAAACGATCACACGATCTTGGAAAAACATTAGAAGAAATAGCAAAAGAAAAATAAAAAACGGAGCTCAACTTTATTTGAGCTCCGTTTTTACTTTAATCATATGATATGCTTTTAGTTATTACTCTTACCAAAAATCTCTTCTTGCAAACGACGACCTGTCGGTGTTGCTGCAAGGCCACCTTCTGCTGTTTCACGAAGTGCTACTGGCATCGTTTGTCCAATTCTAAACATCGCCTCAATGACTTCATCACATGGAATTGTACTAGTTACACCAGCTAATGATAAATCAGCTGAAATCATGGCATTCGCAGCTCCTGCTGCATTACGTTTTACACAAGGTACTTCTACAAGCCCTGCAACAGGATCACATACTAAACCAAGCATATTCTTTAATGAAATCGCCATCGCTGTAGCTGCTTGATCTTGTGTTCCACCAGCCATCTCAACTGCTGCTGCAGCTGCCATTCCACTTGCTGAACCTACTTCAGCTTGGCAACCTCCTGCCGCGCCAGAAATACAAGCATTATTCGCAACAACCATACCGAAAGCTCCTGCTGTAAATAAAAATTCAATCATTTCTTCGCGTGTCGGCTTTAATTTTTCTTGCAGTGCAAACAGTACACCTGGCACTGTTCCAGCAGATCCTGCTGTTGGTGTTGCACAAATAATTCCCATCGCCGCATTTACTTCATTTGTCGCAACAGCTTTACTCACTGCGTCCAAAATCGTATCTCCAGATAAACCTTTTCCACTCTGCATATACGCTTGGACTTTCACAGCATCCCCGCCAGTTAAACCAGTCGGTGATTTTACACCACGAATACCGCGTTCTACTGCTTGTTCCATCACGACTAAGTTCTTTTCCATTCCAGCAATTACTTCTTCACGTGAGATATTTCTTGTTTGCATTTCACATTGAATCATAATTTCTGCGATTTTTACATTTTGCTCTTTAGCTTGCGCCACTAGTTCCGCTGCGTTCCGAAACATGGTGTGTCCCCCCTGCAATTAATCCATAATAGTTACTTGACAAATATTTTGTTGCCCATTTATTTCCGCAATTACTTCATCTGCTAATAATTCATCTGTTTCAATGACCATAAGCGCTCTTCTTCCTTTTTCTTTACGAGAAACACTCATTGTACTTATGTTAATCTCATGCTTAGCAAGGATTGAAGCTACAGCTGCGATAGCACCAAAGCGATCGTTATTTACAATAAGTAGTGCTGGACTCGTGCCTGTTAATTGAAGATCGAATCCGTTTAATTCTACAACTTCAATTTTACCGCCACCAATTGAGCAAGCAACAACTTCAATTTCCTCTTCACCTTTATACAGACGAATTTTCGCTGTATTTGGATGCGGAGCATTTGCATCTTCTTCAATGAATTCCACTTCAATCCCGCGTTCTTTTGCAATATCTAACGCACTTGGAATACGTAAATCATCTGTTTCAAATCCTAGTATTCCACCGATTAGCGCTACATCCGTACCGTGACCACGGTATGTTTTTGCAAATGAACCATATAATGAAATGCTAACTCTCTCTGGTTCATGACGAAACAGCTGACGAGCAACTTGCCCCATTCTTGCCGCGCCTGCTGTATGTGAACTTGATGGACCAATCATAACCGGACCAATAATATCAAACACTGAGCGATACTTCATCATAACTCCCCCTAAACCTCTATGAAAAAATTATTTACTATTCTATTAAGCTACCGAATCGGTTGCTGTTCCAGTCGTACCACGAATTTGTTCCGCTGTAAGAATTGGATAGTTTTTGAATAACAGTGAAGCAATATATCCTGAAATAATACCAGTTATAATAATAAATAAGAAACTTAGCATTACCTGCATTTAAAAATAATATAAGATAGTCCACAATAAAGTCTGGTAGCAATCCAAAGTTTAACACAGAACCCCTTACAAGCATAGCATAAACAAGTGAAACTCCCATTGCTTTCATACCTTTTGATATTTTAAAGCTAAAAAGTGAAAAAAGACTTAGTACAAATAATAGTAATATCCTTCCTATTATAATTTCCATGTTGCTCTCTCACGATTTAGTCAACTTCACTTGTTATGAAAAATGGCTAAAACGCGTGTAGCCTACAATAAATTATAATCTGCCCTCATTATAGCTTGTTTTTAATAAAACGCTTACTTTTAATAAATTTTAAAAGTTCTGAATAAAAATCCATTTTCGCTACTTGTACCACTCGTATGTCGTCTGACTTATATAACAGTTTTTCTAAATAATCGGTATTATGTATTTTTATCCTATATCTTCACATCATTAAAACTTTCTGTGTCATCCTATATACAAATAAAATGATAACAGTTTTATTTTTAATTTTTTTAGAAATAAAAAAAATGGCAACCTATCGTCACCATTTTTTCACACCATTATTATCTTTCTACTGGAAATGATTTTAAATCCGTAGCTATTTCTGTATTAGAAAATAGCTCTCTTGCCTCTTTCAATAATTCCTTATATGTATCTCCTTGATAACGAGAACTAATATGAGTCAATATTAAGCGTTTTGCATTTGCCTGAAGTGCAATACTCGCAGCTTGCTTAGATGTGGAATGAAAATAATCATACGCTTGTTGTTCATCTTCTGCCGCAAAAGTCGCTTCATGAACAAGTACGTCAGCATCTTGCGCAAGCTCTCTGCTCGCTTCGCAATATCGTGTATCGCCTAAAATTGTAATAACTCTTCCTTTTTGAGGCGGGCCAATAAAATCTTTTCCATCTAACACTGTGCCATTCTCTAATTCAACTACTTCACCATCTTTTAAGCGTTTAAAAACGGGACCAGGTTTCACACCCATTCCCAGTAACTTATCCACTAAAAGAGCTCCCTGTATATCTTTCTCTACAATTCGATATCCGAAGCATTCAATTCCATGTGATAACCTTTTTGTTTCTACACAAAATTCATTATCCTCAAACACAATACCTTCTTCCGTAATCTCAACGATTTCAAGTGGATATTTAACATGTGTCGTACTTACTAATAATGCCACTTCAATAAATTGTTTAATTCCTTTTGGTCCGTACACTGTTAATTTTGTTGTTCCACCTTGAAACGAACGGCTACCCAATAAACCCGGCAATCCAAAAATATGATCGCCATGTAAATGCGTAATAAATATTTTTTCAATGCGGCGTGGACGTACTGATGTATGTAATATTTGATGTTGCGTCGCCTCGCCACAGTCAAATAACCAAGTCTGTCCTCGTTCTTCTAACAACTGCAAAGCAATTGCTGAAACATTCCTTCCTTTCGAAGGAACACCTGCACCAGTTCCTAAAAATACAAATTCCACTTTCTTTCCTCCAGCTCTTTATATAATCTATCTTTCATCTTACGGAATGTTATTTCAAATGGCAAATCGAATTTACATAACCAATCATCTAGACAACTATATAACACGAACGTTATATTCAAAAAACTTAGTAATCGTTCGTGTTATATGTTAAAATGATTATACTACATTTTAAGGGAGCGTTTTATTATGAAAGAAGCATTTCGTTTACAAACTGATTTTTCATCTTCATTTGATCGCTGGGTAAGTTCTTTCGTTTCTGATCACCCAGCACAATTAGAATGGACGACTTTAAAAGAATTAATCCATGAATATACAACAACACATACAAATGATTCGTTACCAACATATATTTCTTCAGCTTTAACATATTACGCACAACGCGTTTCAACAACAAACAGTTCAGAAATTGTTATTTTTGAAAATGCTACAATCTCATAATCTATAATAAAAAGCACTGTAATCAGTGCTTTTTATTTATGTTCATTAAAGTATTTATTTTCCCGCCTTATTTCAAAAAACTCCGCTTATTTCCTACTATATAGCCATCATAAATCTATTTGATTTTTCAAAAAAAATAGATTAAAAAGATATTGACACTACGATTTTACAGTGCTAATATTCAACGTGTAATTGAATATGGTCTCTGTTAGGTGAGGCTCCTGTATAGAGAAACGCTGCTGCCCAAAAATGTCGAGAGACGCCAATGGGTCAACAGGAAAGGTCGGAATGAAGGCCTTTTTTAACGTAGCTGGTTTCAGTACCTATGCTATACAGTGCTAAAACTCAACGAGGGAGAGGTGCGTATGTTTTGTCATACACAAAAACTGTTTTTACCTATGTTTACTAACAGTCTTTGTTGTTGACTCTTTTTGACTACGAATTCAGACCTTTACTCGTTTTGAGTAAAGGTCTTTTTTATATCTTTATGCACCCTACTATGAAACAAACATAGCATATTCAGAAACTACTAATTGTACGGAGGTGAGGAACAGTGGCAAGTGATGATTCGGCCCAGATACCCATATGTTTTACATTTATATTTCATCATGTAGGTAGGAAAGAAGCTGTTCCTCCCAATTTTAAATAGTCGAGTAACAGATTGTTTCCTCCTTCATGAAAAGGAGGAACTACCAATGTTAAATTTACAAAAACAAGAAACGAAGCATGCTTACGATCAAGATAGCATGAAAGCAAATAACGAATTATTAGTGGAAGTTGCAACACAGGATGTAAACTCTGCGTTAAAACTCTTAGAAACAACACAAGATGGACTCTCTAAACAAGAAGCGTCTCGTAGACTTTCTTTATATGGTCCGAACGAAATCGCTCATAATAAAACATTGCCGTGGTACATTCAATTTCTGCTGGCATTTAAAAATCCATTTATTTTTGTTTTGTTAGCTCTTGGAGCACTCTCTTTTTTCACAGATGATATACAAGGAACAATTGTCGTATCTGTAATGGTACTGCTAAGTGCAACGATTCGCTTTTTACAAGAATTCCGCTCTCAGAAAGCGGCGGATAAGTTAAAGGCTATGGTTCGAACAACTGCTAGTGTCTTTAGAATAGATGGATTTGTAGACGAAACAAAAAACGTAACAAATTTAAATCGAAATTACACAACAGAAATTCCAATTGAAGAACTTGTACCTGGCGATATTATTTCACTTTCAGCTGGTGATATCGTGCCAGCTGATGTGCGTATTTTATCCGCAAAAGATTTATTTGTTAATCAGTCTTCTTTAACCGGGGAAGCACTTCCTGTAGAAAAATACGAAAACTGCTACCATACGGAAAATAAACATATATTACCGAAAAACATGAAAAAAAATTACAATCCGCTCGATATGGAAAACCTTTGCTTTATGGGTACAAATATTGTTAGCGGTAGCGCAAAAGCTGTTGTTGTTTCAACTAGTACGGATACGTATTTCGGCTCTTTAGCAAAAAAGGTTATCGGAAAACGTGCAGAAACAAACTTTGATAAAGGCGTAAACAAAGTAAGTTGGCTCTTAATCACATTCATGCTTATTATGGCACCCATTGTCCTTCTCATTAATGGATTCACAAAAGGAGATTGGCAAGAAGCTTTTTTCTTTGCTATTGCTGTTGCAGTTGGCCTTACACCTGAAATGCTGCCAATGATTGTAACTGCTAATTTAGCTAAAGGCGCCGTGAACATGTCTAAACAAAAAGTAATTGTAAAACAGCTCAACTCAATCCAAAACTTAGGTGCTATGAACATTCTTTGCACAGATAAAACTGGAACTTTAACAGAAGATAAAGTTGTCCTAGTTCGTCATTTAGATCCTAACGGAAATGAATGCGATCGTGTATTACACTTTGCCTATTTAAATAGCTTCTATCAAACTGGATTGAAAAATTTAATAGATAAAGCTGTTATTGAACATACAGAGGAGAACCATAAATTTGATCCATCAGCTTTTCAAAAGCTAGATGAAATTCCATTCGATTTTGCTCGGCGGTGCATGTCTGTCATCGTGAAAAATATTTTAGGTGAACATACAATGGTTTGTAAAGGTGCCGTAGAAGAAATTTTATCAATTTGTAACTACACTGAAGTTGATGGACAAATTGTCCCTCTCACTGAAGAAATGAGAGTAAATGTAAAACATCTTAGCGAAACTTTAAATAGTGAGGGAATGCGTGTCATCGCTGTAGCATACAAGAACGATAACAAACCTTATCATAAAGCTTATGCAGTACAAGATGAATCCGCTATGATCCTTACTGGATATATCGGCTTTTTAGATCCACCTAAACCATCTGCTGCTTCTGCAATTCAAGCATTGCAAAAACATGGCGTACAAGTGAAAATCTTAACAGGCGATAACGAAATTGTTACAAAAAAAGTTTGTAAAGAAGTGGGATTAAATATAGGTGAGCCTGTCCTCGGTTACGAAATTGATTCTTTACCAGATAAAACATTAGCAACACTGGCAGAAGAAACAACAGTGTTCGCAAAACTAAATCCAATGCAAAAGTCCCGCATCATTCGCGTATTGCAAGGTAATGGTCATACTGTAGGTTATATGGGGGATGGTATTAACGATGCCGTTGCACTACGTGATGCTGATGTTGGAATATCTGTTGATACTGCTACTGACATTGCAAAAGAATCTTCCGATATTATTTTACTTGAAAAAAGTTTAACTATATTAGAAGCAGGTATTTTAGAAGGACGCACTACTTTCGGCAATATTTTAAAATATATAAAAATGACAGCTAGCTCTAACTTTGGAAATGTATTTAGTGTATTAGTGGCAAGTGCTTTCATTCCATTTTTACCGATGCTTGCAATTCATCTCTTAATTCAAAACTTACTTTATGATATTTCACAGCTTTCAATTCCATGGGATAAAATGGATAAGGAATTTCTAGAGAAGCCTAGAAAATGGGATACTGCAAACTTGCGTAACTTCATTATTTGCATCGGTCCAATTAGCTCTATATTCGATATTATCACATTCGTTGTCATGTGGAATGTGTTCGGTGCAAATACACCTGGAGAACAATCGCTATTCCAATCTGGTTGGTTTGTCGTTGGGTTGCTAACTCAAACATTAATTGTCCATATGATTAGAACACAGAAAATTCCGTTCATTCAAAGTACAGCATCAATACCAGTTCTTGTATTAACCGCTTGTATTATGGCAATCGGAATTTACATTCCATTCTCACCACTTGGTGCAGCAATTGGTTTACAAGCATTACCAGTAAGCTACTTCCCGTGGCTCATAGGAATATTATTAGGTTATGCTTTCTTAACACAATTCCTGAAAAAGCTTTATATTAAAAAATTCCATAGCTGGTTGTAAAAATGAGAATGAGTGGGTATTTCTCACTCATTCTCAAAAAATATAACATGTACTTATATGTATGGAGGTGACCATGATGATATGATATGACATCGTATTAAGGTTATTTATAGCAATTATTGTAGGAGCTTGCATCGAAATGGAAAGACAATGGAGACATCGAATGGCTGGATCCTCTCTTCCATCTAAAAAAGAAGGGTTTAAATCTCTAAAACCTTCTACATAAACTTATTTTCTAATTTTTGCTGAAACGACTTTTCTTGCTTACGCAATAATTGACTACCTCTCTGTAAAAGAGGTGTTCCATACTTTTCATTAATTTGATCAATAACAGCAAGTAACGGCTCTTCTTTCGCATCTTCTTCGAATGAAAACAAATCTAACTGTTTCACTGATTCTGTCTTCCACTCTAATTCAGTAGCTGTAACACCTAACAGACGAACAGAATCACCATCCCAATGTTGCTTCCATAAACGTGATGCTGCTTGGAAAATAACCCGTTCTTCCCATATTGCATTTTTCAATTGTTTACTCCGTGTTACCGTGCGACGATCATGGTATTTAATCATAATTTGAATGTTATAACTAACGAGAGTTCGTTTTTGTAGCCTTTTGCTTACTGATTTCGATAATCTTTCTAACATATCAAGTAATTCTTTTTCTTCGTCCATATCCTTTGAGAAAGTCATCGAATTTCCAACGCTTTTATGTTGTCCCATTTGATTCGGATCAACTTCCCTGTCATCCATACCTTTTGCACGTTTTTGTAAATCAACACCGTGCTTTCCAATTTTAGCGCGAATGATATGCTCGTCTCCTTTTGCTAACTGTTCAATTGTATGTATATGAATGTCTTTTAGTTTTTCAGCTGTTTTCTCTCCGATTCCATGCATCTCTGCAACTGATCGTGGCCAAATAATTTCTGGGATATCACGTTTTCGAAGTACTGTAATTCCAAGAGGTTTTTTCATATCTGAAGCAGTCTTTGCTAGGAAAAGGTTTGGGGCAATCCCAATACTACATGGAAGCTGTAACTCTGTTAGTAACGCTTGTTGAATCATCTTCGCTATTTCAAGAGGCGAACCGAGCGCATAGCAATCTGTAATATCTAAATACCCTTCATCTATAGAAAACGGTTGTATTTTTTCTGTAAAACGGGAAAGAATTTGAAACATTTGAAATGAAGCTTCTCGATATAATGTAAAATTAGGGTGCCTCACAACTAATTGCGGGCATAATCGCTTCGCTTCCCATAGAGGCATCGTCGTACGTATTCCATATTCTCTCGCCTCATAACTACATGTTATGATAATCCCTTTTCTCTCTTTTTCATTCCCCGCAATCGCTAATGGCTTTCCTTGTAATGATGGGTCATGAGCAATTTCGACAGATGCGAAAAAACAATTCATATCTACATGTAAAATAACACGTCCATTTTTCGGATACATTTCTCGCATACTACTCACCCCTTAAAGAACATTTGTTCCTTCATTATATCAAATTTCTTTACACGTTATAATAATTATTGGCTTTTCTCTATCTATTTTTTGCTATACTGTACGTAACAAATGGATATTATTGTAAAGGAGGTGAATCGTTATGAAACAACATAATAAACTCAATTATGTATTTATTATTATTATAGTAATCCTTGCGATTAATTATTTGTTACTTCCCCTTTTTAACATTAACATTTACGCTTTAGGAATCTTCTCTCATTTCATACGTTTTGCAACAACTTATGTACTTCCGTGGGTCTTCTTATATTGGCTTATCCGCCTTGTGAAAGCAATTGAATCAAAATAAAAAAAGACGTGTAAACCATAATTGGTTCACACGTCTTTTTGACTTTATTACTTACTTCGCTACTTCTTCGATAATAGCTACAACTAATTCTGCTGTTTTCGCTAATTCTTCAACAGGAATTTTTTCATTTGTTGTATGAATTTCTTCATAACCAACTGCTAAGTTAACTGTTGGGATACCATGTCCTGCGATTACGTTCGCATCACTTCCGCCACCACTTTGGTGAAGAGAAGGCGTACGACCAATGTTTTCAGCTGCACGTTTCGCAACTTCTACAACGTGATCGCCAGCAGCAAACTTAAATCCTGGATACATAACGTTTACTTCAACGTCTGCATGACCACCCATTTCTTTTGCAGTTGTTTCAAATGCTTCTTTCATTTTTGCAACTTGTGCTTCCATTTTCTCATTTATTAAAGAACGAGCTTCTGCAAAGATTTGAACATGATCGCAAACGATATTTGTTTGTGTACCACCTTCAAAACGTCCAATATTTGCAGTTGTTTCAGAATCGATACGACCAAGTGGCATCTTTGCGATTGCTTTTGCTGCGATAGTAATTGCAGATACACCTTTTTCTGGTGCTACGCCAGCATGAGCTGTTTTCCCGCGAATAATCGCATTCACTTTCGCTTGTGTTGGCGCTGCAACTACAATTTCACCAACTTTTCCATCACTATCTAATGCATAACCATATTTTGCTGTAATGCGCTCGCGATCTAACGCTTTTGCGCCAATAAGACCAGATTCTTCTCCAACTGTAATAATAAATTCAATTTTACCATGAGGAATGTTTTTCTCTTTTAAGACACGAATTGCTTCAAACATAGATGCTAATCCAGCTTTGTCATCGGCTCCTAAAATTGTAGTACCATCTGATACGATATATCCATCTTTAATAGAAGGCTTAATTCCATTACCAGGAACTACTGTATCCATATGAGAAGTGAAATAAATTGTATCAACACCGTCTTTTGTTGCTGGTAAAGTACAAATTAAGTTACCTGCACCATGACCAGTCACACCCATCGTGTCATCCTCAAATACTTCTACACCTAAAGCAGTAAATTTCTCTGTTAACACTTTGCAAATTTCTGCTTCAAATTTCGTTTCAGAATCTACTTGTACTAACTCCATAAATTCATTTACTAAACGTTCTTGATTAATCATAAGACTGCGCCTCCTGCACTACCATTATGTATGTAACAACATTAATTATAACAGAATTCCGCAAAAGTTTCGAAATACAAGACAAAAAACAGATGGTTAACACATCTAGATACCCATCTGCCTTCTATTACTCGTTTAACAATACCCAGCGCATATGATCTTCCCAGATGCCATTTACCATTAGCATTTTTCGAGATACACCTTCATATTGAAATCCTATCTTCGTCACTACTTGTATAGATGCTAAATTTCGTGGCATAATTGGTGCTTCTATACGATGTAAATGAAATTCTTCAAAGGTAACTTGAATTGCTTTTCTAAGCGCTTCTGTTGTGTAACCTTTATTCAATTCTTCCTTATCTAATTTATAACCAAGTACACAAGATTGATAAATTCCGCGAACAATTAGATTAAATGAAATACATCCAATAATTTTTGTATCATCACCCTTTTTAAAAATCCAAAGCCTGATAATCTTGCCTTCCGCGAACTCTTTTCTATCCTTTTGTAACTTTTTCTTTTGATAATCTAACGTGAAAAACCCCTCCGGTCTATACTCTTCCCACGCTTTTAAAAATTCACGATTTTTGTCGTAATATTGAAGAACTTTTTCCGCATACGACTCATCAATTTCTCTTAAATGTAAACGATCTGTTTCGTATATTTTCATCATTGTATCTCCATTCTTCAGCTTGCATAACAAAAAATTAATAATCTATCTTTTAACATATTCTCTACGTATGCTCAAATTTCCTGTAATATTTTGCACCCCCTTCCCGAATTTTGTCCTTTCTCTCCCCTTGTCCACAATTTCATTTCTCGTTACAATGAAATTGTACTGATTTGCAAGGAGGTTTAACGATGCATAAAAAAGCTCAAAAAATTATGGTTTATATAATGCTAATTTCTATGCTTGTAACAACATTACTTACTGGCGCAAGTATGTTTTGGTAAAAAGGACGATTCACTCGTCCTTTTTTTACTGCTTACACATACAAAATAGACCATCTCGAAATCGAGATAGTCTATCTTGTAATGAACATTTTATTTTATATATATTACAATTGCTACAATGCTAAAGGAAAAGGCCATTACAAGTGCTATTACAAAACTTGTATATTGTTTCTGCTGAAATGCCCCAATAACAAAAGTAAGATTGAGTAATGCCATAAATACAATCGCTACAACGTAAGAACATATATTAAAAGTTGCCAATATGAATGTAATAACAAATAGAAAACCAACACAAAACTGCATGTAAGAAATTTTTGGATTTAAATACATATGAGCAACCCCTTTACTCAATTATCTTTATATATTCTCATTAACGCATGGTTATGTACACATGTCAAGACAACTTATAATAAAAGAAAAAGCCAACCGTTTCGTTGACTTTTCCAAATACTATGGCCCCTTTTTCCTTCGCCAATTGCTGAAATGTTTTTTTCGATTTCACAATCGATACTTTCGTTCCAATTGGAATACGATCAAACAAATATTCCACATCATGTTTCTTCATTCTTATACATCCTTGCGAAATATATTTTCCAATTGAACTAGGTTGGTTTGTCCCGTGTATCCCATACTTACTTCCATCCGTTCCTCTTGCATTAAATCCCATCCATCTCGATCCAAGTGGATTTTTGGGAGAGCCCCCAGGAATATCCTTCGCAATATAATAGGGATCCTTCGCCTTCAATACAATGTCAAAGGTTCCTTCTGGGGTTAATTCATTTGTTTTCCCTGTCGCTACTGGAAAAACCTTTTGGATCTTCCCATCATCGATATAAGCTAGTTTATTCGTTGCTTTATTTACAATTATAAAAGGATCTCCAGCACGTGGGTTATCACCAAGAGGCCAGATCGGTGATAGAGAAAGACATAATAATAAAGAAAGAAGATACGGCATATATAGTTCCTACCTTCTAAATAAGTTCTTTTATATTATCCTTTCCCTTAAAACGACTTTTAATGAGTAAATATTGCTCCATCTCATAAACAAGTTGAACAAGTTTTGCACGTATTTCAAATTCTTCTCGCGAGACTGGTAAAGGCATTTCTCTAAATACTTCTCGCATTTCTTGAAGTTGTCTTAACGAAATGACCCCTGTACTTTCAGGTCGAATAGAATTCCCTATATTTTCAATTACGTCTGCAATCATATCAGCTTGTTCATACGTCCAAGATAGTGATGCAGCTAATGGTATCATGCGCTCCAAAATTTCAAATTGTTGCATACGCATATCAAAATACCGATAATAATAGTCATCTTCACGCATAAATTCATTCTCAAGTTTTTTAAATGATAAATCTTTCGCTTCTTTCAGCATCATTTCTGTTTCAATTAATTCGGCCCCACTCCAATTACTATCTCGATTCCGTAAATAAACGACCATTTCAAACAAAATCGTTCTGAAATGCTCTTCTATTTTTCCTTGATACTCTTTCAGTTTATTCTCACTGCTTGGCATGTACATGTTTACTAATAAAGCGACACTAATTCCAATCGTTAATATAGCAATTTCATTACCAACTATAGACCATGTAATTTGCTTTAATGAATACAGATGCATAACGATAACCGAACTCGTGACAATCCCTTCTTGAATTTTGCACATAACTGCAGTTGGAATAAAGGTAAGCAGTAATACGCTAATCGCAAGTGGTGTATAACCAATCGTTTCAAAAATACAAAACGCAAATACCATTGATAATACACAAGCTAAAAAACGGTGCAACGATACTTGAACGGATTTTCGTTTCGTATTTTGCACACATAAAATGACTAAAATACCAGCTGAACTATAAAATTCTAATCCTAATAACTGAGCAATAAAAACTGCCGCTCCCGTTCCAAGCGCTGTTTTCACTGTTCTATATCCAATTTTAAACATATCATTACTCCTATATGTATAAATGTATTTAAAAATAGTATAAAAAAAGGATGACGCAATGTCATCCTTTTCTACCTATTATTCACGTACCCTTCACATATTACAATATCTTTTGCAAAAATTCTTTTGCACGGTCACTTTTTGGTGCTGTAAAAAACTCTTCCGGATTACTATCTTCTACGAGCTTTCCACCATCTAAAAAGAGAACACGGTCTGCTACTTCTTTTGCAAATCCCATTTCATGTGTAACGATTGCCATCGTCATTCCTGTCGTAACTAATGATTTCATAACTTCTAACACTTCTTTCACCATTTCTGGATCTAGCGCAGAGGTAGGTTCATCAAATAACATAACTTCCGGTTCCATCGCTAACGCTCTTGCAATTGCTACACGTTGCTTTTGTCCTCCTGAAAGACGATTTGGATATGCATCTTTCTTATCTAATAACCCCACTTTTTCTAGAAGTTTCTCAGCTTTTTTTTCAGCTTCTTGCTTCGTTACTTCTTTTACATTGATAGGAGCATACGTAATATTTTCTAATACAGTCATATGAGGGAATAAGTGAAAATGTTGAAATACCATTCCGACATTTTCACGAACGTGCATAATATTTGTTTTCGGATTCGTTACTTCTTCCGTTCCAATCCAAATGTGACCATCTGTCGGCGCTTCTAATACATTCATACAGCGTAAAAACGTTGACTTTCCAGATCCAGACGGTCCAATAATTGCAACAACCTCTCCTTTCTCAATCGTTGTTGTAATTCCTTTTAATACTTCATTTTTCCCAAATGATTTATGAAGGTTGTCAATTTTAATCACTTTTCTTCATTCTCCCTTCAATCGCTTTCCCAACTAATGTAAGAATAATTACTAATATATAATAAATAAGTCCAACAAAAAGTAATGGCTCAAGATATTTAAATGTTTCACCACCTACAATATAAGCACGGCGCATTAAATCAGTCGCTCCTATTACGGTTACTACAGCCGACTCTTTCGTAAGTGTCGCAAACTCATTCACAAGTGCTGGTAATATATTTTTTAAAGCTTGAGGAAAAATAATATTTCTCATCATTTTACTGTACGGAATACCTAAAGCCATTGCTGCTTCTGTTTGTCCTTTATCGACTGCTTGAATGCCGGCACGAATTACTTCTGACATATATGCACCTGAATTTAAGCTAAATGCAAGTACAGCTGCTAAAAAGGCTGGTATCTCATAACCCATCATTTGCGGAACACCGAAATAAATAATCATTAATTGTAATACTAGCGGTGTGCCACGAAATATTGACGTATAAATATCTGCTGCAATATTTAATACTCGTATTCTAGCAATTTTGCAAAGTGCTAATAACGTTCCTAAAATAAATCCTACCACAGCTGATGTAGCTACAATTTTCAATGTAACTTCTAATCCCTTTAATATATATGGTATTGAAGGCGTAATTGCCGAAAAATCTAGATTCATCCTTTTCATTCCCCTCACAGAAAAGTGAAAGGCAGCTTATTTTCCGCTGCCAAACCATTTCTTCACTAATTTATCCATTTCTCCATTTTCTTGCATTTTCTTAATTACTTTATTAAATTCTTCTGTTTTATCACTATTTTTCGGAAGAGCAATTGCTGCACCTACTTCTTCTGGTGCTTCTTGAATTTCAATTCCTTGTAGTTCTTTCATTTTTTCTAAATAATTTTTTGCAACTGTGTCTTCTATAATTGCAGCGTCAAAACGACCAGCTTTAATTTCTTGTACGATTTCTGGTATACGGTCACGTCCCTCAGCTTTGAAATCGACTTGTTTCTGAAATTCTTTTGCCTTTTCTTCTTGAATTGACCCTGTTTGTACCCCTACTTTTTTCCCTTTTAAATCTTCTAACGATTTAATATTAGAGCCGTTTTTTGAAACGATCATATTTTTAGCAACAAAATAAATATCTGTGAAATCAGCATTATTTTTACGCTCTGCAGTTGGCGTCATACCTGCCATAACGAAATCAACTTTTCCTGAATTAAGAGATGCTAATAATCCGCCGAAATCCATGTCTTTCACTTTCACTTCGTACCCAAGTTCTTTTCCGATATATTTGGCAATATCAACATCAAAGCCGATAATTTCATCACTTTTTGAAGCTTCCACGTATTCATACGGTTTATAGTCTGCCGAAGTCCCCATAACGAGTACTTTTTTATTTTCGCCATTCGCCTTTTCTTCCCCATTACTACAAGCACTGAACATACTTACAATTAAAATAAGTGCAAATGATATTGATAATAACTTCTTCATCTTTCTTCCCCCTAATAATGTATATTTAAAAGTTTAATAGAATATTTATTCGATGTTTGTATTGTATCAGCACTTTCATTTTTATGCAATATTTAAAATAAAAATAAATACAAAAACAGCATTAAAGCTGTTGTTAATGCATAAAAATATGCATAAAATAAAAACTTCCTGCATATTTAATTATTTTAAAAACTAAATAAAAAAGGCGGTACACCCACTTGATCGTGAACGTACCGCCTTTTTCTCTTCCTTATAGTTCTTCGCAATTATCTTCGAAATAAGATTGTAGTTTTGCAATTACTTGCATTGGTTCATGACCTTCAATTTCATGACGTTCTACCATCGTTACAATTTTTCCATCTTTCAATAACGCAAATGATGGAGATGAAGGTGGATATCCTTCAAAATATTCACGAGCTCTTGCTGTTGCTTCTTTATCTTGACCCGCAAATACCGTTACAAGGTGGTTAGGGCGTTTATCATAATGTACGGAATGTGCAGCAGCAGGACGAGCAATGCCACCTGCACAACCACATACAGAGTTTACCATTACAAGTGTTGTACCATTTCTTTTAAATGCTTCTTCGACTGCTTCTGGTGTCGTCAATTCTGTATATCCCGCAGAGACAATCTCTTCACGCGCTTGACGGACAACATCATTCATAAAAAAGTTAAAGTTAATCAATCTTTTCCCTCCTCTAATTCTACCTATTTGTATCTTACCAGTTAATGTTTATGAAATACAAGTAAGTTTACTTGTATTTAGGCATAGAAAAGGTGTTAGAGCCCTGATCTAACACCTTTTTGTCACTTTTCCATAATTTTCATATATTCAACAATCATTTTTTTATGCGATCCTACAATATAATCAGGTAGCTCTGTTACCGGGAAGAATGTAAGCTGAACCGCTTCTTCTTTATTCATAACAAAATTCCCTTCGTATTCATCGGTATAATAGGCTGTCGTTACGGATTGAAACTCATCACCGTTTGTTAATTTTGAAAAATAGTTCGCTCCAGAAAATACATTGATTAATCGGAGGTTCTTTACTTCTATTCCTGTCTCTTCATATACTTCACGGTAAGCTGTTTCTTCTGGTGATTCACCAAGCTCCATTAGCCCGCCAGGCAACCCCCATTTTCCGTAAGGCTCTGTTCTTTGCTGTAATAATACATATCCACTTTCATTTATAACGAGTACAACAGCACCAACTAAAATTAAAGGGCGATGACCAACTACTTTTCGTAATTCCTCTACATATCCCATGGAAACACCTCCCATTTTTTCGTTGTCCACACTATTGTATCATATGTATGAAACGACAAAATGCGTCTATTTTTCATTTTTTTAACAAAACATTTATTTTATGCGCTTCATCTACTGTAGCTAACATAATGGATTCGACTTCTGCACTCTTCTCTAGAAATTCTCTCGCCCACTCTTCTGTTTTTCCTACTAAAGCTAGAACATCTTGCTGAACCCTCCCATCCTTTACTAATACAAAAGAAACTGGAGATCTTCTTCCCGCCACTTTCAGATCAAGCCGCGAAACTGCTTCATATTCTGGATACTGAAATATAGAAACAACACCATTCGCTTCCCACAATGCTAATTTAATCGTTTGAATATCGCTCACATTTCGCATACGAAGTTCCGAAAATAAATATTCCACCGTAATTCTCGCTTTTTTCAAATTGCTAAAATCAATGGAACCATTATGTATAAGAATAATAGGTGCTGGCTCTAAAAAGCGTCTCCATCTATCCCATTTCAACATTAAGACTGAGCTTATAATGTGAAGTACAACGAGTATGAACGTTGTAATCATCGAGCCGAGTAACCCCACTTTTTCATCAGATAATGCGTTAGAAATATTCCCACCAAGCAATAATACTAATACGACATCTAAAAAACGAAGTTGTGCGATGGACCTTTGTCCCATCGCTTTCGCAACTAATATTAAAAATATGTATGCTATGATAGCTCGAATAACCCATTCACTATTAGATAGATGCCGTGCTCCTTCAAAAATATGCATATGCATCACTTTGCACTCCTTACCCGTCTCAAACTGCTATTCTGTCTTAGTTTGCAACGTTTAAGGGCATATATGTAAAAAAGCTAGTTCGTTTTTACACGAACTAGCTTTTTTACTTAACTGAAAACATATATTTTTTATACGTTTTCCGTACCGATAATATGAGCCCCATCATAATCATATTCGAAAATAAGGAACTTCCCCCATATGATAAGAAAGGTAATGCGATACCTTTTACAGGCATTAATCCAACGATCATACCGATGTTTTGGAATATTTGAACCGTTAGTATTCCTATTGATCCAGCACATAATAATGTACCAAATAAATTATCAGCAGAATAACCGATAATAATTGTTCGATATAGTAGTAATAGGAACAAGAATACAACTAACGCCGCTACTATAAATCCACCTTCTTCGGCAATTGTAGCGAAAATAAAGTCAGTGTGTTTCTCTGGAATATAGACGTTCCCTTCGCCGAATCCTTTCCCTTCCATACCTCCACTACCTACAGCTAAAATCGATTGCTGTGTTTGATAGCCTTCATTTGCATTCTCAAATGGATTTAGCCAACCTATAATACGTGATTGTTGGTGAGGTTTTAACAAAGTAACTAATTTATTAAAGAAGAAATCTGGATATTTTACAAATATAAATATTAATGTAGACAATATGGTCACCGGAATGACTGTACATAACGCAATTAATTTCTTTTGAATTCCTGACATAAATAAAATACATGCGATAGCTGCTGCATATAAGAACACCATACCTGTATCCGGTTGGCTATATACAACGGCCATAGGCGGGAGGGATACTAGCATAATTTTACCTACTAATTTTAAATCCGTTTGGAATGTCCTTGCCATATACTGTGCATTATGCTTCACTGCTATACTTGCTACTACAAGAAGCAATGCGATTTTGAAAAACTCGGATGGCTGAATTTGTCCAAGTACTGGAAAAACGAACCACCTTTTTGCCCCTAACTTTTCAGGTGTGAAACCTGATGGTGGTAATACTTTCAAAAGAATAAGTGAAGCAAACCCAGCAATATAAAGCGGCCAAGACAATTTTTGCAACTGATCTAAGTCGATGCTAGCAACAAGAAGTAACAATACAACCCCAATTATGTAGTTAACTCCCTGCTTCATAGCAAAGTTTGCATCTCCATACTGTCCGGTTTGCTGACTGCTATATATAGCAGTTATACTTATAACACAAAATGCACACAAAATTAAAATTAATTTTACATCTAAACTTTTTAGAAACTCGGTACTTCTTTTCATGACATCCTCCTGAAACATTGTTACAGCAAAATAAAAAACCAGGAGTCAACATTCTTCATGTTTTGACGACTGATTACACATTATCTATAAAACACTTATATAGAATAACTCTCTTTTTCATACAATACAATATATTATACTACAGTTTCATCAGTAAGATTTGCCAAAAAAATTATTCTTTTCTTATTTTATATCTATATACCATATATCAGCAATGTATTTTCGTAAATTCCTAATACATAATCGTTCATTGTAAGATTACTGGGAAAAGTTTTGTACATATAGTAGGATGCAGATGAAGAAATAAGATGATAAAAAGCTCGCATAAGCGAGCTTTTTATTAATATACAGATGTATTGTTTTCTGACGTATTTTCTAAAATTTCTTTTACACGTCCTAAGAACTTACCACAAATTAAGCCATCTAGTACACGGTGATCAAGTGATAAACATAAGTTAACCATGTCGCGAGCACCGAACATACCATTATCCATAATTACTGGGCGTTTTACAATTGATTCAACTTGTAAAATAGCCGCTTGTGGGTAATTAATAATACCCATAGATTGAACAGAACCGAATGATCCTGTGTTATTAATTGTAAATGTTCCGCCTTGCATTTCGTCCGCTTTTAACGATTTCGTACGTACTTTTCCTGCAAGCTCTGTAATTTCACGAGCGATGCCTTTAATCGTTTTTTCGTCCGCGTGCTTAATTACTGGTACAAATAGTTCTTCCTCTGTTGCAACAGCGATAGAAAGGTTAATGTCCTTCTTCTGAACGATTTTATCGCCAGCCCACATTGAGTTAATTTGAGGATATTCTTTTAACGCTTGTGCTACTGCTTTTACAAAGAAAGCAAAGAACGTTAAGTTAAAGCCTTCACGCTTTTTGAAATCGCCTTTAATTGAGTTACGGTATGATACAAGGTTTGTCACATCTACTTCAATCATCATCCAAGCATGAGGTGCCTCATGTTTACTGCGTAACATATTTGCTGCAATTGCTTTACGCACACCTGTTATTGGAATTTCGATATCGCCAGGCATTGTTGGTACAGAAACTGGTTTTGCAGCTTCTACTTTTTGTGCTACTGGCGCTGCTTCTGGACGTGCTTCTACTACTGCTGCTACCGCTTCCTCTTTCTTCGCACCTGCTTGCGGAATATTTCCAGATTCCACTAGCTTTAAAATATCTTTACGAGTGATACGGCCATTTGCTCCCGTACCTTCTACTAAATCTAAATCAACATTATGCTCACCCGCAAGTTTTAAAACAGCTGGTGAAAAACGTGGTTTTCCATCAGTTGGTTGTTTTGCTTTCGGTGCTTTTTCAGGCGTAGCTACTTCTGCCTTTGGTTCTTCTTTTGTTTTTTCCTCAACAGCTGTCGCTGCTACTTCATCTGCGCCTTCTACTTGAATGACACAAACAACTTCACCTACAGCTAACGTCTCACCTTCACCAGCGATTAATTCTTTCACAATACCAGTGAAAGAAGATGGCACTTCAGCATTTACTTTATCAGTCATTACTTCTGCAAGCGGATCATACTTGTTTACGTGATCGCCAACATTAACGAGCCATTTACTAATTGTACCCTCTGTAACGCTCTCCCCGAGCTGAGGCATTGTGATATTTTCTACAGCCATGTATAGTCCCCCCGATTAAAATTCCGCAAGTTCACGCATTGCTTTTTCAACTTTATCTGGATTTACCATAAAGAATTTTTCCATTGTTGGTGCATATGGCATTGCTGGAACGTCTGGGCCTGCAAGACGTGCAATTGGTGCATCTAAATCAAACAGGCAATTTTCAGCGATAATAGCTGCCACTTCACTTATAATACTTCCTTCTTTATTGTCTTCTGTTACAAGAAGAACTTTACCTGTTTTAGAAGCCGCTTCAATAATCGCTTCTTTATCTAACGGATATACCGTTCTTAAATCAAGAATGTGTGCAGAGATTCCATCTTGTGCTAACTTCTCAGCTGCTTGAAGAGCAAAGTGAACACATAATCCGTAAGTGATAACAGTAATATCATCACCTTCGCGTTTTACATCTGCTTTTCCGATTGGTAATACATAGTCATCTTCTGGCACTTCACCTTTAATTAAGCGATATGCACGCTTATGCTCAAAGAATAATACTGGATCTTCATCACGAATTGCAGCTTTTAATAAGCCTTTTGCATCATATGGTGTAGAAGGGATAACAATTTTTAAACCTGGTTGGTTTGCAAACATCGCTTCTACAGATTGTGAATGATACAATGCACCGTGAACACCCCCGCCGAATGGCGCACGAATTGTAACTGGACAAGTCCAATCGTTGTTAGAACGATAACGAATTTTTGCTGCCTCAGAAACAATTTGGTTTACTGCTGGCATGATGAAATCAGCAAACTGCATTTCAGCGATTGGACGCATACCATACATTGCCGCACCAATTGCTACCCCAGCAATTGCAGATTCTGCAAGCGGTGCATCAAGCGCACGATCTTCACCAAATTGATCATACAAACCGTGTGTCGCTTTAAACACGCCACCTTTTTTACCAACATCTTCTCCTAAAACGAATACTTTCTCATCGCGTTCCATTTCTTCGCGCATTGCTAATGTAATAGCATCAATATAAGACATTACAGCCATGAAACGTTCCCCCCTATTCTGCGTATACGTGCTTCAATGCATCTTCAGGTGCTGCATACGGAGCATTTTCTGCATATTCTGTTGCTTCATTTACGATATGCATAATTTCGTCTAGCATTTGTTTTTCAAATTCCTCAGTTAACACACCAACTTCTTTTAAATAAGCTGCAAATGTTATAATTGAATCTTTTTTCTTCGCTTCTTCTACCTCTTCTTTATCACGATAAACACGATCATCGTCGTCACTAGAATGTGCTGTTAAACGATATGATACTGCTTCAATTAAAGTCGGACCTTCACCACGACGACCGCGGTCTGCTGCTTCTTTTACAGCTTTATATACTGCAAGCGGATCGTTTCCGTCTATTGTATATCCAGGCATACCGTAACCAATTGCACGATCTGATACGTTTTTACATGCTAATTGTTTTTCAACTGGAATAGAGATTGCATATTTGTTATTTTCACACATGAAAATAACAGGTAGTTTGTGTACACCAGCAAAGTTTGCCCCTTCATGGAAGTCACCTTGGTTTGAAGAGCCTTCTCCGAATGTAACGAACGTTACTAAATCTTTCTTCTCCATTTTTCCAGCTAGTGCAATACCAACTGCATGTGGTACTTGCGTTGTTACTGGTGATGATCCTGTAACAATACGATTTTTCTTTTGACCGAAGTGACCAGGCATTTGACGACCACCAGAGTTTGGATCTCCAGCTTTTGCGAAAGCAGACAACATAAGCTCTTTAGCTGTCATACCAAACGCTAGTACAACACCCATATCACGGTAGTATGGTAATGCATAATCTTTCTCTCTATCAAGAGCGAACGCCGCTCCAACTTGTGCAGCCTCTTGTCCTTGACAAGAAATTACGAATGGAATTTTACCTGCACGGTTTAATAACCACATACGTTCGTCAATTTTACGTGCAAGTAACATCGTACGGAACATTTCTAATACTTGCTCATCACTTAAGCCAAGCTCTTCATGGCGCTTTTCTTTTACTTCTGCCATTTTTCATAACCTCCTAAATCCACATTTTTATGCGTGTAACGCTCTTCCATCTACAGCAAGTGCAGCTTCACCAATCGCCTCAGATAATGATGGATGCGGATGAATTGTATGTGCTACTTCCCAAGGTGTTGCATCAAGTACTCTTGCAAGACCAGCTTCAGAAATCATATCTGTTACATGTGGTCCGATCATATGAACACCGAGAATGTCATTTGTTTCTTCATCAACTACAAGTTTTACAAAACCGTCTGATTCTCCGTATACAAGTGCCTTTCCGATTGCACGGAATGAGAACTTACCGACTTTTAACTTATAGCCTTTTTCTTTTGCTTCTTGTTCTGTTAAGCCGACAGAAGCAACTTCTGGACTACTATATACGCATTTTGATACCATAGAATAATCAATTGGTGTAACTTCTTTACCAGCGATATGTTCTACTGCAACAATTCCTTCATGAGAAGCAACGTGAGCAAGTTGCAAGCCACCGATTACATCTCCAATTGCGTAAATATGAGATTCCTTCGTTTGATAAAACTCATTTGTTTGAATGTATCCTTTTTCCACAACAATATCTGTGTTCTCTAAGCCCATATTTTGCGTATTCGCTTGTCTTCCTACAGATACAAGCATTTTTTCTGCTTTAAATGCTTTGTTCTCACCGTTATGTTCAGCTTGAATTGTTACTCCATTATCTTTTACCAATGTTTCTGGTAATACTTTTGCACCAGTTACCACTTTAATACCTTTTTTCTTGAATAGACGTTGCATTTCTTTTGAAACGTCATTATCTTCTAGTGGTAATATGTTTTTCGCATATTCTAATACAGTAACTTCTACACCGAAGTCAGCAAGCATAGATGCCCACTCAATACCAATTACACCGCCACCAACGATAATGATTGAGCTAGGAAGCGTTTCCATTTTTAGGGCATGATCCGAAGACATTACATACTCTCCGTCTAACTCTAATCCTGGTAATGAATTTGGACGAGAACCTGTTGCAACAAGTACATTTTTTGGAATTAACATTTCATTCTCTTCTCCACTTGCAAGTTCAACTGAAATTGTACCTGGCATTGGAGAGAAAATAGATGGGCCAAGAATACGGCCAATACCTTCAAACACATCAATTTTACCTTGTTTCATTAAATGCTGAACGCCTTTATGAAGCTGCGTTACAATCTTCTCTTTACGCTCTTGTACTTTAGCAAAGTTTAGTTCTACATTACTTGCAATAACTCCGAACTCTTCTCCTTTTTTAGCAGTTGCGTATACTTCCGCACTACGTAAAAGAGCTTTACTAGGAATACATCCTTTGTGTAAACAAGTACCACCAAGATTTTCTTTTTCAACAAGTGCAGTTTTTAACCCTAGTTGTGATGCACGAATAGCAGCAACATATCCACCAGTACCGCCGCCAACGATGACTAAATCATATTCTCTTGCCATTATCTCAACCCCTAGCTACTGTTTGTTTTTCTCGTACAATATATTCTTTTGGAGCTTCTTCTTCACGTAATACACGAAGTGCTCCTTCTGCTAACGCTTGTAATTCATCTTCTCCTGGATGTACGATAACATCTGCAATCCAGTGAACACGTTCTTTTATTTCATCAACAAGAATTTTACTGTACGCAAGTCCACCAGTTAATACGATTGCATCGATTTTCCCGTGAAGTACAGCACTAGCTCCGCCAATCTCTTTTGCAACTTGATACGCCATTGCTTTATAAATAAGAGTTGCTTCAGGATCACCTTTTTCAACCATTTGTTCTACTTTAATTGCATCGTTTGTACCGATAAGACTTACAAGTCCACCTTGTCCGACAAGTTTTTTAACCATTTCGTCTCGGTAATACTCACCAGAAAAACACATTTCAACTAATTGTCCTACTGGTACTGTACCAGCACGCTCTGGACTAAATGGTCCTTCTCCGTTTAAGCCATTATTAACATCGATAACTTTTCCTTTTTTATGAGCACCAACTGTAATACCACCGCCCATATGTGTAACTAATAAATTTAAATCCTCATATTTGTGATTTAATTCATCTGCTACTTTACGAGCAACCGCTTTTTGGTTTAATGCATGGAAAATACTTTTACGTTCCATACCGGCAATACCGCTAATACGAGCAATCGGTTCCATTTCATCTACAACGACAGGATCCACAATGAATGCAGGAATATTTAATCCAGAAGCGATTTCATAAGCTAGAATGCCTCCGAGATTTGAAGCGTGATGACCGCTAAATCCATTTTTTAAATCTTCTAACATTGCATCGTTTACTGTGTACGTGCCACCTTCGATTGGACGAAGTAATCCACCACGACCACAAACAGCGTTCAATTTTGAAATGTTAATACCGTGAGAATGTAGAACTTCTAAAATTGTTTCCTTTCGAAACTCATATTGATCGATAATTCGCTTATATTTTCCGATTTGTTCTTCATCATGACGAATTGTTTCTTCTAAAACGGGTCTTTCATTATCAAAAACACCAATTTTTGTGGATGTACTACCCGGATTAATAACAAGAATTCGATTTAAGGACAATGTTGCTACCTCCACTAATAAATTTAAAAGGAAGTGGAAACCTCATAAGAGGTAACCACACCTTTCGTAAAAGTTTCATATGAATGATTAGCGACGGCTAATAATGTCGTGACCGTTGCGTAAATATGTGCTACGAGTGTTTTTCAAGCTTGCAATGCGCTCTTCAGCTAGACGATCTGCTGCTACATAAGTTGCTATGCCATCGCGTTTTGAAATTTCGATTACTTTTGCAATTGTGTCATAAATAGACTCAACACGTTTTAATGCACGTTCTCTATTGTATCCATATAATTCGTCTGCTACGTTAATTACGCCACCTGCATTAATAACATAGTCTGGTGCGTATACAATACCCATTTCATGAATAAGGTCGCCGTGACGATCTTCTTTTAATTGGTTATTTGCAGAACCTGCGATTACTTTTGCTTTAAGTTGTGGAATAGTTTCATCATTAACTGTTGCGCCTAATGCACATGGTGCGTAAATATCACATTCAACACCGTAAATTTCATTTGGCTCAACTGCTGTTGCACCGAATTCTTCTACTGCACGTTGTACAGCTTCTTTATTAATATCTGTAACGATTAATTTTGCTCCTTCAGCGTGTAAATGTTTGCATAGGTGATATGCTACATTACCAACACCTTGAATAGAAATTACTCTTCCTTCTAGGTTATCTGTACCAAATGCTTCTTTTGCAGCTGCTTTCATACCACGGTAAACACCGTATGCAGTTACTGGAGATGGGTTACCAGAAGAACCGAATGATGGTGAAATCCCTGTTACAAAATCAGTTTCCTCATGGATAATATCCATATCATCTACTGTTGTACCAACATCTTCAGCTGTAATGTAACGTCCGTTTAGTCCTTGAATGTAGCGTCCTAATGCACGGAACATCGCTTCGCTTTTATCTTTACGTGGATCACCGATAATTACTGTTTTTGCACCACCTAAGTTTAAACCAGCTGCTGCATTTTTGTATGTCATCCCTTTTGCAAGACGCAATGCATCTTCAATCGCCGCTTCTTCAGAATCATATGTCCACATTCTTGTTCCACCAAGAGCTGGTCCAAGTGTTGTATCATGGATTGCAATGATTGCTTTTAAACCAGATTCTTTATCTTGACAAAATACCACTTGCTCATAATCATATTTTTCTAAGTATTCGAAGATTTCTAATGTCATTGTCGTTTCCCCCTAATTGTTTTACCCTATTTGGTTTATTTTGAAGCAGTCGCAACTGCCAATGCTAATGAATATACTTTTGTTTCTGCTGAATCAGCACGTGATGTTAAAACAATCGGTGCTTTAGCGCCAGCAATCATCGCTCCTACCTTTGCATTTGCAAAATAGACGAGTGATTTATATAGCACATTTCCAGCTTCAATCGTTGGGACGAGTAAAATGTCTGCCTTACCTGCTACATCACTTACTATGCCTTTATGTTCTGCTGCAATTTGTGATACTGCATTATCTAAAGCAAGTGGTCCATCAACGACACAATTTTTAATTTGTCCGCGGCGATTCATTTGAGTTAACATCGCTGCATCAATTGTCGCTTGCATCGCAGGATTAACAACCTCTACCGCTGCAATTGGCGCTACCTTTGGCAAATCAATTCCTATTGCCTGGGCAACTTCTACAGTATTTTGTATAATAGCAGCTTTTTGTGTTACATCAGGTGCAATGTTCATCGCTGCGTCTGTAACAAAAATAAGACGATCGTAATTTGGAACTTCAAACGCTGCAACATGTGAAAGCACGCTGCCCTTACGAAGTCCCCACTCTTTATTTAATACAGCTTTCAAAATATTTGCTGTTGGGATGTTCCCCTTCATTAGCACATCTGCTTCGCCATTGCTTACAGATTTAACAGAAAGTTCTGCAGCCTCAGCACTTGACGCTGCTGCAATCACTTCAATATGTTCTGAAGTTTGTAGCCCATGCTCTTGTAGCATCCCTATTATTTTATCTTGATTTCCATATAGACGAAATTGAGCTAGCTGTAACTTGATTGCTTTCGCTACAGCTTCAATTACTTCATGATCTTCAGCTACTGCTACAGCCACAGTTTTTTTAGGCTGTCCTGCTGCTTGATCAATTAAGTGTTCTAACTTCATATTTTGTAATCAACCCTTTCCGTCGTCCCTCGTCTATTCATTAAGCAAATACCGTGCCAACTTTCAAAAGTGGTCTTACCAATAATGAAAACGCATTCAAAATGCAGTAAAATCAATACTTTGGAAAACAACGAAATATTCTGTCTCGTTTTGTCGCTTTTTGTATACCACGCAATAAATTGCACGGTACGCAATTTATTGCATGCTATTTTTTGCGCAGTCATACTTTTCTAGCTTGTAATATAAGTTTCGAACTGAAATTCCTAACGCTTTTGCAGTCTTCGTTTTGTTCCCATCAAATTTCTCTAAATATTCACGGATAATATTCCCCTCAAATTCTGTCACTAGGTGTTCAAGGGCCTTCTCTTCTAATTCAGGTAATAAATTATTTTGTTTCGTCTCTACTTGTTCTTCTTTATGTAAAGGCGGTAAATGATGTACATCAATATATATCTCGTTATAATTCATAAAGATAATAGCTCGTCCTAAAATATTTTCAAGTTCCCTAACATTCCCTGGCCATTCATATGATTGTAAATACGAAACGGCTGAATCGGTGAGTCCTTCTACATTACGACCATAATCTTGATTAATTTTTTGAATTAACCTTTCTGCAATCGCTGGTATATCTCCTTTACGCTGACGAAGGGAAGGAATTTGAATCGGGATTTTATTTAAACGATAATATAAGTCCTCTCTGAACTTCCCTTCTAAAATAGCTTTTTCTAAATTCACATGCGTCGCAGCGATCACTCGAACATTAATAGGTATCGCTTTCGTTCCCCCTACTTTCACAATTTCTTTTTCTTGTAGCACACGAAGGAGCTTCGCTTGCGTATTTGCAGATAACTCTCCGATTTCATCTAAAAAAACACTTCCATTATTCGCTTCTTCAAAGAATCCTCGTTTCCCGCCTCTTTTCGCTCCAGAAAACGCGCCTTCCTCATAACCGAATAATTCACTTTCTAATAAAGTCTCAGAAATAGCAGCACAGTTTACTCGTACAAACTTATTGTATTTTCGATTACTACTGTTATGAATAGCGTGTGCAAATAACTCTTTCCCCGTACCAGATTCCCCTCTAAGTAATACTGTTGCCGGTGTATTCGCTCCAAGTTTTGCTTGTTCAATAGCTGCCGTCGTTTCATCTGAATCACCAACAATATCATCAAATGAATATTTTGCTTCTAACGTTCGAATAATTTGTCTTGCCCTATTCAATTCATTTGTTAACTTTTGAATTTCTGATACATCGCGAATTACCCCGACGCTCCCTTTCAATATTCCATCGACAATAACCGGTGCTACGTTTACAATTACATCTCGCTTTTTTTGCCCAATCTTCATATGTATTCCTCGTACCGCTCGGCGCGTCCGAAGTACTTTCATATGCATACTTTCACCTTCCACAATATCAGTTGTAGCCGGCTTCCCAATAATTTCTTCTTCAGTCAAACCCGTTAACTTCGTATAAGCAGGGTTTATAACTAGTCCTCTTCCTTTCTCATCAACAACCGAAATTGCTTCCTCAGATGAGTTAATAATCGCCTCAAGTAGCGTTTGAATTTCTTTTAAGTCTGTAACTTCTTCCGCTAAATCTACAACTTCTGTAATGTCTTTAAAAATCGCAAATGCCCCTTGAACCTCTCCACCTTCTTTTAATATCGGAATACGCGTTGTAATAATCTTTTTTTCATTCTCTAACGTCAGTTCATGATTCACTTCTATTTTTTTCGTGCGTATAATACGAAGCAACTTACTCGTTGGAATAACTTCTAAAATATATTTTCCTATCACCTCTTCTTTCTTATATCCGATAATACGCTCTGCACTTTTATTAAACAGACGAACTTGTCCCTCTTGGTCTATAACAATCATACCGTCATGCGTTGAATTTAAAATTAAATTCCCTTGTTGCGTTTGTTCCTCTAGCTGTCCGATCAAACCTTCCTTCTCATGCGCTAATCTCGTAACAATTTTCGCAATATCCCCTGGTATAAGAAGAGTATCTTTATGCTTACTTCCTAATAACACTTTATGTAAATCATAATCACCTGTCATATCAAACATTACATCAATATGCATAGAAAGAAACGGAGTCACACTATCAGCAATCGGAACCCCATATTCCTTTGCGATTTGTAATCCTTTCGCAATTGGATTAATATCAATAACCCCTATAATTTGAAATATATTCGAATTTTGCAACAGACTCAGCAGTGTACTCCCACCTTCACCTGCTCCAACAATTAACACATTTTGTTTCATATATTACACTTCCTCTCGAAGTATCTCTGCAAAATTTTTCACATTCTTATCTTACTCGTTCAGCAACCTCTTGACAAACCCCCATTCCATATAACATCATTAAAATACACAAAATAATCTGAAAAGGAGCGTTATGTATGCAGCGTTACCTCGCTCTATTATTAGCACTCATCCCCATTTCATTAGCCGTGCTTGGTATTAAACTAATGAGAGATACTGTATTTGGGATTTTGTTCTCCCCAATCCCTATATTATGGTTACAATTTTTAATCGGCGCTCTTTGCTTCGCACTCGGGTTTTATATCTTCGGCGGCTTCGTCTTACACAGGGATCGTAAGAGAAATAAAGTACAAGCACGCTTCAGAAGATAAAACAAAGTTTTCACATATCATAAATAAAAAATGAGACCATTATATTAGGTCTCATTTTTTTATCGGTAATAAAGTTCTTGCTGTTTCAGGATAATCAGTAATAATCGCTGATATATTCATATCAAAATATTTACGCATAAGCGTTTCTTCATTTATTGTGTAAGGACGAACCTCCACACCACTTTCCATCGTTAATTCAGCGATAGCATCTTGAAGATAACGATAATTCGGATGTACTGCAGTAGCACCCATCTTTTTTGCATATGCCCACGGGCTATGCAAACCTTCACGATACAAAATAGCTGTTTGAATATCAGGAGCCATCAAATGACATTTTTTCATACTGTAGTGATTAAACGAAGAAAATATAACACGATCCTCTAGACTAAACTTACGTACAAGTGTTATAACCTCTTCTTCTAAACCTCTGTATGGGATTTTATTATTTTTCAGTTCAATATTGAGTAGCAATTTCGTTTTTGCGAGCCATTCTAACACCTCTTCTAGAAGAGGTATTTTGCAAAAACCTACTTTGTCACCGAATTTATAACTCGCATCCAACTTACATAAATCCTCATATAAATAATTTCGAACCGCACCTTTTCCATTTGTTGTCCGATCCACCGTTTCATCATGAATAACGACAACTTTTCCATCTTTCGTGAATTGAACATCGAGTTCAATTCCATCTGCCCCGAAAGCCTCCGCCGCTTCAAATGAAATCATTGTATTTTCCGGATACGTTCCCGCCGCACCACGATGCGCAAATATAAGAGTCATCCTCACTCCCCCAATCTTATGCTATACTATACGAAAAAGGAGGTACTTCTATGAGACCATTACAAATTTCTCCAGACACTGCAGTCCGCCTATCAAAAGCTTTAGGTGTTCCACTTGAACAACTTATGCATATGCCACAGCATATTTTAATCCAAAAGTTAGTTGAATTAGAAAAACAAAATAAAGACGAAGAATAATATAGTCCTGTTTTGCAGGGCTTTTTATTATCATCTATTATATCATGGATGACTTCCCCGCTAAAATTATGAATGCGAGAAACAAAATAAAAGATCAACGAGTGTTTTAAACTCATTGATCTTTTATAAAAATATTTATTTTGAATATACTAATCTCAACTAGCCTTATGTTCAAGTCTTAGCTTATCCGCAACCATTGCGATGAACTCGGAATTCGTAGGTTTTGCTTTTGACATGGATACAGTATAACCAAATAAGGACGAAATAGAATCAATATTCCCACGGCTCCAAGCTACTTCAATTGCGTGACGGATTGCGCGCTCGACACGGCTTGCTGTTGTATTATATTTCTTTGCAATATCTGGATATAATACTTTCGTAATAGATCCTAGTAATTCGATATCATTGTACACCATAGAGATTGCTTCTCGTAAGTACATGTACCCTTTAATATGAGCGGGTACACCAATTTCATGAATGATACTTGTAATACTCGCATCTAAGTTTTTCGGTTTTCCATCGATCGTTGTTGCTGATCGGAAAGATGGTAATGGACGTTTAATAGTAGCACTTTCCTTACCACTAACTTGACGAATATGACTTGTTAAATTCTCCATATCAAATGGTTTTAATATGAAATATGATGCCCCTAAATCAACCGCTTTTTTCGTCACATCTTCTTGTCCGAATGCTGTCAACATAATAACGCTAGGTTGTCTTAACCTTTCAATATGTCGCATTTTCTCTAGCACAGCCAGACCATCTAAATGTGGCATAATAATGTCTAAAACGAGTATATCAGGCTGCTTTTCTTTCAATAAGTTTAAACATTCTTGACCATTGTAAGCAATTCCGATAACTTCCATATCATCTTGGGCAGCAACATAACTCTCTAGCATCGATACCAATTCTTTATTATCATCCACAAGACATACTTTAATTTTCTCCACAGTTTTTCCTCCCTTACCGAATCGATTCTTCCGACATGTGTAAGCTTCTAGGCTACATGAATTGTTCGACAATTGTGTGAAAATTCCCTTTAAAGTTTCTTACTTTCCGATAAAATCACAAAAAAATATGTTTATCGTTCATTTTTTTACTTTCGCAACACATTCCATCATAGAATTACAGCGAAACGTTCAACCCTTTGCTTATATCTTACAACAAAAAACAGCTCTTGCGGAGCTTTTACAAAATTTCAACGAATTTTTCAAAAGAAAAGCGAGCTAATATGTATTAGCTCGCTTTTTTCTCTTGATCATAAATATTAATTCCAGCCTCATGTAACATCCATTCAATATGAACACCGTATCCTGACGTTGGATCATTTACAAATACATGTGTAACCGCACCAATTACTTTCCCATTTTGTACAATCGGACTTCCACTCATTCCTTGTACAATACCACCCGTTTTTGCTAGTAAACGTTTATCTGTCACTTTTATAACCATACCTTTTGTAGCCGGGAACTTTTGTGGTACCGTACTAACAACTTCAATATCAAACGCTTCCACCTTATCTTGATCAATAACTGTTAATATTTTCGCTGGCCCTTCTTTTACTTGATGGGATAATGCGATAGGCATTGCTTTATCCATTATGCCGTTTGTCATATCTGTGTTTAATTTCCCAAAAATACCATACGGGCTATTTATTGTAATATTACCAATCACTTCACGATCCGGTGAAAATCTTGCTAATTTTTCTCCCGGGTTCCCGTGACTTCCTCTTTCAATAGACGTTACTGTCGAACGCATAATTTGTCCATCTTCTACTTGAATTGGCTTTTTTGTATCATTATCGGAAATCACATGACCAAGCGCTCCATATTTCATGGAATCTGGATGTACAAATGTCATCGTTCCGATACCAGCTGCTGAATCACGAATATACAGTCCAATTCGGTAAGAGGATTCACCATTGTCTTTTTGTGGTGTTAGCTTAGCACGAATATATTTTCCATCTCTTAATAAAACAAGATTAAGCGGTTCACCTGTTTCTCCACTATTATGAATAAATGGTGCTACATCACTCATTCTTTCAATTGTTTTACCATTGATTTCAGTAATCATATCTCCAATCTGTACACCAGCTGTTTCACCAGGAGATACTTTACCCTTTTCAGTTTGAATTAAATGATGGCCTACAACAAGTACACCTTTTGTGTTCAATTTTACACCAATCGATTGTCCACCTGGAATAACTTTAAAATCTTTTAATACTTTCACATTTACTTTTTTCACTGGAAAACCAGCAAGTTGAAACACCATATCAGCTTCACCATTTTGGTGAGAATTTACCATAAGTTCTTGTTCATTTGAACTTACAGTAAACACATTACGATTTGTAGATGCAGCCTTAAAAACTGGTAATGATGCTATTTCTGATTGTTGTCCTTCAAAAACAACAAGTTGCTTCGGAGATGAAATAAACGTTCGAAGCGGTTTAAAACATCCAATAAAAACTAGAGAAACAAGGAGACAAAGACCTATTATTTTTCGAAATCTTTCTAATTTCAATTTGTTCACTCTCCTCGCTCCTACCCCACATTCAGCCTCTTGGCTTCACTTTTTAATCTCTCCTTGCAGCGCTTTATTTATAACCGGAAGAATTAAGAAATCGTCATTTGAGAAAAAAAAGCTATCCATTACTGGATAGCCTCTGCTGTCTGTTTGAAATGATGCGCTTGCGTAAGTAACTCTTTCGCATGCTCTGTCGTTAAATCTGTAATTTCAACACCAGAAATCATTCGAGCAATTTCTGTTACTTTTTCATCCGTACTTAACACAGTAACCGATGTAATCGTACGATCATTCGCCACTTGTTTTCTAATAAATAAATGAGAGTCCGCCATTGAAGCTACTTGAGGTAAGTGCGTAATACAAAGTACTTGCGAGTTTACTGATACACGATAAATTTTTTCCGCAATAGCCTGTGCAACCCGACCACTCACACCCGTATCCACTTCATCAAAAATAACAGATGCAACACCTTGATGCTTAGAAAAAATGCTTTTTAAAGCTAAAATAATACGAGATAACTCTCCGCCAGAAGCGACCTTTGAAAGTGGCTTTAACGGTTCACCCGGATTCGTTGAAATATAAAATTCCACATGATCGTAGCCATCCGCCGTAAGTTTTACCGGTGTTCCTTCCACGAGAGGTTCTTCTACATTTCCTACCCTCTTCATAATTCTCACTTCAAATTTCGTTTTTTCCATATATAGTTCTTTTAATTCTTGATGAATAGCGCTTGTAAGATGATCTGCAAGCTCATGACGCATAGTACTTAACAACGTTGCTTCTTTTACAATAACACCTTCTAATTTCGTTAACTGCTTTCTCGTCGTTTCAATATGCACGTCTTTATTTTCAATCGTAAAAATTTCTTGTTCAATTTTATCAGCATACGCTAAAATCTCTTCTACAGTATTTCCATACTTTCTCTTTAACATACGGATTTCATTCAAACGTGTTTCAATTTCATCTAGACGTTTCGGATCATATTCCATCATATCTAATTTTTCTCTAAGCTGGTATGCAACTTCTTCTAATAAGTAATAACTATTCGCAATAGAATCATGATTTTCTTGATACGCTTCATCTAAGTGCGTAATACTCTCCATTTGTCCCATTGCATTTCTTACGTGATCCAATCCCTGTCCGTCTCCACTTAACGAACGATACGCATCTCCTAATGCTTTATAAATCTTTTCAAAATTGGAGATTTTTAATCGTTCCTCAGTCAATTCATATTCTTCATCCATTTTTAAATCCGCCTTACGAATTTCTTCATGTTGGAATTGAATTAAATCTAGACGATGGGCCATTTGTTGTTCATTTTCACTTAAAGATTTCAGCTGTTTTTTTAACTTCTCATAGTCTGTATATACATTTTGATATATGCCCAATTGTTTAACAATGCGATTTCCATCAAAATGATCAAGCATAAACATATGACGCTCTTCATTCATTAAATCTTGTGTTTCATGCTGTCCATGAATATCAACTAGCGTTTTTCCAATCTCTTTTAATATGCTGAGTGTAACAAGTTTCCCATTTACACGACAAACACTTTTTCCGTTCGCAGCGATGTCACGCTTCAAAATAATCATGCCATCTTCTATTTCTATATCTAACTCTTCTGCCTTTGCGATACATGGATGTTTGTCATCTTCTACATAGAATAAGCCTTCTATCTCAGCCTTTTCTGTTCCATATCGAACAAATTCTGCTGAACCACGGCCACCAACAAGCAAACTAATTGCATCAATAATAATGGATTTTCCAGCTCCTGTTTCACCACTTAAAACGGTTAAACCTTTTTGAAAAGAAATATTTAATGCCTCAATAATAGCAAAGTTTCTGATCGATAATTCCGATAACAATGCCCCATTCACCTCGTTATAAACTAATCCCCTATTAAGGGCTTTTCTCAGTATTCTTCATTCAAATAGTTATACTATATGTTTGTATGTATAAATTACTCTTCTAACCCGCTCCATTGTACCAAACATTCGTTTTACGGGTCAATCCACCTATTTTCTAACTTCATTCAAAAAAAATAATGTATTGTATTTAAAAATCCGTATTTTTCGCCAATAAAAATATCTTGTTTACTTTCCACTTTACAGAGGAAAGTAAACAAGATTTTTCTGTTAAAGCATATTTAAGAAACGATCAGAGACAACACCTGTATCTTCAGGTGTACGGCAAATAATTAAGCAAGTATCATCACCACAAATGGTTCCGACGATCTCATCCCACTCTAAATGATCAATGAGTGCCCCAAGTGAATGAGCGTTACCAGGCAATGTTTTTAGCACAAGCATATGTCCTGCCGTGTCTAATTTTACAAATGAATCCACTAGATTTCGTTTTAATTTTTGCAACGGATTAAATCGTTGATCTGCTGGCAAGCTATATTTATAGCGGCCATCATGTAATGGCACCTTCACTAAGTGCAGTTCTTTAATATCGCGCGATACTGTTGCTTGCGTTACATTAAACCCCACATTACGTAAAATATCAACTAGCTCATCTTGTGTTTCAATTTCTTTGTTAGCAATAATTTCCCTGATTTTAATATGGCGCTGACCTTTATTCATACATTTGCACCTCACACTATCTCTTACCATAGTTTAAACATTGGTATACTTCATTTATTTATGTTACCGTATAATCCATTACTTGTACACAATTGTTTTTACAATCATTATACGATTACAACAAAAAGAGGAACAACATATGTTATTCCCCTTTCCCTTTTTGTTTTAGAACATCATGTGCTTCTGTAACAACTTGCTCAATAGAAACCGGAGAATGATTTTCGCCATTCTCACGCTCACCGTGCCACTTTAGATGAATTAAAAATTCAATATTTCCATCCCCGCCTGTAATTGGTGAGAATGTTAAACCTTCGATATTATAGCCTTCCTTAAGAGCAAAATCGACAATCATTTCCACGACAGCTTCATGTACTTTTCTATCACGAACAATGCCTTTTCTCCCGACTTGTTCTCGTCCAGCTTCAAACTGAGGTTTAATCAATGCAGCTACATCACCATTTGGCATAAGCATTGTTTTTAAAACCGGCAATATAAGCCTTAATGATATAAATGAAACATCAATACTTGCAAACTGCGGTAAACCACGCTCTAAATCTGCCGGTGTCACGTAACGGAAGTTCGTTCGTTCCATCACAACAACACGCTCATCTTGACGCAATTTCCACGCAAGTTGATTATATCCTACATCTAATGCGTAGGATAACTTCGCCCCATTTTGAAGCGCACAGTCTGTAAAACCACCAGTTGATGAACCAATATCTATCATAACCTTATCTTGTAAATCAAGTTGAAATGTTTCTAATGCCTTTTCAAGCTTATAACCACCACGGCTTACATACGGCATGACTTGCCCTTTCACCGTAATCTCCGTATCTTGTGAGATTTTCTCCCCTGGCTTATCGAGTCTCATTTCATTCGCATATACAAGACCTGCCATAACAGCACGTTTAGCCTTCTCACGCGTTTCTATAAGTCCTCGCTCTACTAATAGTACATCTACTCTTTCTTTTTTTACGCTCATTTGTTACGCCCTTTTTTGTTTTGATGGAATCATTGTATGAATACGGTCTACAACAGCATCTGTTGTTAAACCAATTTCTTCTAACAGTTTTGTTACACTACCATGCTCTATGAAGCGATCAGGAATACCCATTCGTTCAATTAAAGCACTATGGTATCCGTTCTCAGAAGCAAATTCAACTACTCCCGTTCCAAAGCCACCGATTAAACAAGCCTCTTCAATCGTTAAAATCGGTATATTTTTCCCTAAAAGCTCATGTAAATATGCTTCGTCCATCGGCTTAATAAAGCGAGCATTCACTACTTTCACTGATACTCCAGCTTGTTCAAGACGCTCAGCTGCTTCCATTGCCATCGGGATTGTCGTACCAAACGTTAAAATTGCTGCTTGTGTGCCTTCTTTTAACGTTTCCCATGTACCGATTGGAATCGCCTTTAATTCTTCATCCATTTGAACGCCAAGTCCATTTCCGCGTGCATAACGTAAAGCAATCGGTCCATCTTCGTATTGCATCGCTGTATATACTAAATGTTGACCTTCATTTTCATCTTTCGGCATCATAAGCACCATATTCGGCAAGTGACGTAAAAACGCGATGTCAAATACACCTTGATGCGTTTCACCGTCTGCTCCTACTAATCCAGAGCGATCTATTCCAATGAAAACATTTAAATTCTGGCGACAAATATCATGAACAACTTGGTCATATGCTCTTTGTAAAAATGTTGAATAAATTGCTAGGAACGGCTTCATCCCTTGTGTTGCCATACCAGCTGCCATTGTTGTAGCATGCTGCTCTGCAATACCTACATCAATCATGCGATCCGGAAATTCTTTTTGGAATTTCTCAAGTTTCGATCCAACAGGCATTGCAGGCGTAATTGCAACGATACGTTCATCCGTTCTCGCTAGCTTAAGCACTGTTTCACTAACAACAGCACTCCATGCTGGTGCAACTTCTTTCGGTTTAACGAAGTCACCTGACTCAATTTTATACGATCCTGTTCCATGCCAAGTTCCAATAACGTCACTTTCAGCTGGTTTATAACCTTTTCCTTTTTTCGTAATAACATGAACAAGTACTGGGCCTTTTGTTTTCTTTGCATATTGCAACGTTTCGAATAACTTTTCATAATCATGCCCATCGACCGGACCTAAATATGTAAAGCCTAATTCTTCAAAAAAGACGCCTGATACTAGTAAATATTTTAGACTATCTTTTATTTTCTCTGCTGTCGCAGCAACTTTCCCGCCGACTGCTGGGATTTTCTTCAATATATACTCTAGTTCATCTTTTACCCAATGGTACTTCCCTGCGGTACGTAAACGACCAAGCACATTATGAAGTGCACCGACGTTTGGTGCAATTGACATTTCATTGTCATTCAAAATAACAATCATGTCCGTTTTTTCATGCCCAATGTGGTTCAATGCCTCTAAAGCCATTCCGCCTGTTAATGCACCATCGCCAATGATTGGTATAACGTATTCTTCCGTTTTCTTTAAATCACGTGCTAGAGCCATTCCCATTGCAGCAGATAACGACGTTGAACTATGACCAGTTTCCCAAACATCATGCTCACTCTCGCAGCGTTTTGGAAAACCACATAGACCTTGGTATTGCCTTAATGTGCCGAATTCTTTCGCACGCCCTGTTAAAATTTTATGTACATAGGATTGATGTCCTACGTCCCATAAAAACTTATCTTTCGGACTATCAAATAATTTATGCAGAGCAATTGTGAGTTCTACTACACCTAAATTAGGTGCAATATGTCCACCTGTTTGAGAGAGCTCTTCAATTAAAAACTTACGAATATCCTCACTCAACCCCTCTAGTTCACTGATAGACATATCTTTCAAAAAACTAGGGTTTTGAATTTGCGTTAGATCCACATGGATCACTCACTTTCATTTCATAATCTGTCAACATGTCAAATATTATAAGAAACATTTACACAACACAAGAAATTATCTTTTCTATTCTTTTTATCTTGTCCTGCTTTCAGAAAACACTTCCATTTTTTCACTTATCATATTATACATCATATTTCTTTACGTGATGAAAAAAATAGCCGCTAACACGAAGTGATAACGGCAATGTAATCTACATATATTTTTGCCAATAACAAGAAAAGAAAAACCTTTCCTACATTTATATCATAAAATGATGAATGACTCAACAAATGGAAACGCTGTTATATTAGTTATTACGTTTTGCGATTAAATCACAAATAGATAGTAAATATTCATCTTGTAATTGTAAGGAGCTAATAGAATCTTTTGCTTTTGCAATTTTCTCCTCTAAAATAGATTTTGCTCTATCTACAGTAAATAACGTCGTATATGTGCTCTTCTCGTTGGAAGCATCACTACCAATCGGTTTTCCAATCTCTTCTTCTGTTCCTTCTACATCCAAAATATCATCTCTAATTTGGAAAGCTAGACCGATATATTTCGCAAATGCAAGTAACTTCTCTTCTTGCTCTTCTGTAGCATCAGAAAGTATCGCTCCTGCAAGTACAGCAAACTCAAGCAGTTTACCTGTCTTATGATTATGAATGTACTCTAATTCATTAATTGTAAGTCGTTTTCCTTCAGCTTCCATATCTGCCACTTGTCCAGCAGCCATTCCTTCAGGTCCTGCTGCTTTCGCAAGCTCAAGTACAAGTCTTACTTTTTTTTCAGCAGAGATTTCTTTTTGCTCATATGCCATAATAACTTGAAAAGCATATGTCAACAAACCATCTCCCGCTAAAACTGCCATTGCTTCACCAAATACTTTATGATTTGTAGGCTTTCCTCGTCTTAGATCATCATCATCCATACAAGGTAAATCATCATGAATTAACGAATATGTATGAATCATTTCAAGGGCACAAGCTGCCCCCACTCCAAGATTTCTTTCTTTCCCAAACGCTTGTAACGTTGCAAATAAAAGTAACGGGCGGAGACGTTTCCCACCCGCTTCCAAAGAATATGCCATCGCTTCACGAAGCACATTTGGACATTGTAATTCATTTGCATAGCTTACAAGCTTTTCTTCTACGAAAGTTTTACTCTCTTTCAAAAAAGCATCAAAAGCTATATGTGTCACTATGCCTCATCTCCTAAAGCAGTAAACGGTTTAAGCTCTCCATCTTCCCCAAGGATAACTGCCATTTGTTCTTGTACATCTTTCAATTTCTCATCACAAAGCTTAGATAATTCCATGCCTTCCTTAAAATAAGAAATTGCTTCCTCTAAAGGTACATCACCTTGTTCAAGCTTAGAAACGAGATGCTCAAGCTGCGAAATTGCTTCTTCAAAGCTTAACTTATTTTCCATTATTCAATTCACGCTCCTCTATGCTTGATACGCTACAATCTAGTATTCCATCTTGTAATTGAACCGAAACAGCATCTCCAAGGCTAACATCTTTCACGCTTTTTAATACTTGTTTCTCTTCATCGTATACAAGCCCATACCCTCTCATCATTACTTTAAGCGGGCTTAATACCTCAAGCTTTTGAGCCGCTCTCACAAATACGAACTCCTTCGTTTGAAGTAATGTTTGCATTTCACGTTGCAACTGCTTTTGCAACGTTTCAATTGCCGTTTTCGTTTGTATAATTTTTTGAGATGGGTGGTGCTTTTCTAAATAAAATGAAAGTTGCTTTAATTGATTTACTTTTTTATCTATATAACGCTCTTTCGCTAAAACAAGTTGTTCAAGAGCCCTGTCTAACTGCTCTTCTTTTTGCTCGTACACTTGCCTTGGATAACGGAACGCATAAGATTTTTGTAACACTTGCAGTTTTTCTTCTTTTTTATGTACTCTCTCTCTCATTGCTCTTTGCAATCTCAGAGTTCTTTGTAATACCTTTTCTTGTAACTCTATAGTATTAGGTACCGCCAACTCAGCTGCTGCAGTCGGTGTTGGTGCACGTAAATCCGCGACAAAATCTGCGATTGTAAAATCTGTTTCATGGCCTACAGCCGAAATAATCGGAATCTCACTTGTGAAAATTTCTCTTGCAACTACTTCCTCATTAAAGGCCCATAATTCTTCAATAGAGCCTCCACCACGTCCAACAATTAAAACATCAATATCTCCCATTTCATTCGCTGTACGAATTGCTTGTACAATCGAGGGAGCTGCTGACTCCCCTTGTACAAGTACAGGAAACACAATAACATTTCCAATTGGATATCGACGTTTAATTGTTGTTATAATATCGCGAATTGCTGCTCCTGTTGGCGACGTGATTACACCTATTGTTTTAGCATACGGAGGAATTATTTTTTTATAAACTTGAGAAAACAAGCCCTCTTCCTCTAAACGAACTTTTAATTGCTCATAAGCTAAATGCAAGTTTCCAATTCCGTCAGGCTGCATGTCTTGAATATAAATTTGATAAGAACCACTCGCCTCATAAACAGAAATCTTTCCTTTTACAAGTACTTTCATTCCATTTTCCGGTCTGAATTTAATGTTACGATTATGACCCGCAAACATAACCGCTGCAATTCTTGCATTTTCATCTTTCAATGTAAAATACATATGACCACGACTATGATATTTAAAGTTGGAAATTTCTCCTTTTAACCAAACAGACTGTAAATGCGGATCATACTCTATTTTTGTTTTAATATAGCGTGTTAATGCTGTAACGGTTAAATATTGTTTCTCCATTTCTCTCTCCTCATAGCCGATTCAAATTATTGACAAACAACACCTGCACGCTTTGCAGACTCCACAGTGTTGTGAAGAAGCATTGTAATAGTCATTGGGCCGACTCCTTTTGGCACAGGCGTAATGTAACCTGCAACGTCTAATACATTGTCAAAATCAACATCACCACAAAGTTTGCCTGTTTCTAAACGGTTAACACCAACATCAATTACAACCGCACCCTCTTTAATATAGTCAGCTGTTACCATTTTCGGTCGTCCAACGGCTACGATTAAAATATCAGCTAACTTCGATAATTCTTTTATATTTTGCGTCTTAGAATGACAATATGTGACAGTAGCATTTTCATTTAAAAACAGTTGCCCCACTGGTTTACCAACAATATTACTTCTTCCAATTACAACAACATGCTTTCCAGAAATATCAAGATTCGTTTCTTTTACTAATTCTAAAATGCCATGCGGTGTACATGGAAGGAATGTGTCTTGTCCCGTCATCATACGTCCTACGCTGATTGGGTGAAATCCATCTACATCCTTTTCCGGTGAAATTCTTTCAATGATAGCTTTTTCTTCAATATGTTTTGGTAAAGGTAATTGTACCAATATGCCATTAATGCGGTCGTCTCCATTTAAGCGATCGATTTCAGCAAGCAAACGCTCCTCAGTAATCGTTTCAGGAAGTTCAATTAGCTCTGAATAGATTCCTACTTGCTCACAGCCTTTTTCTTTTCCTTTTACATAAGAACGAGATGCTGGATCTTCTCCAACTAAAATAACTGCTAATCCTGGTACAATCCCTTGCTCTTTTAACTTCACAACTTTTTCTTTTAATTGTGCTCGTTTTTTCTCCGCAACTTCATTTCCTTTGATGATTACTGCTACCATTTTAAGTTTCCCCCTTAAAGAAATTACAGTGTATCTTTTATATTAGATAAAACGCCGTTAATAAAACGACGAGATTCCTCATCCCCAAATGTTTTTGCGATTTCAATTGCTTCGTTAATTGTTACATTGTGCGGAATTTCTTCCATGTATTTCATCTCACACACAGCTACACGTAAAATACTGCGATCAACAATACTAATACGCTCAAGCTTCCACTTTTTTAAATTTTGACGAATTGCTGCGTCAATCTCTTCTTTGTTGTCTACAAATCCTACAACAAGTGATTCTAGAAACTCATTTGTTTCTTCGCCTTCATCTAGCGTATTTTCCACCGCTACTTTCGGTTCTAATTCACCTGTAATATCCATTTGGTATAATGCTTGCATTGCTCTTTCTCTAGCCGTCCTACGTTTCATTGTAACTCTCCTTTATACTTCAAGTCTTTCCTTATGTTTTGTTATATTATTATAATTTATAAGCCGTCAATTCACTTACTCTTGCAGTTTTCATTGATTTTCCAACCTTATAATACAATGATAATAACACAATTTATCGTTTCACACACGGGGTACAAGGCTGAAAAATAATAAAAAGATTAACTTCAAGTTCCATATCTTATCACAATGTACGTTTTTTGGAAAAATGAAACATACCGTTTTATTTTTCTTTTTTTTTGAAATAGTATAATAATTAGAGGGTTTTAATTTGTGAAGAAATGAAACGATAAAAAAGATGCCTATTTTACTAGGCACCTTTTTCCACTCTTACACTGGTTCGATTTCTGTTTTTTGTGTTTCGAATGTTACGCCAACGATGTGAACGTTCACTTCTTTTGGCTCAAGTCCTGTCATTGTAAAGAGTGCTTGGCGAATATTGTCTTGAATTTTTTGTGCAACAACCGGAATCGCTACACCAAAATACATCACAACATAAAGGTCAACAATAATATCTTCGTTTGCTAATTCAACCTTTACACCTTTACCATGATTTTTCTTACCTAACTTCTCAACAACATCTGTAGCAAAATTACCACGCATTGCCGCTACACCTTCTACTTCAGCAGCTGCAATACCTGCAATTACTTCGATTACTTCTGGTGCAATTTCTACTTTTCCAAGAGTTGTATCTTGACCCATATCTAACATATGTTCAGCCATGAAAAAAACCTCCTTTAATGTATCACTGCGTCACAAGTTCATGCTCTTCCAAAAATTTCGTGTTAAACTCACCTTTTACAAAATCAGGATGCTCTAGCAATTGCAAATGGAACGGGATTGTTGTATGTACGCCTTCAATGACAAACTCACTGAGCGCTCGCTTCATTTTTGCAATTGCCTCTTCACGTGTTTTTCCGTGAACAATTAATTTAGCAACCATCGAATCATAGAAAGGTGGTATTGAATATCCCGGATATACAGCTGAATCGACGCGAATACCAAATCCGCCTGGTGGTAAGTACATTTCTACTTTACCTGGAGATGGCATAAATTTTTTGGCAGGGTTTTCCGCATTAATTCGACATTCCATTGCCCAACCATTAAATTGTACTTCTTCTTGCTGTAACGATAACTTTTCTCCAGAAGCAACAAGAATTTGTTCTTTAATTAAATCCATCCCTGTTACCATTTCAGTAACTGGATGTTCAACTTGGATTCTCGTATTCATCTCCATGAAATAAAAGCTTTTCGTTTTATATTCATAAATAAACTCAACCGTACCAGCACCTGTATAATCAACCGCTACCGCCGCTTTAACTGCTGCCTCACCCATTTGCTTGCGAATATTCTCATCAAGTGCAGGTGATGGACTTTCTTCTAATAATTTTTGCAGACGGCGCTGAATTGTACAATCACGCTCTCCTAAATGAATGGCATTTCCATGTGTATCTGCCATTATTTGAATCTCAACATGGCGGAAATCTTCAACGTACTTCTCCAAGTATACACCAGGGTTCCCAAAAGCGGTACTGGCTTCTTGCTGTGTAATTTGAATTCCTTTTACAAGCTCTTCTTCATGGCGCGCAACACGAATACCTTTTCCGCCGCCACCTGCAGTCGCTTTAATGATAACTGGATATCCAAGTTGATTAGCAAGCTCGATCGCTTCTTCGGTATTTTTAATAATCCCTTGTGAACCTGGTACAATCGGAACCCCTGCTTCTTTCATTGTATCACGTGCAACGTCTTTTGTGCCCATCTTTGAAATGGCTTCTGGGCTTGGACCGATAAAAATCAAGTTACACTCACGGCATAATTCTGCAAAATCTGCATTCTCTGCTAAAAATCCATATCCCGGATGAATTGCATCACAACCTGTTAATTTCGCAACACTAATAATGTTCGTCAAATTTAAATAGCTTTCTTTTGAAATCGTTGGTCCAACACAATACGCTTCATCTGCAATTTGCACATGAAGTGACTCTTTGTCTGCTTCTGAATAAATTGCAACTGTTTCAATATCCATTTCTTTACAAGCACGAATAATTCGTACAGCAATTTCCCCACGATTGGCTATTAATACTTTTTTTATCATCACAAAGACTCCCTTATTACGCTTTTACAAGAAATAGCGGTTGTCCATACTCAACAAGCTGTCCGTTATTAACAAGAATTTCAACAATTTCGCCCTCTACATCTGCGTCAATTTCGTTAAATAATTTCATAGCCTCAACAATACATACGATAGAATCTTTCGATACTCTGTCCCCAACACTTACATATTGAGGTGTATCAGGCGAAGAAGAGGAATAAAATGTCCCTACCATCGGTGATGTGATTTTATGTAGGTTTTCATTTTGAACAGCTGTCTTCTCTTCTTGTTTTGGCGCTTCTACTTGCGCTGCCGCTACTGCTGTTTCTACTTCAACAGATGCTGCTGGTTGTACTACCTGTTTCGTTACCGGTGCTTGCACAGCAACAACTTCATTACCACGTTTTTTCATTTTGATTGCTGTACCGTCTTTTTTGTATTCAAATTCATCAATATTAGAGCTATCAATTAATTTAATTAATTCACGAACTTCTTGAATTTTAAACATGTAAAATCCACTCCCATACTCTTGTTTGTCCCGTTTTTACAGATTGGCATCAAACTGATTTACTGTAAAAATACGATGTATTCTATTAGAAAATTTATTCCTATGACATTTACTAATAGAAATATTTACTATTCCCATCTTACGCTAAATTTTTTAAACATTCCAATTTATATTTCTTTATTATAAATCGAAACTCCTGTAAAAATATTATTCCGCCAAAAAATTATTACCTAGTAATAATACCAAGTTTCACACAAAATTGGCAAGACCACTTCCTAAAAAACATTCTTTACTTTTTCAAAACTGCAAAGTGTAAAAACGTAATTCCCTCAGCATTCTTCATTTTATCTACGGTAAAAAAACATATTTTTACCAAATATTATTTTTTGTTTACGCGCCGTTCATTCTTCCTTCATAAAAGAATAGTATGTTCAAAGTGTAGCAAATTTATTGTAGTGAGGTGCGGACATATGATATGGCTCATCCTGTTCTTGCCTGCCGTAGTGATTTGGACATTGGTCCTCTTCATTCACGTCAAATCTGGAAAAACTAATCACCATCATCACGAACCATTAATCTTTTACTCACAGCGTATTTCCCCGTTTCCAATTGAAAATACTAAATACAACTGCAAAGATGAAATAGAAAAAAGCTATCGAAAACGATAGCTTTTTTCTATTATTCTTTTATCTAATTTGAAGCAGCAACACCTATTATAATTTCAATTTATTTTACTGATGGATCAAATTTCACACCTACATCTTTTGAACCACCTTCACTTCTTACGAGCTGAATAATTTTATTCGCTTCTTTTTGTGAATGCTTTGCCGATTTAACTGTTACTTTAATGTCCGTTCCATCAGCTCTTACAAGAGCATCCTTATATCCGCCTTGAGATTTAATCACTGTCTCAAGTAATTGTTGCTTCGTTTCCATCGTAGTGATTGCATCAAGATTATCTTTCGCTTTACTCTTTTCTTCTGCTGAAGATTTTGATGACTTCATTACATTTTGTAACTTTTCTTTCTCTACACTACGCTGATCTTCCATTTGCATACGTAGCGCTGTAAAATTCTCATCGCTTGATTGAACTGTTACGCTAGCCTCTTTTTTACTTGTTTCTTTTTTGTCATTCTCTTTTTTGTCTGTTTCTTTATTTGTAGTTTCCTTGCTTGTATTTTCTTTTGTTGTCTCTTTATTTGTAGTTTCTTTCGTTGTTTCTTTTGTAACTGCTTTATCAACACCTTGCTTTTCTTGTCCCATCTTTTCACCCGTTGCCGGTGCTGCTGTATTCATTTTATCAGGAGTTGTTACGTAATAAACAGATAGTACAACCACTAAACTTAACATCGTTAATAGCCAAACCGTTTGTTTTTTTAACACTTTATTTCCTCCCTATCAATTTTTCGGTGATACTGAAACGCGATGAGCTGGTACATCTAATAATCGCGTCACAGCTTCTTTTACCATTGCTTTTATTTGTATATTATCCACTCCCTTTGCTACGACCAGAACACCTCGTACTTTCGGTTTCTCTGTTCGCAAAACAATTGGAGTTTCTTTATCACCTTCACGTATAATGACTGTCTTTTCATCAAGAGACTCGTCTTCTACTTCCCTTTTCCCGCCTGCTTTATCAGTTTCACCTGTCGTTTGTGAACGTTTTACTGTATTTTTCTCGAGTATTTTTTCTTCAGATGAATCTAAGTTCACTTTAATAGTTACATCTTTTACTCCGGCTATCTCTTCTAAAGAAGCTTTCAATTCTTGTTCATACGCTTTTTCGTATTTTTCTACATTTGACATATTATCATTGTTTTTTTGACCGAAAGTTGGTACATCTTTATCTTGGCTTTGACTTGTCTTTTCTTTAAACACAGGCACTTCTTCTTTTTTAGGTGATAAGAAATTACTAGAAAACATAAGCGCAATCCCAAGTATGAGTAGGACAAGCAAAAACTTAGGTGTTACCTTTTTCCCCTTCTCATTACTTTCTTTTCCATCCCCATTTAATAGGTTTCGAAAAAATGAGAACCTCGAATTTTTATCTTTATTGTCCATTTACGCTACCTGTCCTCCCTTCCATCTGAACTTGGATTTGTTTATCCTCTAGTTGCCACCTGCTTGAAAAGAAATCTTTCATTTCTACATTCGTTTCTTCTATTTTTTTTGGAGGTTCTTTCATATTAATTTCAATTGGCTTTACTGTTTCGATTGCATCATTTTTACTACGTTCTTTTTCTTTCAACGTCACAACAACAGATTGAATATCTTTCGCTGACTTTACTTCTTCTGCATGTTCCACTGCGACTATTTGTATTTCAGAGACTGTCATACCATACTTTTTCTCAAACTCTTTTCCTACGTCTTTTTTCATTTTGGTAGCCATCTCTTCTAAACTATATGCACGTGTTAGAGCTTGTATTTCTTTTTTCTTCGAATCTATCGAATTTTTTACAGATCCATCTGCTACGTACTTTTCCTCATTGAAATTTGCGATAACTTCATTTACATCTGTTTGTAACAACTTAAATAGAGGCGTTAAAATTAATACGACTAACAATAGACTTACAACGAATTTAACGTACTTTTGCAAATTTGAATTTGGAAGAATAAGATGAAGCATTGTCGCTAAGAGTAAAAAAACGATAATATTTCTAATCCACTCTGTAACAAATTGCATACTCTTCACCTCCTACCGCATCATGAGAGTAATGTTCCCGGCAGCAATAATAATTGTGATACTTAAAAAGAACATAAATGATACGATAGCTAAGCAAGCAAATACGTAAATGATACTTCGTCCAATGATATCTAAACATTGAATAATTGCTCCTCCGCCTACTGGTTGCAATACTGCTGCTGCGAATTTATAAATAAACGCGATACAAAAAATTTGAATCGCTGGGAAAGCGACAATTAAGCATAAAATAACGAGCCCGATAATTCCGACTGTGTTTTTTAATAATCCAGATGCACTAATAACAGTATCCGCCGCCTCAGTAAACATCCTTCCTACTACAGGAATGAAGTTTCCTGTTACAAATTTGGCCGTTTTCACAGCTATACCATCAGCAACGGCTGACGCTGTTCCCTGTACAGATAATACGCCTAAAAAAACCGTCAAAAAGATACCAATAATCCCAACACTAACGTTTTGCAAAAGCTTGGACAATTTCGTAACTTTATATTGATCACTCATCGTGCTTACAATACTTAATATAGTTGCAAGTAATAAAAGTGGTAGAACGATATAGTTCATAAGAAGCCCACTCGTATTCATTAAGAAAATGATAATCGGATGAAAAAACGATACAGAAACAACACCGCCGCCTGTTGCTATGAGTGCGAGTAAAATTGGTAATAACGCTAGTATGAAATCTACCATTGTTTGTATCGTCTCTCTTGCATATGTCATGACGACATAAAAACTATTTAAAGCGAAAATAATAAGTACCATGTATACGACTGCATCAGCGATTTTACTCACGCTACTCTTTGAAAAAGCAGATTGCAACGATTGCAACAATGCACTGAAAATCGTGAGCATAATGAGCGTTCCAAGTAACTTTCCATTTGCAACAAGCTCATGAAATAAATATTTTAGTAGACCTATCATCCACTCTTTTATGGAGAACTCTTTTTCTCCCTTTACAAACTCCATAAAGCTTCCTTTTTGACTCTCTGGTAAATAGCCTCCATACTTTGTAACAAGCCCGTCCCAAAATTGCTTCACATCTTCAATTCCGAGCTTATCCAATTGTTGATCAACGACGTTTGTTTCTATAGGAGAAGCTTGTACAACAATCGGTAAAGAAAAGAAAAGGAAGCAAGCAAATAATAGCTTAGCTCCAAACTTCCTCAACATTCACTCCCCCTTATCCCGTAGGTAAAAAACCGAGAATTGTTTCAATTACAACCGTCAAAATAGGAATTGCCATGACGAGAATTAAGATTTTCCCAGCTAATTCAATTTTCGAAGCGATTGCACCTTGACCAGCATCCTTTGTAATTTGCGCACCAAACTCAGCGATATAAGCAATCCCTATAATTTTCAATAACGTTTCTACATATACGTTGCTAACCTTCGCTTCACTCGCCACTCTCTCAATCATTTGTAAAATAGAATGAATTTGATCGATTAAGAGAAGAAACATCATGCTACCAATGAACACAATAAATAACGATGTAATACTAGACTTATGCTGATTTAAAACAGCAGCTAAAAATGTAGCAACGAGGCCTAATCCGACAATTTGTATAATTTCGATTCGAACCGCCTCCTTTACTGGAAGAGAAAGACACTTTTAATCTTGTCGAATAGAGTATTAATTAAAAATGCAACATGAAACAAAATAACGACAAAACCGACAAGGATAACCCAATTTGCAATATCCTCTCGCTTTAATTCTTTTAGTACAGTATGAATGAAAGCTAAAACAATGCCGATTCCGGCGATTTGAAATATTAATCCAACATCAATGGACATCGCCTTTCTCCCCCCTATAGCAGTAAAATTACGATAAGTAGCCCTGCTAGTACCCCTAAACTCTTTATCATTTTTTCATATTGTAGTTGTAATGCTTTCGCTTCTCCTTCTTCTCTCTCCAAATGTGTAATACATAAGCGAATATGTTTTTGCTGTGATTCACGATCATGTTGTCCAAGTGTTTCACCAAATTGTTGTAAGATTTCATACTCGGTTTGTTTAAACGCCGTTAACGTCCAGTTCTCCTTCAAACTATCAATCCAAGCTTCTCTAACTGTTTGCTCCCCGTCCTCTAGCCGTTTCGAAAAGCTTTGAAATATCCAATTTAACGGCTTCGGCATTTGTTTGACTAAACGCTCTGCAGCCTCAGATAACGGCGTGTGTCCATACATAATTTCAGCTTCTAATGATTGCAATGCTGCCTTCAATAACCTAAGTTGCCGCGGTCTCTCACTGTACCTTTTAGCGTATGAAAATCCGAAAAAAGTGCTAACAGCAACTATTAATACCGCACCAAATATTTTCACCATACGCCTTGAACCTTTCTATGGGATAATACTGGTTTTCCATCTCTATCTTTCACTTGCATAACTGTTCCTGGCCCTCTCGCTTTTGATAATTCCACAAACCTATCAAATACACCAAGTTCCAGCACCGCCTGTAACGATGGACGTTTCACAACGTCATCATAAGAAAATCCATGTGCACTTATAAAAAGCTGAACACCTGCATGTACCGCCTCCATAATCGCTTCACTATCTTCTTTACGTCCAATTTCATCTACGATTAATATGTCTGGGCTCATAGAACGAATCATCATCATCATTCCTTCAGCTTTTGGACAAGCGTCTAATACATCTACTCGCACGCCAAAGTCATATTGCGGGATTCCTTTCACACAACCCGCAATTTCTGATCGTTCATCAACAATCCCCACTTTACATGAAGGAATTTTCGAAGCACTTACACCTTGACTCATACAGCGTGCTACATCTCTTAAAAGTGTTGTTTTCCCCGTTTGCGGTGGGCCAATTACCATCGTGTTTAACCATCGCGATTCATAAAGATATGGCAGAAGCGGCTCAGCAATCCCTATTTTTTGACGGGCAATACGAATATTAAAAGAAGAGACATCCCGAATCATTTTCACTGCACTTTTTTCTGTAATGACTTTTCCAGCTAGGCCAATTCTATGTCCTCCTCGTAGTGTCACATATCCACGTTTCAATTCCTCTTCCATCGTATAAATTGAGAATTGGCTTAATTTATTCAATAAATGGATCGCATCTTCCGCTGTAGCGATATAGTCATAGAAAAACACTTCTCCATGTGCGATACACTCTAGTGGCCTTCCAATTCGAACGCGAATTTCCTCTAGAGTATCGTATTGTTTACAGCCTTCAACTAACTGTTTCATCGTTTTCGGTAAAACTTCTAATACTTCTTTCATAAGCTTCTCCCCACTATACTCGACTTACTATTTCAACAACGCGATAAAAATGCAGCCAATTCCAAGTGCTAGAAAAAAGAGTTTCAAGAAAGAAATCTCACTTGCTACACTCGCTATGCCAATTGTCATTGTTAAAATTAATACGGTCGGTCCAACAAACGCCAACATACCATTTATAAACAATGCTTTCTTCGCATCATTCACGTAAAGCATAAGCAAAGCGGCGAATATTTCCGCGCTTCCTGAAAACAACCGAAGTAATCCCATAACAAGCACGGATGTTTCCATTGCCGCTAGCCACTGTTTCATTCTCCCACCTTCTCCCATAACAGTTACTACTTCCTTATTCTGAAAAAGAATATATTTGTACAACCATATGCAGAGGTTGTCTATTTCAGAAGTAAAAACATAATTTTTCTCTATCGACTTAATCTAAAACTGAATATTCTAATTAATTTATGGTATATTTAATAGAAAAGGAGCATAGATGATGAAGCAAGTTACTTTATTACCGCTCGATTTACGATATGCAAATGTGATTTTTGAGCTATCAAGCAATCCACATGTAAAAAATGCATTAGGGCTAAAAGTAGAATCAGTGGAAGATACAAAAACATTCATTCTTTTTGCAATTGAAGAGGAACGAAAAAAGCACTCCTTATCAAGAGTGATTGTAAATGAAGAAAATGAAATAATTGGCCTCACCACACTTAAACATATTAATTATGAGAAAAAGCAATCTCACATTGGCAGTTGGATCGGCTATCCATACTGGGGAAAAGGATATAACGAGGCCGCTAAAAAAGAAATCTTTAAAGTTGCTTTCTTAGACTTACAACTCACATACGTATTCGCTGGTGCCAAAACGACTAACATTCGCTCTTTAAAGGCGCAAGAGAAACTACCTTATATTTCATTGCATGTGGAAAACAAGTTTCCAGGCGAACATGCTGCACTTGAGAAAGAAGTAAAGTCACCTTGCTCACTACATGTCGTATCACGCAAGAATTTTTCAAATTGGCTGGACGTACAAAATGAGGGGGGAAAATATGAAAGCATTAAAAATTAGTTTAACAATTGTAGTAGAATTAGCTATTATTTATCTTTTTTCAAAAATGGTCGGCTGGTCATTTTTGGAGAGCTTTTTCCTTGGCAGTCTAGCAATATTTGCAATTACGTGGTTAATTATTATGAGTAACTTTAGAAATAACAATATGGATCATGTAACGAATAAAACTTTTACCGGTATTGAAACTGGTGAAATACGCCCGTTTCAAATTGTTTTGACTCCATATATTATGGGTACCCTTTCACTCGTCACAGTTAGTTTTGTTATAACTGCAATTTACTATCTTCCCTACTTCCTATAAAAAAAGCACTCGTGATAATCACGAGTGCTTTTCTACTATGCACGAGAAACGTATTTACCTTCACCAGTGTTGATGATAAGCATTTCGCCTTCGTTAATGAAGATTGGTACTTGTACAACAAGACCAGTTTCTAATTTAGCTGGTTTTGTTACGTTAGAAGCTGTGTCACCTTTAATACCAGGCTCTGTTTCTGACACTGTTAATTCAACTGTGTTCGGAAGCTCAACACCAAGTACTTCATCTTGGTATGTCATAATAGATACTCCCATGTTTTCTTTTAAGAATTTTAATTCGCGCTCGATTTGGTTTTCGCCAAGTTCGATTTGCTCATAAGTTTCGTTATCCATAAATACGTGAGACTCACCGCTCGCGTATAAGTATTGCATACGACGGTTTTCGATGTGTGCTTTTTCTACTTTTTCACCTGCACGGAATGTTTTCTCTTGAACAGATCCTGTGCGAAGGTTACGTAGTTTAGAGCGAACGAATGCAGCACCTTTACCTGGCTTTACGTGTTGGAAATCCATTACTTGCCAAAGGGCATTGTCCACTGAAATTGTTAAACCTGTACGAAAATCGTTTACTGAAATCATGTAAAAAAATCCTCCTGTGTATTACAAAATAATAAGTTCTTTTGGTGATTTCGTTATTACTTCATTGCCTTCACTTGTTACAATGATATCATCTTCAATACGTACCCCGCCAACACCTGGAATATAAATACCTGGTTCTACTGTTACAGCCATACCTGGTTCAAGTACTGTATCAGAACGGAACGCTAAACCTGGTGCTTCATGGATTTCAAGACCGATTCCATGACCAGTAGAGTGTCCGAAGTATTCACCATATCCTTTTTCCGTTATGTAATCACGCGTTAATGCATCAGCCTCACGACCCGTTAAACCAGCTTTAATACCGTTCACACCACGTAGTTGTGCTTCTAAAACGATATTATAAATTTCTTTTAATTTATCAGATGGTTCACCGACTGCAATCGTACGAGTAATATCAGAGCAATATCCTTTGTAATAAGCGCCGAAGTCTAATGTAACGAAATCTCCTTTTTCTATCACTTTTTCAGATGCCACGCCGTGCGGTAATGCCGAACGAAGACCTGAAGCAACGATAATATCAAACGAAGAAGATGTTGCTCCTTGTTTTCTCATGAAAAATTCAAGTTCATTTGACACTTCAATTTCAGATACTCCCGGGCGAATGAATGATAGAATATGCTCAAAGGCAGCATCTGCAATCTGTGCAGCTTCCTTTAATATCTTAATCTCTGAATCAGTCTTTATCAAGCGTAACTTTTCTACAAGCCCAGAAGTTGGGATGAATTCAGCTTCGATCGCTTCATTATGCGTTACGTAAGAGCTATATGTAAGAGTATCTTGCTCAAAGCCTAGCTTTTGAATTCCAAGTTCTTTAACTTGTTTCGCAACTTCATCAAGAATTAATCCTGGATGCTGCACTATTTCGTATCCAACCGCTTGCTTACTAGCTTGCTCTACATAACGGAAATCTGTAATAAATAGAGCACGCTCTTTTGAAATTAGTACAACACCAGCTGTTCCTGTGAAATTCGCCATATATCTACGGCTATGTTCATTCGTTAATACGATACCGTCAATACCAGCCTCATCAAACGCACTTCTTAATCTCCCGATCTTTTCCATTACTTTATGCCTCCCTCAATTTCTCCATTAATGCAAATAACGCTAACTTATAGCCATAAAAACCAAATCCAACAATTTGTCCCGCACAAACAGCCGCCGTCACAGATTCGTGACGGAACGATTCACGCTGGTGAATGTTAGAAATATGTACTTCAATAACAGGGATCGAAATGCTCGCAATTGCATCTCGAATCGCATAGCTATAATGCGTAAATGCTCCAGGATTTAAAATGATCCCTTCATATATATCTTCAGCCTCATGAAGACGATCGATAATAGCACCTTCATGATTCGATTGGAAACATTCTAACTCCACTCCCATTTTCTCTGCTTCGTGTTTCATATCTGTTTCAAGCGTCGCTAACGTTCCTTTTCCGTATACATTTACTTCCCTAACGCCAAGGCGATTTAGGTTAGGACCATTTACGAGGAGTAACTTTTTCATTTTCTTAAAACTCCTTAATATTAAAAAATGTCTATACGACATTTTAACATAGGAATCACTTATTTGAATAGTTTGTCTTCTCGACCCCTTCTCCTCTATTTGTATTATTCGATTCGAATGCTACAGAATACGAAATAAAAACACCATATAATATAAAGATACATATTGTCGTTACAATTGTTTCTTTCGGTAAATGGAGTGCACTTTTAATAACAGGTGCCATTAGCCCCATCCCCAAAAATAATAATGCCCACCAAAACAAACCGTATAGTACGCCAGGGAATACTCCTTCAAACTTTTTAAAAAGGGCTTTATAGAGAAATGCCACTAAAATTGAAAGAAGTCCCATACAAACGATACCTAGTACATTTCCCCAAACCCCTTCTTTCCAATCTCCAAATGCAAACGGTAAAAGTAAATAGTTAGGTCCAGCTTCTGTAAATGAGAATATATGAAGGAAATACCATATACCTCCCCAAAATAAGCCACCAAATAAACCAATTTGTACAAAGTTTCTTATTGTTGATTGTTCTTGATTCACATTGACACCTCCGCTCAATAGTATGCCCGAAACTATTTTGAGGCATGTTTAAATCCTGCAAAATTTGTCTATAAAAAGAATAAGAAATGTCCGACTCTCGTAACATTTTCCCTTGTCATCTGCCTGTATTTGTCGATAAAATAAAGGAAACTCGGTGATTGTCTTATTTCAAGATGACAAAACCAAGTATGACAATTGCCTCTTTTTCTACATAAGAGAGAAACAAATACAGGTTGGTGTTAACATGGCAGAAGAGTCAAAACAAATATATGGCGGGCAGGCAGTCATAGAAGGAGTTATGTTTGGCGGTAGAGAATATACTGTTACAGCGGTTCGTCGTAAAGATAAATCGATTGAATTTTATCGTTTACCACGCGTTCGTAATAAAGCATTATCTCTACTAAAGAAAATTCCATTTTTACGAGGTATTGCCGCTATTGTGGATGCAAGTGCGAATGGAGCGAAACATTTAAACTTTGCTTCAGAACGATTTGATGTCCACCCAGAAGAAGATGAACAACTTGCAAATAAAAAAGAAGAACAATCAAAATTAACGATGGTATTAGGAGTTGCAGCAGTTGGCGTTTTATCGTTCATATTCGGTAAAGTAATTTTCACAGCAGTTCCTGCACTTTTAGCTGAATTAACGAGACCGATTTTCCCATCTCATACAGGGCAAATCATTGTCGAAAGTGTCATTAAGCTCATGCTATTATTGAGCTATATATACTTCATTTCTTTAACCCCACTTATTAAGCGGGTATTTCAGTACCACGGTGCGGAACATAAAGTAATCAATGCTTATGAGAATAATCTTCCACTGACTGTAGAAAATGTTCAAAAGCAAACTCGCCTCCATTATCGCTGTGGCAGTAGCTTTATTATATTTACAGTCATTATTGGAATGTTTGTCTATTTCCTCGTCCCTACAGATCCGCTTTGGGCAAGGGTAGTAAACCGAATTTTATTAATTCCAGTTGTTCTCGGTATTTCTTTTGAAGTATTACAATTTACCAATCGATTACGAGATGTCCCTGTTTTACGAGTACTTGGATATCCAGGATTATGGCTGCAACTATTAACAACGAAAGAACCAACAGATGATCAAGCGGAAGTTGCAATCGCATCGTTTGAAGAATTATTACGTTTAGAAAACAAACAATAATTATTTTAAAATGGTGTTCAACTCCTTTCCTCATCGTTAATATACTAATTTTAATATATGTTTTTAGGAGGTGTCCCTTATGAACGGTCGTTCGTTTACATTCGCTATATTTGTGCTTATTATCGGATTGGCAATATTCGGCCTTGTTTCATCTGTTATTACAAATCCAATGGAAGTATTGAAAAACATTGGTATCATGTTAGCTGTCGTCGGTATCTTTTACTTACTCTACAAAATGTTTACAAACTCTAGTGGTTCTGCAAATTCGCAAAGCTCATATAAGCGTGCAGCGAAACAATCGAACCGCAAACACGGGAAACAAAATGTAGCACCCCTAAGCAATTCTTTCTTGAAACGAAATGCTTCTGATGACAAGGGGAAAAAGGGTAATTCTCCATCGTTGAAAAGAAAAAGAAAACAATCTCATTTAACTGTCATTGAAGGTAAAAAAAACAAAAAGAAAGACCGTGCTTCCTTTTAGGAAATACGGTCTTTTTTTATCCCGGTTGGTGCGGGGCTAATAATCAGTGGAAGATGCGAAAAACCCTACTGATTAAAGTTTCACTTTATATGTTGAAGCACTTCTTTCAAACTTTTCTCTTTCATACTTTCGATACGAAGGTGATGGTTTTCAAATTGCAAATTTCTTGTCACATCATTAGGTACGACGACACACTTTAATCCTGCTGCCACCGCTGCTTTCAATCCATTTAATGAATCTTCAAATACAACAGCTTCTGATGGTTCAATTCCTAATTCTTCTATCGTAACTTTATAAAGAGCTGGATCTGGTTTTACCTTCTCTACATCTTCTCGCGTTTTAATCACTTCAAAATAATCTCTAATTTGTAGCTCTTCTAAAAAACGAACGACCCACTCCCTAGATGAACTAGAGGCCAATGCGATTTTCAATCCAAGTTCTTTCGCTTCTTCTAAATATTCTTTTACCCCGTCACGCGCTTTTGGTATTTTCATTTTCTCTTTATGTAAAGTTGTTACTTTTCCCTTTAATGCATGCTCGTTAAATTTTTCTTTTAATTGCTCTTTTAAATATGCATAAAGCACTTCATCTGTCGTTCCAATACATTTTGCAAATTCCTCTAAAGGTAACTCACCGCCGTATTCACGAACAGCATCTCTGAAAGAGTGAAACCATATTGTTTCTGTGTCCACAATTAATCCATCAAAATCAAAAATAATTGCTTTCATTATTCTCCCATCCTTTTCGATTGAAATAAAAAAGGAAACGCCACACGTTCCCCTTAATTACTTTTCTCTTCATTTGCTTTTTGAACACCACGAAGTGTTTTTACTCGAACTTCATCTTGTTCAAAGTATTGTACTAAATCACCGATACGGTCAATTGATTCCCAACTTAAATGATGTTCAATTCCTTCTACATCATTATAAATTTTGCTTTCATCCACACCGATAATGCGCATAAACTGTTCTAACAATTCATGACGATATACGAGACGTTCTCCGATTTTTTTACCTTTTGATGTTAATACAAGCCCTCTATATTTTTCATAAATTAGATATTCGTCTTTGTCTAATTTTTGTACCATTTTTGTTACAGAGGATGGATGTACACTAAGCGCTTCAGCAATATCAGATACACGGGCATAACCCTTTTCATCAATCAACAAATAAATTTGTTCAATATAATCTTCCATACTAGGGGTAGGCATCGGTTTCCTCCATCCAATTTCATTTTGCTTATTCCGTACGAAGCAATCAATAAAATGATACACCAGAAAGAATAACGTGACAAGGTGGAAACGAGCCTAAATATATAAAACAAAAAAAGAATCCAGATTCCCCTTATGTAAAATATTGAATTTCTGCATCGGGAAAATACTCATATATATAACCTCGTATTGTTTCTTCTAATACTTCCACATCATCCTTTTGATATACGTATTTCCCAATACCGTATCGTCCCCATTTATATTTCCGCTTCTCTTCATCCATTTCAAGTTTCGTATTCGGATAACGTTCTTGAATGACTTTTTTGGCTGGTTTCGTAAAACGATGTTGAATTAATTCGAACGTTAAATTTGGTATCGTCATGTCTTTTAACGCATTGTACAATCGTTCAAACAATTCACGGTACCCTTCTTCCCACCCTTCATGCATATAGATTGGCGCAACAATAAAGCCAAGAGGATAATTAGCCCCCGCTACTTTACGAGCAGCCTCAATTCGCTCTTCAAATGGCGATGTCCCTGGTTCAAAATTTTTAATAACATAACGTGAATTAATACTAAATCGAAAACGCGTTTTCCCATTATGCTTTGCATCTAATAAATGATCAACATGCGAATATTTGGTAACGAAGCGTAAACGTCCATGTTCACTTTCTCCGATAAACTCTATCGCCCGCTTTAATGCATGTGTCAAATGATCAATTCCAACGATGTCTGATGTACACGCCGCTTCAAATCTTGTTATTTCAGGGGCCCTTTCATCCATATATTGCTTTGCCTTCTCAAAGATTTCATCTAGATTCACATACACCCTTACGTAAGGTTTACTCCCAAGTGTCGTTTGCAAATAGCAATAATGACAATGTCCCATACACCCTGTTGCAAGCGGAATTGCATATTCAGCTGAAGGTTTTGATGTATCGAACTTTAACGTCTTCCTCACCCCAACGACAAGTGTTGCTTTTGCATTACGATACTTTTGCAATTCATTTTCCCCTGGAAAATTTCTAATTTGATTGTGTGATGTCGTTTCACGGATTTCTAATCCCATCTTCGTAAACTTCTCATAAAGCTCTTTTCCAAGCGGATATTCGAGTGCCCTCGGTTCAAAGTAAACGAGTTTTGGCATAAATGGTTTCATGTGCTTCCCTCCTCTCATTAGTATGGGAAGCACATGAAAATTAACACAGATTAAAGTTTTCCACTTCAGTAACTTGCGTTGCAAGTTACTGACTGTTATAATTTGGATAACAGCTACCTTGCAACGCAAGTTACCTGGATAAAAGGTGGTGAAATCATGCACAGCCAAATGTTAAAAGGTGTACTAGAAGGTTGCATTCTATATATCATTTCACAAGAAGAAGTGTACGGATATGAACTAAGTACAAAATTAAATAAACACGGCTTTACATTCGTAAGTGAAGGAAGCATCTATCCTTTATTGTTACGCATGCAAAAAGAGAAACTTATTGAAGGTACATTAAAGGCTTCCTCTCTTGGACCGAAGCGAAAATATTATCACGTAACTGATAAGGGATTAGAACAACTTGAAGAATTTAAAAAAAGTTGGGGAATGGTTTCAACGACGGTAAACAACTTATTACAAGGGGAGTGATAGGGATGAAAGCGAAAGATTTAATCGAATTAAATAATCAAAAGCGTAAATTATTAAATGCAGAAAATGAAACCACCTATAGTGACATGTTAATATACATCCGCCTAGCTAAAGTGCCAGAGTACCAAGCAGAAGAACTGCTAATTGAAATTCTAGATCACCTTATTGAAGCCCAGCAAGAAGAAAAAAGTGCTTATGATATTTTTGGCGACGACTTACAGGCGTACTGTGACGAGCTAATTGCTGCTCTACCGAAGCAAAGTTTATGGGAACAATTATCGATTCCTTTATTTATAACTAGTTACCTGTTAGCAATATACTTAGCTATTTCTTCCGTAATTGCATTGGTATTTCCCTTATTTTCAAATGAAGCACGTTTTAAATTTGTACACATTGATTTCATTTATCTGCTCGCATTTATCTTGTCGGTACATCTTATGATACGTTTTATTTTCGATTTTATTAACACTGATTTATTTAAAAACACAACAACTATTTGGAGGCATATAGGAAGTTTTTTAATACGCCATAGCCTATGGATACTATTAATCGGTATTTCCTTTTTATTTATAAAAAAGCCCTATACTACTTTGCAAATTTCACCTTGGATTGGCGCTTTACTTGCCATCTCTTGCTATGCACTATATAAACTTTTCTTCAAAAAAGAATACTTAGAATTTAAAAAGGAGTAACGAGGTTATGACCGAAAAAGAAATGGTTAAGTTAAACAATGAAAAAAGAAAATTATTAACACCTGAAAACGAAGCTGCTTATGGTGATATGCTTATTTATTTACGCTTTACTAGCGTTCCGCAAAAGCAAATGGAAGAACTGCTATTAGAAATATTAGACCATCTTTTAGAAGCACAAGAAGATGATAAAAATGCTCATGATATTTTCGGAGAAGATTTAAAAGCTTACTGTGATGAATTAATTAATTCTTCAGAACATCAAAATTTTTTCCAACAAACCGCTGTTATTGGGTTTGCAGTTAGTTTATTGTTAGCTATTCAAATTGGATACGATACATTTACTACTCTTATGCAAAAACTATTTACAGATACAAATCACTCAGGAATTCCATTTAGTATTCCCGGAACAATATTATCTGCTATCGTTTTAACAATTGGTTCTTTCATAACTTTTTCGTTATTCAGACGTTTTTCTTTTACAATACTAGTATCTTGGCACCAAAAAGTACTCCTCATACTATCAGCGTTCATACCTTTTGTCTTATCAATCTTTTCAAACGTATTTTTTAAAACACAGCCGTACTTATTTTATAATTTATCAATTTGGCAAGGTGCCCTTATTACACTTTCTTTTTACATTCTATATAAATTTTTATATAAAACATCTAAATTTTAACAGCCCTTCAAACGGCTGTTTTTCTTCTGTATAATTTTACAAATTGAAAAATTTCATAAAGAAAATAAGAAAAATGCAAAATAATTAAAGTTAATTGTTGACGTGATGCTTTTATTATCGGTATCATAAATCTTCGTGAGCAATTATTTTTCGTTATACGATTTTTTTATTATTACTGAATTTTTGAGAGGAGAAATTAGATGTCAGTTAAGAAGAAAACGCAAGTACGCACCGGCAAAATGGTACGTGAACTAATGTTAGCAGACGAAGATGTAAATGCTTCGCTAATTATGGTATATAGTGAAAACGGTGTAAACGCAGAAATTAAAATCGAGGGCTTAACGCCGAAATGTAACGAAGAATTATTTTTGAGCGGAAACGTGGATTGGAACAAGAGTGTTATTTATAAAATTGTTGATTTCACTGGGAACGCTGAGGTTGGTAAAGTTACATTAACAGCGATGAACAAAAACAATGTTTCTCTAGAAGTTGAACGCGTTATGTGGAGCAAAGAAAATAAAGAAGCTGCTGAGCAAGAAGAAACAGTTGTAGAAGCTACTCCGAAAAAAGAAGTAGTTGTAGAAGCTCCAAAAGCAGTTACACCTGCTCTAAAACCTGTTACGCGAGTAGAAACACCCGCTATAACACCTAAGCCTACTCCGGTACCAACACCGAAGTCAGTAAGTGTTGAAGCAGCTGTAGAACTATCTACTCCAGCACCTGTGAAAAAATCAGTACCTACTCCAGTTACAAAGCAAGAGACAGCACCGGTTACTCCTGCAAAACCGAAGCAACCTGCTTTGACTGAAACAAATACAAAACTACAAGAAAATTATGTTAAACTTGTGAAAAAGACAATTGAAGTTTGTCAAGATTACGAGCTTGGCATCGACATAGATGATTCTATTGAAGGATTAAAAAAAGAGCTACAAAGCCAAGGTATTAGCGTTACATTCGACAAAGAAATTATGGACGTTGTAAATCGCCTTCGTTCTTTACAAGATAAAGGAATCAAAGTAGAAAAAGTACTTAATTTACTATAAAAATAAGGAGATGGCGGTCGCCATCTCCTTATTTTTTATAATTCCATTCATTACTTTCATACTTCTCTTTTGCTAAAGTTTGAACTTCATGAAGCTGTTCTTCTGTTAGTTCATACGGCACAAGCTCTATATCTAAACCTTTTTCAAATCCAGTTTCAAACGCTTTAATTAACTGTTCAATCGTAAATGTACGGTCTGTCAACTCATTAATCGCTACCGCTTTAGAAGAAAACATATTTTTCATACGCTCTTTTACACGTTCATTCGGGAATAAAAATAGATCGTATAACTCATCTAAATCTATTTCTAACGGAATAGAACCGTGCTGTAAAATAACACCTTTTTGACGTGTTTGAGCACTACCTGCGATTTTTCTTCCTTCAACTACAATTTCATACCAAGATGGTGCATCAAAACATACTCCTGAACGCGGATTTTTTAAATTCTCACGATCCGCTTCTGTTTTCGGAACTGCATAATACGCTTCTAATCCTAACGCCTTAAAACCGTCTAATAAGCCTTGCGAAATAACGCGGTATGCTTCTGTAACTGTTTTTGGCATATTCGGATGATCTTCAGACACAATAACACTGTACGTTAATTCTTTGTCATGTAGTACACCCCTGCCGCCTGTTTGACGACGAACGAATCCATATTTCTTTTCGTTAACTACATCCATATTTATATCTTTTTCAACACGCTGGAAATACCCGACTGTTAATGTTGGTACTTCCCATTCATAAAAACGAATTGTTGGTGACATTTTCTTTGCACTTTGCCAATTTAATAAACATTCATCTAACGCCATATTAAATGCTGGTGAACATTGACCAGAGTTAATATAACACCATTTTTCTTTTCCCATCCTGCACCTCATATAACCAATTATTTTTCACATTCTCTAGTCTACCAAATTCGACAAAATTTGTGAAAGAATACGAAATTTCTTCTTATATACAAATGAATCTGTTGCATAAATACATATGGGCATTATAATATTGAAAGTAGGATAAGAAAAAAGGGAGCGATAGAATCGTGTCAACAAACTTGATTATTATACTAGCCGCAATTGCAGCATTCATCGGCTACACTGTATGGATGTATTTCTATCAGAAAAAATTAATTAAAACACTTTCAGAAGATGAATTTCGCGCTGGCTACCGTAAAGCACAGCTTATCGATATTCGCGAAGCGGATGAATTTAACGCGGGACATATTTTAGGTGCGCGTAACATTCCATTATCACAAATTCGCCTTCGCCACAAAGAACTTCGCCAAGATCAACCGGTTTATTTATATTGCCAAAGCGGATTCCGTACAGGTCGTGCAGCTCAATACTTAAAAAAACAAGGCTACACAGATTTCTACCAATTAAAAGGTGGATTTAAATCTTGGTCAGGAAAAATTAAAAAGAAATAATATACAAAAAACTAGCTGCACGATACAGCTAGTTTTTTCATTCCATATTGTTCGCAATGTACAGCAGATTTTGTTTAATCACATCTTCAGCTTTCTCATCTACATTACGATATAATAGCTGATATTCAATCCCCTTCTCTTTCCATATAAGCGTAGCAAATTCGTCCCCTCTCTCGTAATCATCCTTATTTTTAAAATAAGCAGGTGCTCCATTATTCAATTTCATTTGTTCTTGAAATCGATTCTCTTCTACGAGGTATGGAAAACTGTAAGAAAAGTTGGCCACTGTTAATTCTATATAATCGTGCCTTCCTTTCTCTTGTTGCTTATATTTAATCGTTAAGACAGCATTCTTCTTTCCCATCGTTCTTACCTCTCCCTTCACATCACTCGTAATGTCATAAGGTAAAAACGTTGGAACTTTAAACTTTGCCGGAAAATATTTTGGAAGTTCCTTTAGGGGAATCGGATCAGTAACACGTTCCTTAGCCCCTCCTGTTGTTCCTACAAATGTTTTTTCTTCTTGCATCGTTTGCTGAAATGAACATGAGCTAAGTATTACACTAGAAAACACGAAACAAATGATTCCTTTTTTCAATTTGTTTCCGCCCTTTCATACCGCTCTCTTAACGAGCGAAGCGTTTATACTCTCTTCTATTCGCTTCGTTATCAAACGCCTCCTCCGAAAACTTTCCACGTTATTCTCACACATTTTGACAAAAATTCTTTGCAGACATACAAAAAAGACCTCGCTATTCTTACGCCCAAATAAAAAGGTTACGCGAATAACAGAAGTCATGCTTATAACATAGATTGTGAAAAGCTTTTCAGGTCAAGATTTTTTCATTCTTATTATTTTCCCCTTATAATTAAGTAAAGAGGTGATACATATGGCCAATATAAAACAAATTGCAAAAACTGCTGGTGTATCTATATCAACTGTTTCTCGTGTTCTTAATAATCATCCTTACGTAAAAGAAGAAAAGCGTAAGCGTGTTTTAGATGCAGTTGAAGAATTGAACTATGCAAAAAATATAAATGCTATCCATTTAATAAAGGGAAAAACGTATACAATCGGGGTTATGCTACCTTTTATTAATCTTCCGTACTTTAGCACGATCATTGAAGGAATCGGAAACGAAGCGTTAGCAGCTGGATATCATATTAATTTATGCCAAACGAATTACGATAGTATTGAAGAAATTCGCGTTCTTGAAATGATGAAAATGAAACAATTTGACGGGATGATTATTTGCTCTCGCACGAGTTCATGGGAACAAATTGAACCGTTCGCAAAATTTGCCCCTATTATTTCATGTGAAAAAATGAACCATCCCCTCATTTCATCTGTCTATGTAGATCATTACGAAGGATTCCATCTCGGCACTTCCTATTTACTCAGTAAAGGTCATGAAAAAATCGGCATTTGTTTAGCAAGAAAAACAAGTGTTAATTCAATCGAGCGTGAAAAAGCTTTCGCCGACACTCTTCGTCACGAAGGAAAAACAGTACACCCTGATTGGATTTTCCATCAATGTTATACGATGCAGGACGGGGCAAAAATACTTCATCGTATTTTAAACATGAAAAATCGTCCAACCGCTATTTTCACAGCGAACGATCAAGTAGCTGCTGGTTTATTAACAGAGGCAAAAAAACATGGCATTCGCATACCTGAAGACCTCGCTATCCTGGGATTTGATAACCATGAAATTTCAAAAGCATTAGAAATTACAACTATTGAGCATCCCGGGCTCACAATGGGATCACGTGCTTTTTCTTTATTTCATAAACAGATACAAAACGAACACATTATTGGAAACTCAGAAGAACTTTCATTCCATTTAATTGAGCGAAAAACAGTCTAGAAAAGAGTGCCAACCATAGCACTCTTTTTTCAGTTCTTCACCTATTGACTTTATATTTTTTATCTCATATAATGAACCTAACGAACGGTAGGTAGGGGATGAAAATGACAGCAAACCGCATTAAAGCTGTAGCACTTTCTCATTTCGCACGCTACGGCTACGAAGGAACTTCATTAGCAAATATTGCTCAAGAAGTTGGGATTAAAAAACCATCGATTTACGCACACTTTAAAGGAAAAGAAGAGCTATATTTTACATGCTTAGAATCCGCTCTTCAAAAAGATTTACAAAGCTTCACTGACGATATCGAAAATTTTTCAAAATCGTCTACTGAAGAATTGCTAGTAAATCTGTTAAAAGGTTATGCAAAACGATTTGGTGAAAGTGAAGAATCAATGTTTTGGTTACGAACTTCTTATTTTCCGCCGGATGCATTTCGCGAACAAATTATTGATAAAGCGAATGTACACATTGAAAATGTCGGAAAACTTTTATTCCCTGTGTTTAAAAGAGCAAGCGAACAAGATGAACTGCATAACATTGAAGTAAAAGACGCTTTGGAGGCTTTTTTATGCTTACTTGACGGCCTTATGGTTGAACTACTATACGCAGGTTTAAATCGTTTTGAGACACGTTTAGAAGCTTCTTGGAAAGTATTTTGGCGCGGACTTTCAAACTGACGGATTGCTCCTTTGCAATGCGTCGTTTTTAAGCCCTTTACCTAACGACTGGTAGGAAGGAGAAATGACATATGGCATGGATTTATGTAATCATAGCTGGTATTATTGAAATCTTTTGGGTTATTGGACTTAAAAAAGCGGAGGCACCACTTGAGTGGGCTGGTGTTGCCCTATTAATTACAATTAGTTTCGTCTTATTATTTAGAGCATATAAAGATTTACCTGTCGGCACTGTATACGCAGTCTTTACAGGAATTGGAGCTGGTGGAATCGTTCTTACAGAGATTTTCATCTTCGGAGAACCTTTCTCTATCGTAAAAGTTTTATTAATTGGTTTAATCTTCTTCGGAGTAATTGGTTTAAAACGAGTAACAGAAGAAAAAGAAGCGAAGGAGGCCGCATAAAATGGCTTGGGTATTTTTAATTCTAGCTGGTATTTGTGAAATTGTTGGTGTACTCTTTATGAAAGTAGCCACTGAAAAGAAAGGCTGGGCACCAAAAGTTATTTTAATCGCTAACTTTGGCGTAAGCTTCTTCTTCTTATCTCTTGCAATGAACACATTACCGATGGGAACTGCTTACGCAATTTGGACTGGAATCGGAACTGCCGGAAGTGCACTTCTCGGTATTCTTATTTTCCGCGAGTCAGCGGATTGGCGTCGCCTTGCCTTCTTAAGCTGCATTCTATGCGGCGCTGTTGGCTTAAAATTATTAGGCTAACGTGAGGTGAATGTCATGTGGAAAGAAAAAGGAAAACAAATCTTAGCATGGATTACACTCGGGATCGTCATTCTATTACAAATAAGTTTTCATATAATAGAATGGCTGTTTCATAAAGTACTATTCATTCTTACATTCCTTCCTAACATGGCACTTGAAATTGCATCTATCGCTTGGTCAATTATTGCCTCCATTACAATCGTGATTATATGGAGTATCGCCAAGCTATGGAACAAGTTATTTAAAAAGGACAGTTCTTCTGAAAAGAAGTAACTGTCCTTTTTTTATCCCGCATTAACGGGCAGTAAGACCCCCACCTCAAAATTCGGCGAATGCGAGGGAGTTAGGTGGGAGATCAACTGCCCGTAAACGCCCGATTGGTGAAGGCTAATAATCAGTGGGGATGGACAAAACCCCCACTGATTAAAGTTTCACTTTATATTCATTCAGATTTTCTATAGAAATTTGATGCGATCAGACAAAGCAGACCAGCTAGGACAACACTCATACCAATCCCTTTATGCAAATTAGGAAATGGCGATGGTATATCTGAGTAAAAATTTGCTAATATGAGACCAATTGAAAATAAAAGTACCCCTATTCTATATAACCACTTTCTTTTGTTCATCATTCTCCCTCCTAAAATTTTCATACCCTCCTTTCTTTTGGACATACTACCTAAAAAAGGAGTGGATCATATGCAAAATTCTATACATAAGCAGATCCTATTTTTATTTTTTCTCTTTCTCATTCTCATCATCGTTTTCAGCTTTATATTACATACTCCGAAAGATGTTGTACCGAATAGCCTCTCTGTTTATAAACTCTTACTTTCATATTGTCGTTATTAAAGAAGGTGCCTTTTATGAGGCACCTTTTAAAATTCTCTCTTCTCATACAATTTCACTGAAACGAAGATAGATACTATGAACATGCATATTGAACTAACGAATAACACGCTGTTGTATAGTTGAATTTGTTCCAGGTTGATTTGAAACAAAGTTTCTAAAATAACAATCGGCGCCATGAATATTACTATCGTAATAAAAATAGTTTTTTTATACCCTAGCCAAAACGATATCGGTAAAACAAAACTTAAATACACTAAAATAAAGCTAATACTAGCAACCATTGTCGTTTCAATAAATTCAAATAGGTTAACCCCATTCTTCATTCCCATCGTGAAACAACCGACCGTTACGCTTATAAAAAGAATAATAATTGCTACTATATATTTCGCATACACAATTTGTTTTCTCAATATTGGCAAACTATTTACTATAACTTCACTCTCATTTTTACTATCTGCTTCAAATGTTTTTACTGTTGCCCCAATTGTAATAATTACTGCCATAATTATGAACAGATTTTCCGTATCTGTTAAAGCCATATAAAAGAAAATAGGATACAATATGTACCAAATTAAAAATTTCCATTGAATGATGAAATCTTTTAAAATTAATTGTTTCAAAGCTATTCTCCCCCCTTACAAATCACGCTCACTATACAAATGAATTGAGAGTAACATAGACATGATATATAAAAGAAGCAGCCCTGCTATGAAACAAATATTTATGAATATACTAGTGTTCCAAGCATTTTCTACACTTAACCATACTTTACTTACAATCAGTCCACTTAAATACCCAAATGCAATTCCGATAAAAGGAGCAATTTGTTTTGCGCTGTTGTACCCTACTGCAAATTCAATCGGGAGCACAATTATGCTATAAACAAAACCACCTGTTATTCCTCCGAGAATCGCTCCCCATAGAATAAATACAGTTGTATTTTCGTTTTGCAACTGGATTAAACTAACAGCAAATGGGAAAATCCCACCTAAAGCAACTAAAATACTTACAAATATGTATTTCGCTATGACAATTTCTTTACGCTGCAACGGTAAACTATTTATTATCATGTCACTTTTATTTTTATCCTCATAACTCATTGACAGCATCATTCCAAGAACAGGTATAAACATGCTAAATGTCATCAGAAAACTATCACTACGAAAATCAACAATGAGAAGGAAAAGCAAGCATATTAGATACACAAAGCTTAACTTTTTTTGCAACATCATATCTTTTAAAACTAGTTGCTTGATCATTTGTTACACCTCCTAGTGGCATCTCGCAACATTAAACATTTTTTTCTTATTAATCAAATATGCAATTATTAAAGCTCCTTCTCTTTAAAAATCGCAATTGAAAAAACATTAACAGAAGCCTTTCATCAGCAAATATATTGCACATAAACCCTAACAAGCCTATTAGAAGAAAAAATATAACTACTCCAAGGATAGTAACCGTTCGCTTATCCCCACTATATTTTATGGGGAGGATCATAACAGCATAAAGAACGGAAAAGAAAATAGCTATAAATAATGCATACCACGGAATATTTATATTTTCTCTTAATACAAATACAGGTAGTACAAAGAAAACAAATGTAACAACTAGACTAAATGCAATAAAAAATACAGTAGTCATGTATTTCGCAATAACAATGTCTCTTCTAGTAAAAGGTAAACTCACTAATATTTTTTCTGTGTTATTTTTTTCTTCAACTGATAAAGAAATTGAAATCATTGAAAGACATATAACAAAACAAACATACGCCAATTGAAATGGTTCTATAGAGCTTTGGAATGCTCCGTATATTGGCAAGATTAAATAGATGAGAAACATTTTTCTTTGTAAGAAAAACTCCTTCAAAATCAACTGTTTCATGCAAATTCCCCTCTCTATAAATCACGCGATCCATAGATTTTAATTGTTAGAAACATAGAAGCGATATACACACTAGCCAATATAATTCCTCCAGCTATAAATACGCCAAGATGTGATGGATTCGTAATCCAATTAATGAATGATGGTGCTGTTTCGTTCAGTCCATCTCCTATAAATATCCATGCAATTCCACCTACTGCCATCGATGCTCCTGACAATATACTTCTTGCTATCTTTGATTTCGTTCCGTAATAACTAGGAAAAAATGCCGCAACAAAAACCAAAGCGTAAACAGCCCCATTTACTACTCCATACCACGGAATTTCAATATACAAATTAGGATGATATGCACCGATATCATCAATAACAGCGATACCTCTTATAAGAAAAACAACTAGCATAGTGGAAACCATGCCCCCTACAATGAATATTGCACAGGAAATATATCTAGCAATAATGATATCCTTTCTGCTTAACGGTAAACTATTTATAATAATGTCACTTTTATTCCTTTCATCCATAAAGATTAACGTCATAACGGAGGAAAGAGTTATAAATAGACAGCTCATCGGAAATAACATTTCACCATCTGGCTCTAATATAAAGAATAAAAGAGGCATACTCAGATTCACTAACCAAGTTACCCGAAAAAAGAATAAATCTTTATATATGAGCTGACGCATAGGCACCTCTCCCTTTCGCAGTGTAAACGATGATATCATCCAAGGTCGGTTTTTCTAATATTACTTCTTGCCCAAACCAGTCTATAATTGCTTGTCTATCCTCTGCTAAACCTTCAAAACCAAATTTATTTTTTCGTAATCCAACAAATAGTTCTTTTCCTTCTCGATCTAATAAATCATTACTTCCCTTTACGATTACGTAGTTCTCCATTAATTCATCTTTCTCACCAGCAAATATAATTTCTCCATCATTGATGAATGTAATGTAATCTGCGATGCGTTCTAAGTCTGTCGTAATGTGTGTGGAAAATAAGACAGACACTTCATCTTCCATTACAATTTCTTGCAGCATATCAAGTAATTCACTTCGAACAACTGGATCTAATCCTGCTGTTGGTTCATCCATAATAATGAATTCCGCATGGTGTGAAAGTGCGATTGCAATCGCAAATTTCATTTTCATCCCTTTGGATAACTCTTTAATCTTTTTATACGTTGGAACTTGTAATCTCTGCATATACGATTGATACTGCTTTTCGTCCCACTTTTTATATAACGGTGCAATAATCCGTTTCATTTGCTCACACGTTAAATCTTCGTAATAATGATTTTCATCATATACAAAACCAATATTTTGTTTTATTTCCTTTTCGGCTTTCTTATTGTCCTTACCAAAAATTTTTATATCACCGCTCTCTTTTCTGATTAAATTCATAATCATTTTGATCGTCGTACTTTTTCCAGCTCCATTCGGTCCGATAAATCCCATAATATATCCACGTGGCAATGTAAAACTTACATTTTTCACTGAGAAATCTTGATAAGTTTTACAAACGTTTTTTAGCTCTAACATCTCTTATTCCCCCTTGTATAAACACGCAATCATCTGTTGCAACTCTTCCAGTGAAAGCTGCAACGCTTTACTTTCATTTACAACCTCTTCCACTTTACTTTCCAATAAACGAAGCCTTTGTTCTTTTAGTAGTTCATTATTTTTACGTGAAACATAAGTCCCTTTCCCAGCAACAGTTTCTATATATCCTTCTTTTTCAAGCTCCTCGTATGCACGCTTCGTTGTAATTACACTAATTTGTAATTCCTTCGCTAAGCTACGAATAGACGGTAATTGGTCTCCACCCTTTAAACCACCATTTAAAATAAGCTGGCTTAATTGTTTTCTTATTTGCACATAAATAGGGTCTTGGGAAGAATTCGAAATAATAATATTCATGTTTTCCTCCAGTGTGTATATACTGTATATACAAAACATCCTATTTTTGGCAAGAAAAAAAGACCAACATTTTCCTGTTGGTCTTTCGTATATGTATCACTTTTCAAAGCGATCTAACATTTCGTCTCTCATTCCGAAACTAACAACCGCAATTCCTACATACATAAAAAGAAGGAATGCTGGATGAACTGTATTGTACCAGCTGCTATCAACAATTAAATAAATCGTTAACGCCACAACAAGAACAAACGCTAAAATAAACATATAAAAGTGTCTTGTATTACCCATGATAAACTCCTCTCTTCTCTCTTCACCATTCAACAGTATATTCTATCGAATAATTCGATATGACTCAAGGTTAACTTTCTGTTATGTAATCAAGTTCTACCTTTACAATGTCCTCACACGCTATTGAAATGATTGTTCCTTGTTTATCAATCGCTGTCACTTCTCTATTATCCATTACACGGTGCGCTACTCTTTCTAACACTTTCCCTTGGTCTCGGTAACAAAATTCTTTTACATCTTTAATTGTTTCTCCATTTTCTAAATGGTATACCATTCTATAACATCGATATCCCACGCTTCCACCCCCGTCTTGCTCGTTTTTTCACATATACATAAAAATGAGTAATTTCTACCTCATCACATCTTCTTAATTTCAATAAAATTCTAACAAAAATAAATACTTTTATCAAACCGACTTTTTCAACAAAAACACCTATAAAACCGCATCTTTACAGCAATATGAAACAAAAAATATAAATTTTTAACATTTTTTTCATTCTATCCGCACCAATGTTGCAAAAAAAAAAGAACCCGCATGTAGCGAGTTCTTTTTTTTCCAATCACACTTGTACAGGTGCTAGCTTTTCATAACGTAAAACTGGTTTACGAGCAGCCAATGTTTCATCTAAACGTTTTATTACTGTTGTATGTGGTGCTTCTTGTACAACTTCTGGATTTTCTTCTACCTCTTTAGCAATTTGAATCATCTTATCAATGAAACCATCTAATGTTTCTTTTGATTCTGTTTCTGTTGGCTCAATCATAATACATTCTTCCACATTTAATGGGAAGTAAATTGTTGGTGGATGGTAACCGAAATCAAGCAGACGTTTTGCAATATCTAATGTACGTACACCAAGTTTCTTTTGACGACGACCTGATAATACAAATTCATGCTTGCAATGTCTATCGAACGGAAGATCATAGAATGGTGCTAATCTTCTCATCATATAGTTCGCATTTAATACAGCATACTCTGTTACTGCACGCAAGCCATCTGGGCCCATAGAACGAATATATGTGTATGCACGAACGTTAATTCCGAAGTTACCATAGAATGGTTTCACACGCCCAATTGCTTCTGGACGATCATAGTTAAAGTGATAGCCATTTTCTGTTTTCTCTAAAATCGGTTTTGGTAAGTACGGAATTAAATCAGCTTTCACACCTACTGGACCAGAACCTGGGCCACCGCCGCCATGCGGACCTGTAAATGTTTTATGAAGATTTAAATGCACAACGTCAAATCCCATATCTCCTGGGCGTGCTTGGCTTAATACCGCATTTAAGTTTGCACCATCATAGTATAATTTACCGCCTGCGTTATGGACGATTTCTGCCATTTCTAAAATATTTTCTTCGAATAGGCCTAATGTATTTGGATTTGTTAACATAAGTGCTGCTGTTTCTTCGTTTACAACACGTTTTAAATCATCTAAGTCAACAAGACCATGTTCATTTGATTTCACCGTAATTGTTTCAAAACCAGCTACTGTTGCAGACGCCGGGTTTGTTCCGTGAGCAGAGTCAGGAACAATTACTTTCGTACGGTTAAAGTCACCGTTCGCTTCATGATATGCACGAATCAACATTAATCCTGTCCATTCTCCGTGTGCACCAGCTGCTGGTTGTAACGTAACAGTATCCATACCTGTAATTTCAATTAAATGTTCTTGTAAGTCATACATTAATTCCATTGCACCTTGCACTGTTTTTTCATCTTGAAGTGGATGAATATTTGCAAAGCCTGCGAAACGAGCTACGTTTTCATTAATTTTCGGATTATATTTCATCGTACAAGACCCAAGTGGATAGAATCCAGAATCCACACCGTGGTTACGGTTTGAAAGCGCTGTGTAATGGCGCATAATATCAAGTTCAGATACTTCTGGAAGCTCTGCATCTTCTACTCGAATATAATCACTCTCAAACACATCTTCTAATTTTACTTCTTCTACATCTAATTTGGGTAAGCTATATCCTACGCGTCCTTCTTTAGTCACTTCAAAAATAAGTGCTTGGTCTTGGTTCTTCATTGGATAGCCCCCATTTCGTTTACAAGTGTGTCAATTTCCTCTTTTGTACGAAGCTCTGTTACCGCTACAAGCATATGGTCTTCATGCTCTTTATAATCACGGCCTAGGTCGTAACCACCGATAATATTCTTTTGTATTAATACATCATTTATTTCTTTAACTGGACGTTTACAATCTACAACAAATTCATTAAAGAATGGTCCAGCGAACGTTACTGTGAAACCTTTCGCTTCAAATTGACGTTTTGCATATTGTGCTTTAGAAATGTTTTGACGTGCCATTTCTTTTACACCTTGTTTGCCAAGTGCCGTCATTGCAACAGAAGCTGCTAATGCATTTAACGCTTGGTTTGAACAAATGTTAGACGTCGCTTTATCACGACGAATATGCTGTTCACGTGCTTGTAACGTTAATACAAATCCACGTTTACCATCTGAATCTACAGTTTGTCCGACAAGACGTCCTGGAATTTTACGCATAAATGCTTTCGTTGTTGCAAAGTAACCACAGTGCGGTCCACCAAACTGCGTTGGGATACCGAATGGTTGTGCATCACCGATTACAACATCAGCACCGAATTTTCCTGGCGGTGTTAATGCGCCTAATGATAATGGATTTGAAGAAACGATAAATAATGATTTTTGTTGATGAACGATTTTTTCGATATCAGCTAACTTTTCCACTTGTCCGAAGAAGTTTGGATATTGAACGATTACACAAGCAACTGTATCATCTACTTCACTTTGTAATACTTCTAAATCTGTTACACCGTTTTTATGATCAATTTCAACAACTTCAAGATTTTGACCTTTTGCATATGTTTCAAGTACCGCTCTTGATTCTGGATGAACTGCCTTAGATACAAGAATTTTCTTTTTGCGAGTATGACCAGCTGCTAGCATTGCCGCTTCAGCTAAAGCTGTACCTCCGTCATACATAGAAGAGTTTGCTACATCCATTCCTGTTAATTCACAAATCATTGTTTGGAATTCAAAAATTGCTTGTAATTCCCCTTGTGAAATTTCTGGTTGGTATGGTGTGTATGCTGTATAAAACTCTGAACGAGAAATAACATGATCAACAATTACTGGAGCGTAATGATCGTATACACCTGCTCCTAAGAAAGAAGCATATTCTTTTAAGTTCGCATTTTTACTAGCCATTTGAGATAACTCTTTTAACAGCTCTGGCTCTGATTTTGCTTCTTTAATTTTTAAATCCCCTTTAAAACGAACACTCTCTGGAATATCAGAGAATAATTCGTCGATCGTTTGAACGCCGATCGTTTGTAACATTTCTTTTTTGTCTTCTTCTGTCATTGGAAGATAACGATGCAACATGAAATCTACCCCTCTCCCCGTTACTTTGAACGTTTATAAAATGGTGTTGGAACAACTACTGCTTTGACGCGTTTATTACGAATTTCAATTTCTACTTCTGTATCAACTGCTGCGTATTTTACATCAATTAGTGCTAAACCAATGCTTTTCTTTAACGTTGGAGATTGTGTACCACTCGTTACTTCCCCGATTTTTTCTTCTCCTATAAATACAGGGTAATGCGTACGAGGAATACCGCGTTCGATTACTTCGATGCCGACTAATTTACGAGATGCACCGTTTTCTTTTTGCTCTTTTAACGTTTCTTTTCCAAAGAAATCTGCTTCTTTATTTGGTTTTACCGCAAAGCCAATTCCCGCTTCAATCGGTGTAATATCTTTTGATAACTCTTGTCCGTATAACGGAAGTGTTGCTTCGAAGCGAAGTGTATCACGAGCACCTAAGCCACATGGTTTTAAGCCCTCTTCTGCTCCCACTTCAAGAAGTTTCTCCCAAAGTTTTGCTGCATCTTCACTCTTACAGTAAATTTCGAATCCATCTTCACCTGTGTAACCTGTACGAGATACAAGTGCAGGAATTCCATCTACAAGAATATTATTTTTAAATTTAAAGAACTTAATTTCTTTTAAATCTTCTGACACAACTTTTTGTAAAATGCCTTCTGCTTTTGGTCCTTGAATTGCAAGCTGCGCAACTTCACTAGAAACATTGACTACTTTCGCATCGCCAATTACATGGCTAGCTAACCATTCGTAATCTTTCTCGATATTTGATGCATTGATTACTAATAAATAGTCTTCTTCACCACGTTTGTAGATTAATAAGTCATCTACTGTGCCACCATTTTCATAGCACATAGCTGTATATTGTGCGCCCCCTACCTTTAAGGTAGATACGTCATTTGTAACAACACGTTGTAAAAATGCTAAACTATCTACACCTTTTACCTCTACTTCTCCCATATGAGATACATCGAACAAACCTGCTCCTGTACGTACAGCTTCATGTTCCTCTTTAATGCTTGAAAATTGAACTGGTAATTCCCAACCACCGAAGTCGACTGTTTTCCCACCATACTTCGCGTATACATCAAATAACGGTGTACGTTGTAATGTAATCATGCTCTTTCCCCCTTATGCTCTGACAAATCAATAAAAGTTGCTTCCCATATCTAAACATTTTCATTCTGAAAAGATAGGATATACGGAATCTCACTATTTTTTTTTATGAAAGCGTAAATAAAAAAGTGCTTTCTTGGATAAAATACGAAAGATTCCACACATTTCACACCATTATCCTAACATCATTCGCTATATTTCATCAATATTCTAGCATAAAAAATAATTTAGAATTTTTTATTCTTAATCCTATTAAATACAACTTTTAAGATTTAGACCTTTATCGTTGTCTATTCTTTAACTTTTAGTAATTGTGATAGCGCCTTATTACAAGGCTTATAATAAAGATTTTTTTAATAATCACTTTAGTTTATAAAAGGTGGGAGAGTCTTAATGAATGTCGATATTTCCGTAGATCGAACGTGGCAAAATAATTTTTTAAAAAGAATTGACGAAGATGGTCCTTGGACAAATTGGGATTTATATCATTTAGCTTATAAAACAGAGAAATCGTTACTCGTCCCTACTTTTGATGGATTGCAAGCACCGAAACATTTATCACATTTCACGCCGCTTCCACATCAATTAGAGGTCGCTCAAAATGTCATTGAACAAATGAATGGTAAAGCGATTCTAGCAGATGAAGTTGGACTTGGAAAAACGATTGAAGCTGGACTTATTTTGAAAGAATATATGGTTCGAGGACTTGTAAAAAAGGTACTCATTCTCGTTCCAGCTTCTCTCGTATCTCAGTGGGCGTATGAACTAAACACAAAATTTTTTATTCCTGCGGTCGCTCAAAAGAAAAGTTATTCTTGGGAACAAGCTGATGTCATCGTTTCATCAATCGATACTGCGAAACGTTCACCGCATCGCGATATCGTTTTAAACCTAGAGTATGACCTTATTATTATCGATGAAGCACATAAACTAAAAAATAATAAAACAAAAAACTATGAATTTGCACAGCGATTAAAAAAGAAGTTTTGTTTATTACTAACTGCAACTCCTGTTCAAAATAAAATCGATGAAATCTTCAACCTCGTTTCTTTATTAAAACCAGGTCATTTAGGCAATCAATCTAATTTTGAAGAATATTACGCTTCCAAAAATCGTTCCACTGAATCCGATGAAGATTTAAAAGCTCTTATCAATAAAGTAATGGTTCGAAATAGACGCAATAACACTGGCATTGATTGGCCGAAGAGGCATGTACGAACAATCTTCGTTGAATTCAATGAAGAAGAACAAGCTTTGTATAATGAAATTGAAAATTGGCGTGGACAAGATGCCGTCACATCTGCTTTCTCATCCTTAACTTTAAAACGGGAAGCATGTAGTAGTCGTGAAGCTGTTTACTATTCATTAAAAAAACATGTAGAAAAAAGACAGAAAGAAAATGAGCACTACATAAAGGACCCACATATTGATGTGCTGATGGACAAAATTAATCATATTCCGTTCAACTCCAAAGCAAATAAAGCACTAGAGCTTATAAAAGAAGTTGACGATAAAGTCATTATCTTCACTGAATATAGAGCTTCACAAATGTATTTACAATGGTTCTTACAACAACATGGCATTTCCTCTGTTCCATTTCGCGGTGGATTTAAGCGCGGGAAGAAAGATTGGATGAAGGAGCTTTTCCAAAATCATGCCCAAGTATTAATTGCGACCGAAGCTGGTGGTGAAGGAATTAACTTACAATTTTGTAGCCATATGATTAATTACGACTTACCGTGGAATCCAATGCGACTCGAGCAAAGGATTGGACGTATTCACCGTCTTGGACAAAAAAATGATGTTCATATTTATAACTTAGCAACAAAGCACACTGTTGAAGAGCACATTTTAAAACTACTATATGAAAAAATTAATTTATTTGAACGTGTAATCGGTGAACTCGATGAAATTTTAACGAGAATCAACATGAAAAATATTGATGCGCATATTCAAGAAATTTTCGCGCAGTCAAAAAGCGAAGGTGAAATTCGAATCAAGATGGAAAATTTAACATCTATTATCGATTTTGCGAAGCGCAATGAAGCAGAGGTGCAGGACTATGCAGCAAAATGAAATTCATAATTACTTATATAACTTTTTTGAGGCGAATAACTGCGAAATTTTAGAACGTTCCCCTCACCTATTAGACGTGCAGTTAACAATTGAAATGGATAAATTATTAATGAACCGCCCTTTCTATTGGCACTATCTTGAAAAAACAGGAGGCGTTCCGAACCCGATGCGCCTTACTCTTATTACAAATCCAGAAAACGAAGAAAACGACGGTGAACTTATTCATTACGGTTCACCCCGTTTGCATCAAATATTTGAAACAACAAAAGAACTAGGTTCATACATACGTTTATATGAGGAAGTGAAACATAGCGGGGCAACTCATACCCCCCTTCATCCTTGGCTTGGTGTAAATATAAAAGTATCTTATCAATGCGACCGAAAAAAAGACATACTTCATTCCATCGGTATTCATCTTATTTCCGGGACAATGATTGCAAACTTTCACGACACTTTAGCAGAGATCAAACTCACACCGAAAATACCTGACTTTTGTTTTACCCTCTCACCTATCATTAAGCCACAAAGTGGCTTACAACGTATAGAGGATGCTTTAAAAAGTATAATCGCTGAAGATGACCACACGTGGGCAAAAGAAGCGAGAGTGCGTTGGAATCACGATTTAGACCTTTTAAATCGATTTTACGAAGATAGCGATGAACTTCCAGAAAGCTATGAAATTGAAAAGCAAGCATTACAAGAACAATACGAACCACGCATTACAATACAAATTATAAACGGTGGTCTCTTTTATGTTACCGCAAATCATTTTCTATCTTAAAGAAAGCTCCTTCAGATTGAAGGAGCTTCTTTTAAGATATGTTCCCAGCCTATTCTCTATCTTCATTACGCTCTTGCTGTTTTTTCTCTGTCATACGTTTCTGATATGCACGATCCTTTGCACTTACATGGTTTGCATCAGTTGGAAGATTCTCTTTTGAACGACCAATTCCATTACTCATCTTTTTCGCCTCCTTTTTGCATGTTTCAAAATGCATCTTTATTTTCAGCTAGAGGCACAATCCTTATACAAAAAAATAAGAGCAGCCAGTAGCTGCTCTTACTCATTCACGTATTTTTGAAACATATCATGGATGCCTTGATTTACGAGGTTCGAGATCTGTTCGTCAGATTTATTCGGATAACGATCACGTAATCTGATAGATGCCTTCACCATTAAATTTTCTAATACAGAACGGCCACCTTCTCCATAAATAATTTCAGCATACTTAACCAGTCTTCCATCCTCTAATGTTGCTGGATTATGATTGAAGAAAAATTTACTCATTGTCTCCACCTCTCTTTTGATAACGTTTACATTTATATAGATTATTTATGTTATTTATTTCACAATATTGTATGCATGTATATTTAATTAGTTTCATTATAAAGTAACATATCAATAGTAAATATGTGATTTTCCATCCATTTTGTGAACAAATCAAAAAATGAAAGCGTTTCCTTTATTATATACTAAAAAAACTTACTACGCTAGGGACAATTTTTTTAATCTACTAATCATCTACTTTTCTTTTTTTTATTAAACCTTATACAATTTTCAGAAATTATATTATAAAATATATGTATGACTTAAGGAGGATTTGTATGAATCAAAATAAAAAAGCTATATTAGATCTTGTCTTTTATCTCGTATTCCCATTCCTCATTTGGAAATTTGCAAAACCTTATATCGATCCTTATTACGCAATGTTAATTTCCTCTGTTCCGGGGATTATTTATACACTGTATACCTTTAAAAAAGAAAAACAGTTTAACGTTACAGGGTTCTTTATTTTAATTACACTCATTTCTAATACAACGGTAGACTTAATATCTGGATCAGCGGAACGAATGCTATGGAATGATGCATATTATCATATCGTACTTGGCTGCATCGTTATATGTACAATCTTTATAAAAAAACCACTTATGTTATATTTCGCAGCGGATATTTCAGCACTGCAAGGTCATGATCGTGATAAAAGTCGTGAGCTTTATCGTGATAGTCGTATATATCCAGCACTGCAATATTTAACACTATTTTTCGGCCTTCAATTTATATTAAAAAGCTTCTTGAAAATCTATTTCATCTCTGTTTTCGGTGTAGATGGATATGGTGAAATGAGAGCTATTATGACCGCTGTTGGCTGGGGTATTTCTATTTGCATCGGAATAGGGTTTGTATGGGTAAATAATAAGATACATGCGGTTACTGAAGAAAAAGAATCTGTGCAACAATAAATAAAGATCCCCTAGCAGCTTATTGCACTAGGGGATCTTTATTTTGCCAGACATATTACGAAAAAGTTAGCTTGATTTTTTTCTTTTATTTTTTACATTTCGATAAAACAAAGCAGCGCTCAGTGGCATAACACCAAACCATTTATTTAAGAATGGCTCTTTCTCCGCACGACGTTGTTGTTTCTGTTGTTTTCGATCCTCTTTTGGAGCATCCATATATGACACAAATTGCTGTGTCACAAAGCGTACATAATCATTAGTAGACATATTATCATCACCTCTACTTGATTAGTATGTCCACTTTTTTATTCATTAATCTTTTGCTTTAATTCATTCATAATTTGCTTTACCGACTTATTTGTCGTATCGATATGAATATCAGCCTCTTCATAATAAGCTCGGCGCGATTCAAATTTCGTTATAAATGCATCTATATCTTTCTTATGAAATAGTGGACGTGTCGTATCTTCACGAAGCCTTTCTGCAATTACATGTGGATCGCAATATAAATACACAACAGTTCCATTTTCCTTCATCCACTTTCGATTTTCCGCTCGTTCAATAATCCCTCCACCCGTTGTAATAATTACATTCTGAACCGGTAGTGAACGTAACATTTCACCTTCATATTCCCGAAAAGCCATTTCGCCTTCTTCGGCAAAAATATCACGAATTGCCTTCTCTTGCTTCTCTTCAATTTTTTGGTCTGTATCTACAACATCCATATGAAGTTCTTTACTTAACACTTTTCCAATTGTTGTTTTCCCGGCTCCCATATAGCCAGTTATGTATATAGATTTCATTTTTGTTCCTCTCAATCATCCGTTATTATAACGAAAGATGTTACTTTATTTAATAAAAAAACGTTTTGTTCTTCTTATGCTATGAAGAACAAAACGTAACATACTCACTATTTTCTCGTAATCAAACAAGCTGGCTCACTTTTACTTATAAGTACCTCTTCTCACCCACTGCGTTGCAATCCATTTCTCGCCCTTCGTAACAGGTGCCCCTCCATGTAACGTAAGCTCATTTAGTGATTGATCTTGATAAAAGTACTCAAAGTATACTGCCATTCCCTTTCTAGGGTGTACAGAAAGATTTAATTTCGGAAAGAATGTTTCTCCGCCTTCTTCTACATCATTTAAGTACATCACAAGAGTACTTATACGATTATTAGCAGCTGATCTACTATGTTCCGCAAAATAATCATAGTGCGCTTTATATTCTTGATCTACTTCATAATTTAAAATGTGCAATCCTTCTCCATGCGCTACAGGAACATTCGTGATAGATGAAATTCGTTTTTCAATCTTCGAAGTTAGTTCATTCTCTTCCAAAAATGCACCACTACTCGTTCGAATATCATTTACATCACGTGATGAACCAACTTTAGAACGTTCCATCTTGCTTTTAGACAATTCAATTAATTCACCGCACTCTTCATCACTTAATACATTTGCTAATACGACAATAAGAGGTTCTTCGAATTTTGAAATAATTTGTATTTCCCTATCCTCTGTCATAATCGTATTTCCTTTATGATCAAAAATAGTTTGTTCCTTATTTTCACCTATTTGATTGTTATTTGTCATTTCCTTATCTCCCTAGAAAAAAATGATTGGATAGCATGAATATATCATATTCTTTCTACCTTTCTCTTTTTTGAGAAAATTTAAACTTTTGACCATTATTCTTATCCCTTTCCTCAAAGAAATTGACTCCCTCCACAATAGAAACTCATGGTTCTTCTCCATATATTTTACATATTATCCTTCTACCCAATCAAATATTTTATTATCCTTTTCCCTATACCGAAAGCTCACTGTATAGAAAACTCTCTGTTTTGTAACACATTGCAACGAAATGATAATAACATCATTTTCAAAGACGTACTTTCCACTCACTTCTCCTCTTTCATACTGAAATAAAAAAACATCCTCTTTTTCTTTTTGCTGTAAGTCTCTTTTTATATCTGAAATAGCTCGATCAACAAGTTCCTCCATGAAAAAACTTTGTTCTATTTCAGAATAAAATTTTTTATCCGAAAGTAACATATTCGTTTCGTACATCAAAAATGAAATGAATAAAATAAGAAAAATAATTGTTCCTGGCATTACAAATCCATCTTGTTTTCTCATGTTTCTATCTCAATTTCACTATAGCGCACAGCCACGCCTTCATATATTTCACCACTTATATCTTTCACATATATATATAACAAATGAGGTGTTAATTTATACGAAATCGCTTCAATCCTTTGTAATATAAATTCCCTTCCGCGCATATTTACTTTTCTTATTAAATTACTATTCAACTTTTCATACGTCACCTGATCACCATTACGAAGTTGGAAGCGTAAAATATTCCCACCGTTTTCTAGCTCTATCTTCCTCCCACTTGATACTTCACGAAACTCTAATTGCATTTGTCCTAAAAACACATCCCACTCCCAGTCATTTAATCCTTTTGAATGTGTATTTTCTATCCCCATAATATGAAGACGCGGTAAAAGTAAAAAGAACATTGATAAAAGCAACAAACATGCAATCATTTCTATTAATGTAAATCCCGCTTCTTTTTTATTTTTCCTTTGCATAAAGGCATTGCTCCATCGCTTTTCCTCTCATATCTTTCCACATCGTACAAACTTCATCTCCTCTCCAATATGTGTAATATACAATTCCTTTTATGACTTGCTCTTTTACTCGCTTTTCCTCATTCTCATACTTAAATAAGGCCGCTTCTTTTTTTAATAATATTAATGCTTTATAGCTCATTTTTATATTTTTTCTTTCTTGCATAATTAATAATGTTTGCGGGAGCAATAACGATACCGCCATCATTATTAAACTTAACGCTACAACCATTTCAACCATTACTGATCCTTTTTGACACTTCACGATACGTAAATCTCCCTCTTCCAAGCTGAAATACAATCTCATATTTATACCCTCGATAGGAAAGTAAAATCGTACCACCCCTATTAATATTCCCGCTCGGATTATATGTCATTGGGTTTGGAAAGGTATGCAAATCAATTTGGACATCTTTATCATATTCTCCCTTAGCAATTAAAAGGGCTGTCTCCGATTCCGAAATATAATACATATGTTTCTCTTTAAACCAGCGTAACGTATAATGTTTTTGACGCTTAATCGCTAACTGCTGCATATACAAAATATCATTTGAAAACTGTTTCAAAAACTGCTCAACTTTTTGTTTTTCATGTAATGAAGTAACGTTAAAATGCGTAACAACACTCAGTACAGAAATAGCAAATAAGACAAGTAGCATTTCTAAAAGAGTAAAACCTTTTTGCTTCACGATTTCCCAGCTGATACCGTACCATCATCGGAAATATGGATTGGTTCACCTTTCGGGCAAGTTTTTGAAGTAATATACTTTCCTGTTTCAAGTTCCTCTATTGATGGAATCTTATTATGTTGCAAGTGATATGCTTGTATTTGTGCTTCTATAGATTTCACATAGGCTGCACATCCTTTTCCTTGGACGGATGAGCGCTGTGTAACTACATTTGGAATAATTAATAGTAATAATACAGTTATGACAACCATAACTAATAACATTTCTAAAAGAGTAAAACCCTCCTGATTCTGCATGTAAATGCCCCCTATATAGAATTCATCATTTGAAACATCGGCATAATCATCGCTAAGTACATCAAAATGACTATAACCCCAAGACATGTAAATAAAATGGGTTGAATCACAAATAACATACGTTTAATTTTTTGTTCTACCTTTTCAATAATGAGCTCACTGTAATCACCAAGCTCATTTGCTAAATTACCGTTTGCTTGTCCATGCGTAATGATATAAGAAAGTTCTTTCTCGTAATAACCGCTTTTATCAATAATAGATTGTAACGGTTCTCCTGCAATTAATTGCCGCTCAATTCGGTCTGCTTCATACTGAAAGAACGGATGATACTTTTGCTTCATCATTATTGTTAATGCTTCGTGTACCGACAATCCACCGTGTAATAAACCACTTAATTGAGTGGAAAAATAATGCGAATGATTTAAAATAAGAAATGTTTTCATAAGGGGAATACGGATCATAATCTTTACCTTTTGAGTAGGCGGAAGTTTTCGGAAATAAAATATATATAAACTAAATCCCGTTATAACGATAAGAACAATCATATAAATGAAGTAGGGTAATAATTTAATTGCAACTAAAATTTGCTCCGTAAGTGGTGGTGCTGTAGAACGTAAAGAACTATACATCATTTCAAACTGAGGCAATAAAATGAGGTTAAAAACAGAAAGCATAATCATTAAAAAAAATGATAAAAACATAGGATATCGCATTACTTTCATCATATCTTTCCTATATTTATCTTTCTTGTAAAGAAGTACGCTCCCTTGTTGCAAAGCAAAAGAAATGTCACCATGTCGCTCTGCATAAAACAAATAACTTAACATCTCAGAGTGAAACATTAATTGGTGAAAAGAAGCGTGCAAACTTTGTCCATTTTTCAATCCCTCGATCATACGCTGTAACTGTAATTTATTTCCTAATGGTAGTTGCAACTGCAAAAATTCTAACGCCTGTAAAAGTGAGTAACCTTTCTCTAATAAATCACTTAATCTTTTACATAATAATGCTTGATCACTTAAACTCCATTTTCTCTTAAACATATACATCTTCTTCTAAAAAGCCTAAAGCATACCCTTTTCGAACCGACGATTCCAACGTTTTATAGTGATACGTAACATGTTCTCCACTTGCTTCTTTAATCGCTTGTTTTAATTCATATCCATATAACAGTTCATAAATGCTTGCCTGTCTCACTTTCCTCATTGATTTACATAAAGTTGCACACTTCCCTCTGCAAAATGGACATTTTAATTCGACGAGCCGCTGAGCAGCTACTGCTAATAATGATTGTTCAATTTCTTGCCTTGTAATACCATAGTCCATAAATCGTAGTATCGCTCCTTTCGCATCATTTGTATGCAAGGTTGTCATTACTAAATGTCCCGTCAAACTGGCCCTTACAGCTACTTTTGCTGTTTCTTCATCACGAATTTCGCCAACTAAAATAATATCTGGATCATGACGCAAAATAGCCTTTAATCCCGTTTTATATGTGATACCAGCTTTTTCATTTATTTGAATTTGTAATAAACCGTCTTTTCTTTGCTCAACTGGATCTTCCAGTGTAATGATGCGACGTGTTTGCCATTTTCTAGCTACTTCTAATAACGCATACATTGTTGTTGTTTTTCCAGAACCAGTTGGCCCAGTAAATACGAGTAACCCATGAGAATGCTTTAAAAAAGAGAGTAATTTTTCCGCTGAACTTGGAAATAACGAAAGATGAGACAGTGGCTGTACAGATGCTTGTAAATGGAGGCGAATAACGAGACTTTCTTGATATACTGTTGGAAGTGTTGAAAGGCGTAAATACACTTCTTTTCCATCAATTTGTAAGTACAACGAACCATTTTGAGGTTTTCTCCTCTCTCCTATATCCATTGATGCTAAAAATTTAAAGTGTGAAACAAGCTTTTCTCCAAATTCTTTCTCAATACACCGTTTCGTAATTAAATCTTTTCCAATACGTAATTGAATCGCCACATCCTTCTGCCTGGGCACAATATGTAAGTCCGATGCTTGCACCCTACAAGCTTCTTTCATAATCATATTTGCAAAAAGCTCGACACTATTCATCAAGTTTCCCTCCTCACTATGTATATATCATAAAAAAATGCACAAGAAAAATTAGAGATTTTGTATTTTCACTAAGAGAAAAAGGAAAAATATGTTTGTGAAATTATGAACAATTTCCGAATTATTGTCTGAAATTACCTATATAGAAGTTTATCTGTATTATAATGTTAATATCTTGGATAAAGTGATAAAGGTGGAGATCCTCATGGAACAAGCTTTAAAAATTACAGGTGTATTATCTGACCCTACTCGTTATTATATTTATAAATATATTTCGCAAAAACATAATTACGTAACTGTACAAGAAATTGCAGATGAGTTTAATATTCATCCAAACGTAGCGCGTTTACATTTATCTAAATTAGAAGATGTTAATATGCTCAAATCAGAAACAAAAAAAACTGGGAAAGGTGGCAGACCAAGCAGACTATACGTCTTGTCTCAAGATGTCATCCAGTTACAATTCCCATTTCGCGATTATCAATTATTAGCGCAGATAGCATTTAATTCACTGCTAAGCTTAGGTAGTGCTGGTGAAAAAGCGCTATATGAAACAGGGAAACAATTCGGCAAAGAATTAATGCAACAACATATGCATCGCTTAAATGTCAGTGCAGAAGCATTGACGATAGAACAAAAAATGCTAATCGCAAAAGAAGCATTCTCAACAGCTGGCTTATCCCCTGCTTTTGAATTAAGTACAGATGGCACAAAAATTTTCTATGATGTACACAATTGCCCATTTAAAGAAGTTGCTGCGCATCATCCGACTGAAATTTGTAATATGCATGGAGATATGATGAAGGGGATTTTTGAAACCCTATTCCCGAACGTGGAATTAACACGAAACGATAGTCTACTAGATGGCTGCAAATCTTGTAACTATAAAGTGAAACTTTAATCAGTGGGGGGTGTTCTTCCCCCACTGATTATTAGCCCTCACCAATCTGGCTTTTACGGGCAGTTATCTCCCACCTAACTTCCTCGCATTTGCCGAATTTTGAGGTGGGAGTTTTACTGCCCGTTAATGCGGGATAAAGTTCAAATTTAGTTTTTCAACTAAGAAGAAGTCAATATTATAATTGGCTTCTTTTTTATGTGAATGAATATTTACAATAGTTAGAAAAATAAACTATAATGAAAAGAGGTTTTACTTTTTTTAGAAAAGGAGGGAGATGGCATGGAGCGCATGTTTCGCGTTCTCGGCTTTTGGACTGGAATTTTCTCGGTTATGTTTTACGTAGGGGATATGCATTCGACCGCACTACTATTTTTAGGACAAACAGGATTCTTCTTACTTTTAAGTTATTTAAAATTAACAGAGCGTATGTATATATACGTATTCGGGGCATATTTAACCGTTTTCTTCATCGGATTTACATGGTACACAACATTTTTACTTGTCCCTGGAGCTGGGCATTAAGAGATGGCAAATTGCCATCTTTTTTTTAATTCCGCAATTCCCTAGTTGACTTATAGGTTTTATTACCTTATATTCTATATAACACATTGGAATTAGGGGGAATCAACATGAATACACTGCTTGTCGGGATTAACATCACAGTCATGCTCATTTTAGTTGGCGTATTGTATTATATGCAACGTAAGCATGTATCTTTTAATAAACGTGTATTTACTGCTTTAGGAGTCGGAATTATCTTTGGTCTTATATTACAATTTATTTATGAACCTACTTCTAAAGTAATTATCGAATCAAATACCTGGTTTAGTTTAATTGGTAACGGTTATGTGAAATTACTTCAAATGATCGTTATGCCACTTATTTTAGTATCTATTATTTCAGCATTTACAAAATTACAATTAACGAAAAACCTTGGTAAAATCAGTGGTCTTATTATCGGAATTTTAATTCTTACTACAGGAATTGCCGCAGCTGTCGGTATAGCTGCAAGCGCAGGATTTGATGTATCAGCAACAGGTTTACAACAAGGTGATGCAGAATCTGCTCGTCTGAAATTAGTAGAAGAAAGATTTACTTCTATTGAAAAGACAACAATTCCAGACAAATTGTTAGAACTGTTGCCTACGAATCCTTTTCTTGATTTAACAGGTGCTCGTCCAACATCAACAATTTCTGTTGTAATATTTGCAGCCTTTATCGGGATTGCCTTTATAGGTGTAAAACGAAAATATCCAGAACAAGCAGAGCTATTTAAGAAAATGCTTGATGCTGTATATGCAATCGTAATGCGTATGGTAACATTAATTTTACGTCTTACTCCATACGGCGTATTAGCTCTTATGGCAAAGACAGTTGCTGGTAGCGATATTAACGCTATTTTAAAACTTGGTAACTTCGTTTTAGCATCTTACGTAGCTCTTATCGTAATGTTTATCATTCACTTATTATTAATCGCATTATCTGGTTTAAATCCAATTCAATATTTGAAAAAAGTGTTCCCTGTATTAACATTTGCATTCACATCTCGCTCTAGTGCTGGTGCAATGCCATTAAATATTGAAGCTCAAAAAGAAAAGCTTGGTATTTCTGAAGGAATCGCTAACTTCGCTGCATCCTTTGGGGTATCTATCGGTCAAAACGGTTGCGCAGGTATTTATCCAGCAATGCTTGCTATGATGGTCGCTCCAACTGTAGGAATTGATCCATTACAACCACAATTCATTTTAACTTTAATCGCTGTCGTTGCTATTAGCTCATTCGGTGTTGCCGGTGTTGGTGGCGGTGCAACATTCGCAGCGTTAATCGTACTATCTACAATGAACTTACCAATCGGCATTGTCGCTCTTGTTATCTCCGTTGAACCATTAATCGATATGGGTCGTACAGCTCTTAACGTAAGTGGTTCTATGACAGCAGGTCTTATTTCTAGTAAATGGCTTGGTGAATTAGATCAGGATACGTACAATCAAGATGATGTAAAAACTGGTGAGATTGCTTCATAATAAAAAAGGACGCTAACAATTTATACTGTTAGCGTCTTTTTTATTATGTTCCATCTCTATACATCTTCTCTTGAAAGTTATCACTCCAAGTATTCTTCTAGTTGCTCTTTTAACTCTTCCTCAATCTCATAACAAGATTCATCAACAAGTTCCCCTACTTTCTTACTCCCCCAAACTCTCGACTGAGTTGGCATCCCTAAAAAAGTATTTTCGCATCTCCAAATTGGAATAATGTAAAATTCAATCATCTCTCCTTCTTCATCTAATACCGCTATAGAAACTGATGAATAATATCCTATTTCAAAGGGATTCTCTTTTTCTCTTTCAAATCCCATATCTAATTTCATATTTTTCCCTATGTATAAATGCGAATACGCTTTAAAAAACCCAAGTGATATTCGCTCTATTTCCTTTTCCATACATTTAATGTTCTCTTTCAACTCCAATGTAAACTCTTGTTCTTTATACTTCATTTCCGTCTCCCCACACATAGAAAAAGAGAATATAATAACATATTCTCTTTTCTCAAATATATTTCATTATCTCACAGCCCGTCCCTTTCACAAATAACCATTTTGCTCGCACCATGTATGAAATTGTCCTACATCTACTCCAACTAACACGATATCCTTTAGCTCTACATCAATACTTTGTTCTCCAATTACAATAGCAAAATGGGATTCTAATTGTTTTTCATTTTTCTTTACAGTTCCAATTCGGTTCCGATGCGGCCCATTTTTTATATATGCTTTTTGTCCTACAATATCAAAGTTCAAGATTCTCACCTCTTTTACTGCGCTCAAATTGGAAATACAATCTCCACCTCGGAAAATTTCCTTTCATTGCACTATTTCTCTATATATATGACGAAACAATAAAAGAGTCCTTCCTTCTTTACAATTATTTTTTCTTTGTTTCATTTTTATGATTGAAACGTAAAGTTTATAATAAAATACACTTGGAAGCGCTTTCTACGTAATTTTTTATGTTATAATATAAAAGTAGAACTTCGTAAAGAGGGTTAAAAAATGAATATAAACATGATTAACAAAGTAATTGAAGCATTAAAAGTATATGGCTTTCAGGATGTATCATTCTGTGAAGAAACGAAGCAATTTTTATTTCATAACGAAACCGATATTATGAGCGGCTATGCAGAAATAACATATAGTAGTCAATTCGAAAAATTTAACGTACAAATTCATCCAATTGAAACGCATCACCAAGCAGAGTTACAAGAGGTTGAAAGACATATACAAGCTTGCATACGAAAAGTAGAGTATTTAAATGCACTTCTTACTGGACAAACAAAGCTAGATGATAAAATTATTATTATGTAAAAAAAAAGAACGTGAAGCTATCACGTTCTTTTTCATTATACGTTCATTTTCTCCTTCAGCTGTAATCCTGTAACAGATTCTAATACATCCATCGCTTCTTCAAACGTCATATCAAAAATTGTCTTCTCTTCTATATAGGGAAACTGTCTAAAGCGCTTTTCTAACATTTTCACTGCATCCGATGTGAAGTTTGCGCTATCAATGCCAAATTCTGTTTCAAGAAGCACAATCCAATCTAACACATGAAAACTTAATCCATTTACGAATGAAATAAGTTTTTCTTCTGGCTGTGGAGATAAGAATACGTTTCGCTCCAGCTCACTGAAAAGTTCTTCTCCTAAAATTCCTGCTAACTCATCATCATGTTCGCGTTCAATAATCTCTTCATAACCGTAATCATCAACAAGCTCTTCTACTTCTTCACTATCCGCAAAAAGCAATTGACTAAGAATTGCATCTTTCTTAAATTCACTGTTTTGTACAACCTCTAAAAAACTTGTTTCCCATCCATTTTCTAATTTCATATTTATAACTCCTTTATATGCTTTACTTATAATAACTGTGCCCAAAATAGCCTAATGGTAACCTTCACTCTTTTTTTGCAAGAAATATTTCTCGCTGCATTCCCACGTCTAACATTCCACTTTATTCAATATATATGAGACAAGCCCCTCAATTTCTCCTTCGAAAATATCAACTTCTCGTAAATGGTAGAATGTCGTTTGCAACTCATTGCCCTTGTGATATATATAAATTTTCTTTTCTAAAGCAATTGCCATCCCTAATTCTGTATGACTTCCATTCCCACCCTCTAGTATGAGTAAGAAAACATCAGCTTCTCGTATCGCTTCTTGTTCTTCTTCACCAATCTTTTGCAATTGTTCTCTATTGGTTGCTCTTTCATTTTTCGTCCAATCATATGTATGCTGCCATCCCACTTCTTTCAACTGGCTTGATACGAAACGAACAAGATGTTTATTTTGAAATCCTGAAGCAATATAAAATTTCATTTATATTCACTCCTTAAATATGTATGGGGAAACTCCTTTTTTAGCGTTAATGGGATTTTTTCAAAAAAAATCCCCATCCTTAGAACTTATTTGCGTTTCAATGATGGGGTGCCTCATGATCTTCTTTTATTTTTTGTTTTTTATAACTTTCATCAGCTAACATTTCTAGTTCAGCTGTTATTTCTGATTTTTCAAGCTCTCGTTCTTGTGAAAATTTCCGTGAAATATAAACAATAACACTACCAACGTACAACACAAAGCATATAATAAGTGCAGTATTTTCATAGAGACTTAGCTCCAACACAGTCACTCCTAATCCATTCGTATTTTCACGCTTAATCAATTGGAATTTCCCTATTAACCATTTGTATTGTAACATAAAAATATCAATTCTTGGAATCTTTCATCCTACTAAAAAAGACATGATTGTTTAATCATGCCTCTGAAATATGTTGAATGATAGTTTTAATCGCTTCTTTTCCATTATATTTTTTTAATGCTGTTTTATACGTCTCATTATTATGAGATAGCTCTTCTATATGCTTTATAAGTGAGTTCACCGTTACATCCTCTTCATATAATACCGATGCATACCCTTGTCTTTTAAAGGATTCAGCATTTAAAATTTGATCTCCACGGCTTGCAAATTTCGATAACGGAATTAAAACCATCGGCTTTTGCATTGTTAAAAATTCAAAAATCGCGTTGGATCCCGCACGTGAAATAACAAAATCTGTTGCTGCTAATATATCCGGCAACTCTTCATGTACATATTCAAATTGTCTATATCCTTCTTTATTTTGTAAGGATTCATCAAGATTTCCTTTTCCGCAAAGATGCACAATTTGATAATTTTTCAGAAGATCTGGAAGTGCCGATCGAACCGTTTCATTAATTTTCTTTGCGCCTAAACTTCCTCCCATAACAGTAATAACTGATTTCTTCCGGGAAAACCCTAGAAACTTTAAACCTTTTTCAAGATTTCCTCTTAGTACGTCTTCACGTACAGGCGATCCTGTATATATTACTTTTTCTTTCGGTAAATGTTTCGCTGCTTCTTCAAATGTAACAAATATTTTCGAGGCAAAACGGAGCGCAATTTTATTTGCTAGTCCAGGTGTCATATCAGATTCATGTAATAAAACTGGCACCCTATTTAGCCACCCTCCTATTACGACTGGTACGGATACGAAACCACCTTTTGAAAAAATAACATCCGGTTTTAGTTTACGAATTGTTACGTACGCATCCATAACACCCTTTATCACGAGAAAAGGATCTTTTATATTTTTCAAATCAAAATAACGACGTAGCTTCCCGCTTGCAATACTATGGTATGGGATTCCTTCTTTTTCTATAATCGTTTTCTCAATCCCTTGATGAGAACCAATATAAGAGATATCCCAGTTCTGCTTTTGTAAATGTGGAATAATTGCTAAATTAGGTGTTACATGCCCGGCCGAACCGCCACCTGTAAAGACTATTTTTTTCATACGTCTCCCCCTTCTACACTATAGTACACTAAAATACCTTGCCTCAGGGTGAGAAAATACCATAGCCGTTACAGACGCTTCTGGCTCCATCATAAATCCTTCTGTTAATGAAATACCTATTTCTTCTGGATGAATTAAGCGAAATAATTTTTCTTGATCAGCAAGTTCTGGGCATGCTGGATAACCAAATGATACGCGTATTCCTCTATATTTTGTACGGAATCTCTCTTCCATCGTCAGTTCAGGTGAATCTGGAATTCCCCAACGATCACGAATGAGCATATGTGTTTTTTCAGCAAGTCCTTCTGCTAATTCAAGTGCTAACGACTGAATCGCATGACTGCGTAAATAATCTCCCTTCGCCTTCCATTCCTCTGCAATATCTCGAACCCCTTCTCCAACGGTAACAGATAAGAAAGCGACATAATCCATCTCATCTCCAATCGGGCGTATATAATCTCCTAAAGTACGGTATGGTGCTTTCCCTTGTCTCGGAAATTCAAATCGCTCTATAATACGTGTGTGATCTTCCGGATCGTATATAATTATATTTTGTCCATCACTTTGCGCCGGGAAAAATTGATACACCGCTTTTGGGCGTAACCAAGATTGTCCTTCTTGTAATAATTCATCAATTAAATCATTTAGCTCATGTGCTCTTTTATCCCCTTCTTGCAAGAGTTTTTTTACGTTTCCTTTTAACCCAAGATGGTGTCCAATTAACATTTGTCTATTTAAAAACGGTGCAAGATGGAGGGCAGGAATATCCCGTAATACAACTCGTTTCGTCGAATCTGGTATCATAACAGTTGCTTTTGGCAACGGCTCAATAATTGCGGGAATTTCTATTTTTTTCTCCTCTTGTTTCACAATATGAAGATGGCGTTCCTTTTTATCTCGCTTCATCTTTTCACGTTCTTCTTCTTTTTGTAATTTGTTAATAATATCAAGACCTGTCATTGCATCACTTGCATAACATACGAGCCCTTTATAAGATGGAGAAATACGATTATCTGTAAATTTCCTCGTTAGTGCTGCACCACCTACAACAATTGGAATATCAATATTCGCTGCTTTTAAATCTTCAGCAGTCGTTACCATTTGTTGCGCTGATTTTACTAACAAACCAGAAAGGCCAATAATATCAGGTTTCTTTTCTTGTACTTCTTGAACAATTCGATCCGAACGAACATTAATTCCTAAATTAATAATTTCATATCCGTTATTTGATAAAATAATTTCAACAAGGTTTTTCCCAATATCATGTACGTCTCCTTTAACAGTCGCTAATAATACTTTCCCTTTTTTTGCACTCTCACTAGATTCCATATGTGGCTCTAAATAACTTACGGCAGCTTTCATACTTTCAGCACTTTGCAATACTTCAGCAACGATAAGCTCATTACCATTAAATAATCGCCCCACCTCATCCATTCCTGTCATAAGCGGCCCGTTAATAATATCCAGAGGTTTTCGTCCTTCTGTAAGCGCGAGACTTAGATCTTCTTGTAGTCCTTGCTTCGTACCTTCTACAATATAATTTGCCAGTCGTTCATCAAGCGTTAGCGTTTCTTGTGTAGCGACTTCTTTCTTTTTGGCAACACGGTAAAAGTTTGTGAATTTTTCTAACGTCTCTTTCGTCGTTTCAAATAATAATGCATCCGCAAGACGTTTTTCTTCCTCTGGAATTAACGCATAGCGTTCTAATTTTTCCGTATTAACAATCGCATAATCTAATCCTGCTTTCGTTGCATGATATAGAAAGACAGAGTTTAATACTTCACGCCCAGCTGGTGGTAAACCAAAAGATATATTACTCACACCTAGAATCGTTAAACATTCTGGTAACGCCTCTTTAATAAGACGAATTCCTTCTATAGTCGCTGCCGCTGAACCTATATATTCTTCATCACCTGTTCCTACAGGAAACACAAGCGCATCAAAAATAATATCAGATGGGCGTATACCATACTTTTTCGTTAGTAATTCATAGCTTCTTTTAGCAATCTCTATCTTTCTTTCTGCACTAACTGCCATACCATCTTCATCAATTGTCCCTACAACTATCGCAGCACCGTATTTCCGAAGAAGGGGTGTCACTTTTTCAAAACGTTCTTCTCCATCCTCTAAATTAATAGAATTGATAACACCTTTTCCTTGAATATAAGTAAGAGCTTTCGCCATAACATTTTCATCTGTTGAATCAATCATAATCGGTACTTTTAACACTTTCGTAACTTCTGCCAAGAATCTTTCCATATCTTCTATTTCATCACGATCAGGGTCTGCCATACAAATATCAATAATATGAGCATTTTTCTTCACTTGCGCTCTTGCCACTTCAGCAGCCTCTTCAAATTTCCCTTCTGCTACTAATCTTTTAAACTTACGCGATCCAATTACATTCGTCCTTTCTCCAACAAATAAAGGCCTCATAGAATCATCGTATTGCAACGCTTCTAGTCCACTAATTCCATGTCCAACCCTTTCATGATGCTCACGAGGATTAATCGAGGCAAGCGCCGATTTCATTACACGTATATGTTCTGGTGTTGTGCCACAACAACCACCAATAATATTAATCCATCCTTCTTCAGCAAAACGTTTTACTTTTTCAGCAAGTGACGCTGGAGATTCGTGATAATGCCCATCTTCATCAGGAAGACCAGCGTTTGGATAACACGAAATATAACACTCCGATAAATCAGATAGGGAACGTATATGTTCCCTCATAAATTCTGGACCAGTAGCACAGTTTAATCCAACCGATAATGGCTTCATATGCTCTACCGATAAATAAAAGGCTTCGATCGTTTGACCCGCTAAAGTCGTTCCCATCGGTTCAATTGTTCCAGAAATCATAATAGGTACTATTTTGTTTAGTTCTTCAAACGCCGATTGAATTCCAATGTACGCAGCTTTCACATTACGCATATCTTGACTCGTTTCAACGAGTAATACATCAACTTCTCCTCTTAATAGTCCTCTCGCTTGCCTTGTATAGGCTTCAATTAACTCTTCAAAAGTCACACCACCTGTAACACTAATCGCTTTCGTCGTTGGTCCCATCGCTCCCGCAACATACACTTCTTTCCCACTTTCTTTAACCGCTTGCTTCGCCAAATGCGCTGCCCTTTCGTTTAACTCTTCATCTAAATGAGACAATGCATAATCACTTAATACAATATTTGTTGCACCAAACGTATTCGTTTCAATAATATCTGCTCCAGCTTCAATGTAGACTTTATGAATATTTAAAATAACATCCGGTCTTGTTTTTACTAAATATTCATTACAACCTTCGTATTCTTCTCCTCCAAAATCTTCCGCTGTTAAGTCTTCTTGCTGGATCATCGTTCCCATTGCACCATCTAATATTAAAATTTCATGTTGTAATCTCTCTTCTATTCGTTTCATCAATTAATACCTTCTTTCACTTCTTGCTTTTCTCTCACATATTTCACGAGATGTTCTGTAATTTCATATTTTAAAAACGGTGTAATAAGATAAATACCGTTAAAGTATTTCATCGCCGCATCGATCAACTCTTGTGAAATACGAATCCCTTCCTCTATGGCTGCCTCTTTCGTTTCATGTCCATCCATTCTTTGTCTTATCTCTTCAGGGAGAGTAATACCCGGCACTTCAAAATGAAGAAAATCTGCGTTCCGCTTACTTACTAACGGCATAATTCCAATAAAGATAGGTTGTTCCAAATGCTTTGTCGCTTCATATACTTCTTCTATTAAAGCAACATCATATATCGGCTGCGTTAAGAAATATTCAGCACCAGCATCAATTTTTCGTTCCATTCGCTTGACCGCTGCTTTTAAATGCCTTACATGAGGATTGAATGCACCTCCGACAGAAAATCTTGTTGCCGGACCAATTGATTTCCCTAAAATAGAGCGACCGTCGTTCATCTCTTTAATCATTTTAATGAGCTCTATCGATGACAAATCATATACAGAAGTTGCACCTGGGAAATCGCCAACGCGCGCTGGATCACCAGTTAAAGCTAGCACTTCCTCCATACCTAATGCTGATAATCCAAGCAAGTGAGACTGTAGTCCAATGACGTTATGGTCTCTACACGTTAAATGCGTTAATACTGGAATATCATGCTTCGTTAATAATGCACCCATAGCCATATTCGAAACGCGAGGAGATGCTAATGAATTATCTGCTAGAGTAATAGCATCCACTCCAGCCCTTTTCAGTGCTCTTGCCCCTTCAAAAAAACGCTGCGTGTCTAACGTTTTCGGTGGATCTAATTCCACTACAACTGTCGTTTGTTTCTTTGCCTTTTCTGCTAGAGTAACATGAGCTCTCGAACGCTTCTCATGTGTATGGACCACTTTAGGCCTTTGAATCGTCTCCTTTGCTATTACAGGTGCAACATTTGCAATAGCACGTTTCATTCCTTCAATATGTTCCGGGGTAGTACCACAACAACCACCTAATAAACGAATACCTTGTTCAATAAATTTCGGTGTCATTTCTTCAAAATACGCTGGACTTCCCTCATATACGTAACGCCCTTCCACATAATTCGGGAGACCTGCATTCGGATATGCTGATAAATAGCCATTTTGAGGAATCGATATCATTTTGAAAGCTTCCGTCATGTGAAGCGGGCCTAGTTGACAGTTCAACCCAACAACATTGGCACCGTAATCTAAAAGCTGTTTTAATATTTCATTGACATCATTCCCATTTTGAGTCGTACCTGCCTCATGTAACGCTAACTGAGCAACAATCGGAATATTCGTTTGTTTACGCAATACTTTAACCGCATGCAATAATTCAAATTCATCATAAAAAGTTTCTAATAGTAATCCATCAACCTGTTCTTCTAGTAAAGCACCTGCCTGCTCAAGTAACATAAATTCTCGCTCTATATCAGTCGTTGTAACAGCACCAATATGTTTCATACCTCCAATTGTCCCTAAAATTGCATTCCGATCTGTTACTGATGCTTTCGCAATATTCACTGCCGCTTTATTAATTTGGACAACTTGATTTTCTAGACCATACATGCGGAGTTTCGCTTCATTCGCACCATACGTATTCGTTTGAATAACATCCGCTCCAGCAGCTACATATTGTTTATGGATCGATATAATTAAGTCCGGATCAGACAAATTCAATTCTTCAAAACTACTTTGTAAACCATGCGAATGTAATAACGTTCCAACCGCACCATCACCTATTACAATTCCTTTTGATAATAAATCTAGTAATTTCACGAATCTCCCTCATTTCTATCAATATAAAAACCCCCTCTTCACTTTGAAGAGGGGGACATAATTGTTCCTCCTCTTATTATGCAAAACACACGTTTTGCAGGTTTTAGCACCGTTTCAAACATTTAGTTTGAAGGTTGCCGGGTTTCACAGGGCCTTTCCCTCCACCGCTCTCAATAAGAGTTTGTCTTTATTATTTTATTTATGTAGCTAAAAGGAAATACGTTCCCCTTTTAACAATGTTTGTTAATTTTTTATAAATTTAGCACGCACTAAAATAAAAGTCAATGACACTTGCGGAAAAATAAAAATTATTTAAAATAAAGTTGCAATTCAATTATCTTTTGTTGTAAAGTTAAAACCATAATAAAATTTCATACGAACATTCTTATCTAGAGAGGTAGAGGGACTGGCCCTTTGACGCCTCAGCAACCATTAACATTCATTCGTTAATAAGGTGCTAATTCCAGCAAATTGTGAAAGATTTGACAGATGAGAAGAAGACTCTATTCAATCCGAAAGCCTTCTTCTTAGAAGGCTTTTTTTATTTTCACTTAGTCGTTCACTTTAAAAAGGGGGAATTTTCACATGTCAACAATCGAAACAAAACTAGCACAAATCGGGAACCGTAGCGAAACTACAACAGGAACGGTTAATCCACCTGTTTATTTCTCAACTGCTTATCGTCACGAAGGAATTGGTAAATCTACTGGATTTGACTATTCAAGAACTGGAAATCCGACTCGCGGCCTTTTAGAACAGGCAATTGCAGACTTAGAAAGCGGTGAGCAAGGGTATGCCTGTAGTTCAGGAATGGCGGCTGTTCTCCTTGTCCTTTCACTATTCCGTTCCGGAGATGAGCTTATCGTATCTGAAGACTTATACGGGGGAACATATCGTCTATTTTCCGAACATGAAGACAAGTGGAATATTCGATGTAGATACGTAGATACACAATCTATTAAACAAATTGAGCAAGCAATCACATCTCAAACGAAGGCTATTTTCATAGAAACACCGACTAATCCATTAATGCAAGTAACTGATATCGTAAGTGTAGCAAGTGTAGCGAAAAGGCACGGACTACTTCTTATTGTAGATAACACGTTCTATACACCTTATATACAGCAACCATTAACAGAAGGTGCAAACATCGTCCTTCATAGCGCAACTAAATATTTAGGCGGTCATAACGATGTACTAAGCGGACTTGTCGTTGCGAAAGGGAAATCTCTTTGCGAGGAGCTTGCTCATTATCATAATGCCTCTGGTGCTGTCTTAAGCCCGTTTGATTCATGGCTATTAATTCGAGGCATGAAGACTTTAGCACTTCGCATGAAACAGCATGAAGAAAACGCTCATGCAATTGTTGCTTATTTAAATGATGAAGATGGTGTGACAGATGTATTTTATCCAGGAAGAGGTGGTATGATTTCATTTCGCCTTCAAGATGAAACTTGGATTAATCCTTTCTTACAATCTTTATCCTTAATTACATTTGCTGAAAGTCTTGGCGGTGTCGAAAGTTTAATGACTTATCCAGCAACGCAAACTCATGCCGATATTCCAGAAGATGTTCGAACAGCACGTGGTGTGTGTAATCGTCTTCTCCGTTTTTCAGTCGGCATCGAAAATAGCAACGACTTAATTCGAGACTTAAAGCAAGCAATTAAACTTGTAAAAGAAGGTGTAAGAATATGAGTTATTCCATAGATACGCTTTTACTGCATAATCAATACAAGCATGACTCACACACAGGAGCTGTTAACGTTCCCATCTATAACACATCAACATTCCATCAGTTTGATGTAGATGCTTTCGGAAAGTATGACTATAGTAGATCTGGAAATCCAACACGTGAAGCTCTTGAAGATATCATTGCTTTATTAGAAGGCGGGACAAAAGGATTTGCCTTTGCATCAGGCATTGCAGCCATTTCTACTGCATTTCTCCTTCTTTCACAAGGTGACCATGTTCTTATTTCAGAAGATGTATATGGAGGTACTTATCGAATTGTTACTGAAGTTCTCTCCCGTTATGGTGTTTCACATACATTTGTTGATATGACCAATGTGGAAGAAGTAAAAGAAAACATAAAACCAAATACGAAGCTCTTTTATGTAGAAACACCTTCTAACCCACTTTTAAAAGTGACAGATATTCGTGCTGTTTCTAATCTTGCAAAATCTATTGGTGCTCTTACTTTTGTTGATAATACATTTTTGACACCACTATTTCAAAAACCGCTTGATCTTGGCGCTGATGTCGTTCTTCATAGCGCTACAAAGTTTATTGCTGGTCATAGCGATGTCACCGCCGGATTAGCTGTCGTAAAAGATGAAGAACTCGCTCAAAAGCTCGGCTTTCTACAAAACGCTTTTGGTGCTATTTTAGGACCGCAAGATTGTTCTCTCGTGCTTCGCGGCATTAAAACATTGCATGTACGTCTCGAACATTCAGCTGCAGGTGCCAACAAAATCGCACATTTTTTACAAGAGCACTCTAAAGTTCAAAATGTCTATTACCCTGGATTACAATCACATCTTGGCTATAGTATTCAACAAACTCAAGCAACATCAGCTGGGGCTGTTTTATCTTTCACCTTACAATCCGAAGATGCACTGCGCCAATTTTTATCAAAAGTTAAACTACCCGTTTTTGCGGTTAGTCTAGGAGCTGTTGAATCTATTCTTTCATATCCAGCAAAAATGTCACATGCAGCTTTATCACAGGAAGCACGTGATGAAAGAGGGATTTCCAATTCATTACTCCGTTTATCGGTTGGCCTTGAAAATGTTAACGATTTAATATCTGATTTCGAAAATGCTCTATCTTATGTCGAAGAACCTATTAATGCATAGAGAGAAAAGAAGATATGAAATTAAGTTTTTATATCTTCTTTTTATGCTGTCTAGCATATTCATTTTAATGTTTCTCTTTCTGTTATAGTCCATAAAAAAATAAAAACGCATTATCTATTTCCAAGTAATGGATTAATTGATATATTAAGAAATAAAAAGGGGTAAAAATAATGGATACTTGTGCAGATATTTTAATCGTTATCGATTTACAAAATGGGGTATGTTATAGCGAAGAGCATTTATTCGATTTACAAAATTTACTTACAAAAGTAAATAAAAGAATTTCTTCATACAGAAAATCAAATAAACCAATCATTTTTGTTCAACATTGTGATGATGATTTGGTACCCGAAAAAGAACTTTGGGCTATTCATACCGATCTAGATGTTCAAGAACAAGATTTTTTTGTAAGAAAAACACATGCAAATTCATTTTATAAAACAAACTTAAAAGAAATTTTAGATCAATTATCTGTACATCATATTGAATTTTGTGGTGCCCAAACAGAGTACTGTATGGATGCTACGATTAAATTTGCCCATGGACTAGGATACGAAAACTTCATGGTACAGAAAACAACCTCTACGTTAAATAATCCATTTATGTCCGCAAAAGAGACAATTAATTTTTATGAAAATATATGGAATCACAGATTTTTAAAATTGATACAAGATGAACTCTAGAATAAATGACTAATAACTTGATCATTCTAAGATTTATCAGCCACATTCAAATATTTCATTATCACCATTATAAAGAAGCTGATCATAATCAGCTTCTTTTCTTTTAACCTGTTATATATTCTATATATAACATTATAATTCCTTTGTCATATTATTTTAAAAATTTTGTATATTCATTTGAAAGAATAAGAAAATCATGATAAAATTGTGTTACGAATATATCTATATCTTTCAATTTTTGAAACGCATCAAAATTTTCACTCAAAAATGTCATTTTACAAAACTGTGCAAATTTATCTATTTTATTTACATCAGGGTCTCTTTTCTTACAATTTCTTTACTTTAGGACTTTTTTTCTGCAACAACTGTTTTCTTTTCTTTGATTTTTTGGTATGTATAGTATGGTATAACAGCTCACACGGAGGTGGAAAAGAACATGTTAGAAACCTTTCAAAAAGAAATAGAACTATATGAAAGCAATGCAGAATTATTGAAAGTGCTTGCTCATCCTGTTCGCTTATGTATTGTAAAGGGATTAATTGAACGTGGCCCAAGCAACGTTTCTACAATGTACACAGGCTTAAACATGCCACAATCTACAATTTCACAGCATTTAGCAAAGTTAAAAAGTGCTAAAATCGTTTCTAGTGAAAGAAAAGGATTGGAAATTTACTACAAAGTAGAAAACGAAACAATTATTCAACTCGTTCGCGTATTATTAGGTTAGGGACCTATAGACAGAGAAAAAGAGTGTATTCTATATTTTTCATCTCATATCTTTAATATAAATATATATCATGAGAGAAAATATATAATGCTACATAATTAAAAGTCGTATTAAAAAACAAGACACAGAAAATACTGTGTCTTGTTTTTTTTCATATTGTTAAATATTGATTCAAAAGTAAATTCTTCATATCTTTTGTGTGTATAACAACATCGAAAGCATTACCTAATCCTCCGTTCAAAATCATAGAGCGAATAGCTCTATTTAGTTTTTGAGTTTCAGAAAAAGGGTTGGTATCTTGATGGCTAGCAAGCTGATCTAATATTCCTGCTGCTAACAAAAACTCTGATTGCTTCCTATGCCATATCGTATTAATTCCTTGTAGCTCAAAATTCATCTTCAACTCATCCCAATGAACATGCGTAGTAAGATCCATTTCTCCTGGATATGCAAGAGGATTACGAATTAGCTTGTGCTTATAATATCCTCTTAAACTTCCTTCACGATGTGCAGGATGCATCCATTCTTCTTTTGTATATCCATAATCAACTGTAATACATATACCTTTCTGAAACCATTTCGCAATCTCTTCTATATACTCTTCCATTGCAATAGGCACTTCAAAGCGCTGTCCCTCAGCAATATGAATGTTATATTTCAATAAGTAACGACCGACTCTTTTCTCTATCGGTCTAAATACTTCTGTAAGGTTTCCTTCATCTGTATACGTGATACGTACTTCATACAAAATTCCATTTCTTTTCTCAACTATCTCAACAGGAAACGCATCAAATAATTCATTCGAAAAAATAGTTCCTTCGAAAGACTCTCCCATTTCAATATAAGATGTATAATACGACACATTATCAAATAAGCAAAGCCTCTCCTGTTGTAGCCTTCTATGAAAAGGGCTCACGTCAATAATTGAATAGTTTAAATTGATAAAGGTTTCCGGAGATAATTGTTTCCATTCTTGTAAAACATCATAGGCAAACTTTCCTGTTCCCCCACCAATCTCACAAATATTTGGAGAAACTTCTCCCTTTTCAACAAGCCGAATAAAAAACTTAGCAAAAGTCTTCGCAAATACAGAAGATACATTGCTACTCGTAAAAAAATCTCCCTGTCTTCCAATTTTTTCACGTTCTCTCATATAATACCCATGTTCCTCTGCATATAATACGAGGTTCATATACGTACTATATGAAATCGAATGATCCTTTTCTTTTCCCATCCATTCTCTTAAATTGAGCTCCATCCCCATAATGACTCCTTATTGTAAAAATGGATTATTTTCTTTTTCAAAACCAATGCTTGTTTCTGGACCGTGTCCACATAGCACCGCTGTTTCATCTGGTAATACAAATAATTTCTCTTCAATACTTCCAATTAATTCAGCAAAACTTCCACCAGGTAAATCCGTTCTTCCAATACTCATTTGGAACAATACATCTCCAGAAAATACAGCATTCGCTTCTTTACTATAAAAAGAAATACTTCCTGGAGAATGTCCTGGTGTCTCAAAAATTTCAAAACTAAAAGAACCAATCGTTAATGTACCCTCTTCGTCAATAATATGATCTGCTGGTTTTGTTGTAATACTGCGGTTCATCATAAAAATTTGCGAGCCATTCACAGTTGCATCGCCTAACCAATCCGCTTCTTCTTTATGTACGTATACAGGAATATGAAAAGCGTCTCTCACCGCATCAACAGCACCGATATGATCGAAATGAGCATGTGTTAATAAAACCGCAAGTGGCTTTAACTGCGCTTCCTGTAAATATGTAACAAGTTTCTCTCCTTCATGACCAGGATCAAAAATAATACACTCATTTTGATCATTCGTTAAAATATAAGCATTTGTTTGTAATGGGCCTAAAGGCATTTGTATCCATTTCATATGAAAATCTCCTCCAGTTATTTAATTTACTTTTAATGATACAACATTTCTTTCTCTTAGGAAAAGAAGGCGTGTCATCTCGACAATCATTTTTAAAACATGTACAATATAAAAGAGTAAATATTCTAAAAACTCATTCTAAGGAATGAGTAGACAGAGGAGGATATTGTATGGGCCTTGTTATTATTTTTACGCTAGTCACTCTGTTAGCTGTATTTGCTACGCTTAGAACACTTCGCGAAAAAAACTTATTCGCGGGCGGCTTCGCTATTGCAACCGTACTTGTTTTCGGATGGTTTACAATCATGACTGTTCTATATAATGGGTACCCACCAACAGCTTAATCCATTTACATTTTTATTCTCCAACAAGATCTTGCATAAAAAGAGGAAGGGGGCCCCTTCCTCTTTTCATTATTCACAACTTATATCATCTTCGCCTCGTATTTGTGCTTTTTTACAAGCCACGCTCCTCCAATTACACCTGCATCATTACCAAGTATTGCAATTGCTAACTTCGTACTCTTTACAGCACGAGAGAAAGCATATTGCTCGAAATAACGTTGAATTGGCTCTAATAGTGAATCTCCAGCTTTAGATACGCCACCACCAATTACGATTTTCTCTGGGTTCAACGTACTAGCAAGGTTCGCTACAGCTAATCCTAAATAAGAAGCTACTTTTTCCACTACTTCACCTGCTAGTTCATCACCTTGTCCAAGCGCTTCAAACACATCTTTTGATGTAATAAGCCCTTCTTCTGCTAACATAGAACGTAAAACACTTTCTTTATCTGTCTCTTGTATTTGTTGCATAGCAACACGTACAATACCTGTTGCAGAGGCTACCGTTTCTAAACAACCCGACTTCCCGCAATTACATGGAAAAGCGTTCTCTGTAACAACTGTAATATGTCCAATCTCACCAGCAGCACCGCTTATACCATGTACAATCTCACCATTGGCGATAACACCACCACCAACACCAGTGCCAAGTGTCATACAAATTAAATCTTTTGCTCCTTCACCAGCACCTTTCCACATTTCACCAAGCGCCGCTAAGTTTGCATCATTATCAATAACAACAGGTAATCCCGTTTCTACTTCTAGTAAATCTTTTAACGGATAGTTTTTCCATCCTAAATTAACCGCTTCATAAATCATTCCAGATGCCACATGTACAGGACCAGGAGCTCCCATACCAATACCAATTAGCTTACTTTTTAATTCACCTAATTCTTCTAACTTTTTATCAATAGCTTTCGCTACATCAAGTGTAATATGTTTTCCTTGTTCATTTGTATTCGTAGGGATTTCCCACTTATGTAAAATTTCACCGTACACATTAATAAATGCTAATTTAATCGTTGTACCACCAAGGTCAACACCAACTAACCATTTCTCTTCCATGTTACGTACCTACCTTTATCTATTTCTTATTTATCTCTTTTTGAATTTCTTGCTTCAACAAAAATAAAGCTGTTTGATAGTCTTGTGGATCGATTAGCTGTGATTGATTTAATTCACGCAATTCATCTTGCATTAATTGTAAATCAGCGATTCGATCACCCGTATAAATAATCGTGCCAAATTTCTTTAGCAATTGCTGAATATCATAAATGGATATCATTTCATCACCCTTTATGCTCACTTACTATAAAAAAATTATAATAAGAAAACGTTCACATATTTTATTATAATCAAGAAGAAAAAGTCTCGTCAATTTTTATTTGTCTATACAAGCCCATTTATAACCATTGTTCCTTTTTCTGTAATAATTTTTTCTACATTTTTATCAAATGGCTCTACCGGAATATGTTTTACAATTTGAAAATCATAAGCTAATGATAGCGTTTTCCCTTTATAGTGCACGAGATAACGATCATAGTAGCCACCGCCATATCCAATCCGTTCTCCTCGGCGTGTATAAGCTACTCCTGGCACGATAAGAAGATCAATTTCACACGCATTCACTTCTTCCGTAAGTGCTGGAATCGGTTCACATAAATTCATATATACTGTTTCTAATTGATTTAAATTACTAATTTGTCGAAAAGACATCGTTCTTGTCCCTTTATTACACTTCGGAACAACAATTTTCTTTCCTTCTTCCCAAGCTTTTTCGATAATCGGATATGTATTCACTTCATGCTCCATCGAGAGAGTGATTCCAATTGTTTTAGCTTCAACCCACTCTTTTTGTCCATACACCGAAACTGCAATTTGTTCCGATAAAGTTGTATACTGTTCTTCAGATAAAGAATTCATGTGTTCTATTATTTGTTTGCGTAAACGTATTTTCTCTTCTTTCACACACTTTTCCTCCTTGCAGTGACACTTTACTCTACGAAGATAGTGTATCACTTTTACGTAGGAATCGCATAAAAAAAAGAAACAGTAGGAAAATATTCCTACTGCTTACTTTGTTTCACGGTGTAACGTAGACTTCTTGTCACGCTTGCAATACTTTTTAAGCTCGATACGCTCAGCGTTGTTACGTTTATTTTTCTTTGAGATATAGTTACGATCTCCGCATTCTGTACATGCTAGAGTAATATTCACACGCATTCTTATTTCCCTCCAGTCACTAATAACTTAAATCAGACTATACTATAATACCACTTTTAAAATAAAAATTCTACACCTTTTGATATTGTCTAATTTTTTCTATAAGATTTTTCATGTTTTCCCTTGCTATTACTGGGTTTCTAGCATGTGAATACACCAAAATTTTTGGTTGTTTTGTATCAGAAACGATATAAGACCACTCTTTTTCGGTATATTTGAACTGTATCCCTTCAAATATACCTTCTTCTTTTCTTTCCATATCGGCCAATAATTTCCTCATTACTTTCCCTTTTTCCTTCCATGAACATACAACTTCATCACAAAGTAGATACAGTGGCGGTGATTGCTCTGCTATGCTAAGTAATGTTTTTCCTTGCAACGCTATTAATTCGAATAATTTTCCAATTCGATATAAAATATCTCGTTTCCATCTTAATTGAAAAAAGTTTTTTTCATTATGCATATAAAAGAGGAGATAACATTCCCCTAATTTCAAAGACATTGGGTAAACATTATCTGCTGATTCGAGTAATAAATCTGGAATATCTACTTCTTCAAAATCAGTTCCTTGGTAAATATTACTGTGAGTGTCATATAATTCGAAGCGATTTCCGTGTTCAGAAAACATAAGCGCCATATTTGCTTTACTCGATTTCATCAGAGCTTTCACATGATCTTTTTGTTCACTCGCGTAAATCCATGTAACTGTGCATCCAAGCCTTTGTAGAAAGATCATAAGTAAATGTTGTAACATATCATTTCTCTTATTAATAAGAAGATGAAACTTCTGTTTTTGTATCGTCTCAATATCAATACGCTCTAACACAGCTTCTACATAATTATTTACAGAAACGTGAACTAGCTTATTTTGCCCCATTTCTTTCTCAGAAGCGTAATAAAACGACTCAGACATATATACTTGTTCTATCGCTTTTTGCTGCTTATACGTTAAAAACGAGCCCTCCTTGCCATACAGTTGTATAACAATCCCTCTTTCGCTTTCCACTTGAACGAAAACTCCACCTGCACATTGCAAATTATGAATGGCATACTGAAAAAGCGACTCATTCATTTCTTTACATTCCATCGTATGAATCCCGCTGCCATGAATGGCATGGAGGAATAAATTTTTAAAGGAAGTTGTTTCTATATTTTCCTGACTTCCAATCAATATACTCTCTCCTTTGGCAAAAAGAGATCCATAAGCCATTGCAACTTTCACAATAAATTGAGGAGTAATTTCAACATTACCCCTTCCTACAATCCGGCTTTTTTGTAACCATCCTGCACTCTTTTCACTCTCTTTAACACCGGCAGAACCTACTATCGAATGACTATCTATCTCCTTATATGGCCATATTTTTCCTTTTTGCTTAATTACTGTACTTTTCCCTATATGACAATGATCCGCTACAATACTTTTTTGAAAAAGTGTAACATCATCTTCGACCATTGTATGATCTCCTATTGTTGTTTCTAACAACTCACAATTTTTCCCTATATGAGAGTTTGCAAAAATGATGCTTTTTTGAAGATGAGAATAACTTGAAACGATACTATTTTTCCCTATAATAGAGTACGGTTCAATTACAGCCCCTGCACCAATCATTGCTCCTTCCCCAATAAAAGAAGGACCATGAATTTTCGTCCCTTTTCCTATCGTTACACCTTCTCCCATCCACACCATTGGTAATACTTCTGTATATGGAATAGGCACCTTCAATTTTTTCGTCAACAAATCGAATTGAGCTTGCCGATATTGATCAAATGTACCAATATCTAGCCAATAGTCTTCTGATAAATATGCAAATAAAGCATTTTTATTTGCCAATAACGGAAACACATCATGACTGAAATCCGAAAATTCCATGGATGGTATGTAAGAAAAGATTTCTGGCTCCATTATATAAATACCTGTATTCACAATATTAGAAACTACCTCATTCCAGCTCGGCTTTTCTATATATCGTATAATTTCTTGTTCTTTATTCATTACAACTAACCCAAATGAAAGTGGGTTTTCTACTTCTTTCACAAACATCGTTACCATTCTCTTCTTCTGTTCATGAAATGCAATTCCTTCTGATAATTGAAAGTCAGTTAGTGCATCCCCACTAATAACAACAAATGTTTCATCTAAAAAACTTTCCGCTTGCTTAATACTCCCTGCTGTTCCAAGCGGAGGAGAATCTTCAAAATAATACAAGTTAACTCCCCACTTACTACCATCACCAAAGTATTGCTTAATGGCAGTACTCATATATTGAACTGTAATTGCAATTTCACGAATACCATGCTGACGTAATAATTCAATATTATATTCAAGAACTGGTTTTTCTAACAATGGTAACATCGGTTTTGGAGTATTACATGTTAATGGTCTAAGGCGTCTCCCTTTTCCTCCAGCTAAAATAACCCCCTTCATATACTTCAGCCTCCACTTATATAATGTTCAAGAACTCCGTATATCATTTACCCCACATTAACTGCAGTAAAAGTCCGGTTTGGTATGATCTAACAATCAGCGAGAGACAGCCCCACTAATTAAAGCCTCACTTTATAAATAAATGTACCTTTTAACTCCCATCAAAAAGAAAGCGCTTACCATTAACTTGGTAAAATAATTAATAAGACGTAACTAACATATATGTACTTATTTTCCCATTAATTATGATACATCTTATCATCATAGACTAAAGGAAACAACGAGCTTTTTTTGTCATGTTTTGACTAAAAAAAGCAGGTGATTTCTCATCACCTACTTTTCCCCCTACTCATTCAATAAATAATGCTTTCCTTTTACTACATAAAATACATTCTCGGCAATATTTGTAACATGGTCTGCTACACGCTCAATATATCTTACAACAAAGGATAGTTGTGTAATTTGTGTAATCGCTTCTGGTTGTCCAGGGATAGATGAAATAAATTCACGAATCGCCTTCCCATAAATTTCATCAACTGAATCATCCATTTCAGCAATTTGTTTAGCAAAAGTTAAATTTTCTTGCTCATATGCTTCTAATGCTAAATTTAACATCTTATGAGCAATCTCAAACATTTCCTCAAGATTATGCAAACTAACAACCACTTCTTTTTCACCAAGACGAATTGTTGATTTCGCAATATTAACAGCATGGTCTGCAATACGTTCTAAATCTGTCGCTGTTTTAATTGAAATGAAAATTCTTCTTAAATCACTTGCTACAGGCTGCTGCTTTGTAATAAGCATAAGCGCAAGGTCATTTATTTCCTCTTCTAAATTATCCATGCGATAATCCCCATCAATGACTTCTAACGCTTTCTCTACATCCCTGTTGTGAAGACCTTCCATAGCAATCAATAAAGCTCCACTTGCTAGCTCACCAAGCTCGATCACCTTTTGCTGTAACGTTTTTAAATCACATTGAAACTGTTCTCTTACCATTGTTTCTTCCCCCTCAATATTATGTGCCCTTTTATATAAATCCCCTACCCAGCCTCTTGTATGTTTATTAAGCCTTAAGAAAAGAGAAATATTACTCCCCTATTTAAAATGAGGTGAAAATGAGAAATGTCCTCTGTTAAGAGGGCATTTACTCTTAGCCTTGCTAGCGATATCAACCAAATCGTCCTGTAATGTAGTCTTCTGTACGCTTATCTGCAGGTGTTGTAAATAATTTGTTCGTATCTGTATATTCCACAACTTCTCCACTTAAGAAGAAAGCAGTTTTATCTGAAATTCGTGCTGCTTGTTGCATGTTGTGCGTTACGATAACAATACTAAAATCTTTCTTTAACTCCTGAATTAATTCTTCTACTTTTGATGTTGAAATTGGATCTAGCGCCGATGTTGGTTCATCCATTAAAATTACGTCTGGCTCAATCGCTAAGCAGCGTGCAATACATAGGCGCTGTTGCTGTCCACCAGATAAACCGTATGCATTATCGTGCAAACGATCTTTTAACTCATCCCAAATAGCTGCTCCGCGTAAGCTTTTCTCAACGATTTCATCAAGTGTTTTTTTGTCACGAACACCATGGATTTTCGGGCCATATGCTACATTTTCATAAATAGATTTTGGGAATGGATTTGGCTTTTGGAACACCATTCCCACATGCGTACGCAATTCTTCAACCGGATATGACTTTTCGAATATGTTTCGTTCTCTATATTCGATAACGCCCGTAGTTCGAACGATAGGCACTAACTCTACCATACGATTTAGTGTTTTTAAGTACGTTGATTTACCACAACCACTTGGACCGATAATCGCTGTTACTTCATTCTCATGAATACTTAAGTTGATATCTTTTAAAGCATGGTCTTCTCCGTACCATAAATTTAAATTTTTCGTATCAAATACTATTTTTTTTGGTGCTGTCTCAATCTTTTTCTCATTTTTCACCTGTACATTTACTACTGTTGCTACCATTTGAATTCCCCTTTCATCCACTTCCAACTTATTTTCGATTTCGTACCCATAAGACAAATATATTTATAAAGAGCAACAATCCTAGCAAAACAATCATCCCAGCTGCTGCTACATACTGAAATTCTTCTTGTGGTCTACTCATCCAATTAAAAATTTGAATTGGTAAAACCGTAAATCTATCAAACATACTGAACGGAACATAATTTGCAAAGGCAAGGGCCCCAATAACTAATAATGGTGCTGCCTCACCAATTGCTCTCGATACCGCTAACGTACATCCCGTTACAATCCCTGGCAAAGCGACTGGCAATACAATTTGATACATCGTTTGCCATTTCGTAGCACCTAATCCGTAAGAAGCCTCTAGTAATGAGCTCGGCACAGTTCTAATCGCTTCTTGACTAGCTACAACAACAGTTGGTAAGACGAGTAAACTCATCGTCAGTGCCGCTGCCATTATGCTCTCTCCTAAATGGAGAGCGTATACGAAAATAGTTAATCCGAGTAAACCAAACACAACGGAAGGTACCCCTGCTAATGTTTGATTATTTAATTCAATTAACTTTTTAAAAACGGACTCCTTCGCATAATGCTCTAAATAAAGAGCTGTTCCGACTCCAAATATAAAAGAGACCGGTATAACAATGCTCATAAATAGTATTGTTCCTGACAAAGCAGCGACAATCCCAGCTTCTTTCGGATTACGTGAGGCGAAGTTTGTAAAGAAATCTATTGAAAGATAACTTATACCTTTTTCAAAAATTTGAAAAAGCAATATAAAAAGTATTACTACTGAAAACAAAATTGCTATATAAAACAAACACTTGTAAATCCGATCCTTTAAAAAACGCGATGCCATATTTTCTTGTATTTTTTTATGGTTTAACATTCGCATATTATGTCACCCTCCTAAAACGGCGCATAATATATTGCGAAATGATATTCATAATAAAAGTAAACATAAATAACGTTGCACCTACAGCATACATGCTGTAATAAGTAATCGTTCCGTGCGGAGCATCACCTAAACTCACTTGTACAATATAGGCTGTTAATGTTTGAATAGAATGAGTCGGATCTATCGATACATTAGGTGTTGATCCAGCTGCAATAACAACAATCATCGTTTCACCAATTGCCCTGGAAGCTGCTAATATAATCGCTGCCATTATGCCCGTAAAAGCCGATGGAAACACCACTTGTTTTACCATCTCAAAACGAGTCGCTCCTAGCGCTAATGAGGCTTCTTTAATTCCTTTTTCTACAGCCCTCATCGCATCTTCAGAGAGAGACGCAATCGTCGGGATCATCATGAACCCTATAACAATACCCGGACTAATAGCATTAAAAAACTGCAAATCTGGTATAACGCGTTGTAAAAGTGGTGTGACAACTGTTAACGCGAAAAAACCATATACAATTGTCGGGATGCCTGCTAGTAGCTCTAACAACGGTTTTAATATTTTCCGAGCGCCATTCAAAGCGTATTCGCTTAAAAACACGGCACAACCTAAACCAATAGGAATTGCTACGAACATGGCAATTGCTGTTACAAGGATTGTTCCACATATAAGTGGTAATATACCGAATTTTGGATCTTCAAAAAAAGGTAACCATTCCTTCTCTGTCAAAAAAGAATACAATGATATCTTTTGAAAAAACATGATTGTTTCATTTGCCAGCGTAATAATAATTCCAAGTGTCGTTACAATGGACACGCTAGCAATGGCTTTTAGTATTAACGGAACAATTCGATTGATTCGCTGCGTTTTTTTTCTTCTATTTGTATTTCTCTCAATCAAATGTTGTACAGAAAATGTAATTTGACTTTTGTCATTATGAGCCAAAGATGAAAACCCCTTTCCACCCTGACATTACCTTTTTATTTCTGTTAACATTCGCAGCTGTTCATTATATTTTTCTTTTGGTAATTTTACATATCCGACCTCTTCAGCAAGGCTTCCAACATGCTTAATCATAAACTCAACATAATTTGCTACATTAATTTTATTTCTGATAGATGCATGATTCACATACGTAAATAGCGGCCTAGATAATGGCTTATACGTACCCGACTGAATGGTCTCTTTCGTTGGAAATACACCATCCACCTGTATTGCTTTTACCTTATCTCGATTGGCCATATAATAAGCATATCCTACAAAAGCAATGGCATTTTTATCATTCATTACCCCTTGCATAATAACTTGATCGTCTTCAGACAAAGAAACCGTTTTTACAAGGCGATTATTTTGTAAGACAACATTTTGGAAATAATCATAAGTACCAGAGTCTACGCCTGGCGCATAAAATTTAACTTGTTCACGAGGCCATGATGAATGAATTTGTGACCATCGTTTCAATCTTCCATTTTCACTCCATAATAGACGTAACTCGTCTATCGTCATATTGTTTACCCACGTATTTTGACGATTCACAACAATCGTTAGACCGTCATAAGCAACCTCAAATGGTGTAAATTGAATGGATTTTTTCTGCATTGCATTTTCTTCTACCGGTTTCATCAATCTCGAAGCATTGTTTATATCTACTTCTCCTTTACTGAAACGATTAAATCCTCCTCCTGTCCCAGAAATACTAATAGAAATTTTCACGTTTGGATGGGCCTTTGTATATTCCTCTGCTACTGCCTCTATAATAGGAAAAACCGTTGAGGATCCATCAACTCTCACTTCTCCCATTTCATTTGTAGCGAATGCAGTAGACATATTAAAACAAAGGAAACATGTCGATAATGTCAAAACTTTAATCGATGCGCTCATCCATTTCACGTGTTCTTCCTCCTAGAAGTAACCGGAAATAACAGGATTACAGATATAAGAATACTGCTAAACTATTAATTCGGTTTTAATTGTTTGTAAAAGTTTTGTAAAGTTCCACAAAAACAACTGTATACACAAACTTTATTTTCACTTTTTTACTTTAGATGCAGGAAATTTTCTAATCATCCATAAAGTGAAACTTTAATCAGTGGGGGTTTTGTTCATCCTCGACTGATTATTAACCCTCACCAATCGGGCGTTTACAGGCAGCAGAGCTCTTCTTTGCTCCAGCTGAATTTTGAGGTGGGAGTTTTACCGCCCTCAAATAGCGGGATAAAACTGCTATCTCCTATCACACAAGACAAACTTAGAGCGTATGCACTAATCTTGTTGTGTTCATCGTTTTTGAAACTACATGTTTTTTCAATATTTTACGCTTGTCCACATTTACTAGACCATATGCATAAAGCATAAAAAAAAGTACACTATCTTTTCAGATAGTGTACTTTTTTTACAACTTTTTTATTCATCATCTTGATTTTTATTTTTTTTCTCTTTTTCATCTTTTGGAGCTTCACCAGTTATTGCTTGTTGTTTCAACTCAAAATAAGCATCCATAATTTCACGACCAATATATCCGTTAATTCCTGTTTTATCATCATGTACCCATGGTACAACAACAGAAAATGCTACTTCTGGATCTTCAAGTGGCGCATAACCTACTAATGTTAAATTATATGTTTCACGACGCTCACCTTTTGCATTTCTACCAATCTCTTTATCTCCGCCATATACAGTTTGAGCTGTACCTGTTTTCCCAGCTGCTTTATATGGTGCGCCTGCAAAGTATTTTGTAGCTGTACCACCTGAATCATTATACACTTGTCTAAATCCTTCTTGAACACGTTTAATTTGCGATTCAGGCATATCAATGCGATTTAATACTTTCGGTTCCATTGATTGAACAACTTTTCCAACTTCCTCTGGCTTCGTAGCTGGCTCGCGGATTTCCTTTACAACTTGCGGTTGCATACGATATCCACCATTCGCAATCGTCGAAATATATTGTGCTAATTGAAGTGGTGTATACGTATCATACTGTCCAATTGATAAATCTAATAAGAAACCTGGTATCTGATCTGTTCTACCTCTTTGTCCAGCCGTTTCATTCGGTAAATCAATGCCAGTTTTTACACCAAGTCCAAATTGACCGAAATAGTAACGCATAGTATCATATGATTTTTGTGGTATATCTAACGTACCGCCTCGCACATATGGAACCCCAGCAATATTCATCGCTGTTTTAAACATATAAACGTTTGAAGACATTTTTAACGCTGTCAGGTCATTAATGTATCCCATCGTTTTCCATGATGATTTTGTTTGTGTACCTTTTAATTTAATTGGTTCATCTAACTGTACAGATCCAGGTTGAATCGCGCCAGTTTGATATCCCGTAAGTACTGTCGCACCTTTTACAGTTGAACCCATCGGATAAGAACTCGTCATCGTTCCTAATGCAAAATCTTCTACTTTCGTTTCGCCGTCTTTATCCACTAATTGTTTCCCCGCCATAGATAAAACTTCACCATTTTTCGGGTTCATCATTACAACGAATGCACGGTCTAAAAGAGGTTCGCTCCCTTTAAATCTCATTAAGTTTTTCTCAAGAATCTCTTCTACGCGCTTCTGTAATTTCATATCGATCGTTAAATTTAGATCGTTACCTCGTTGTCCTTGTGACACATTAATAGTTTCTAAAATATTACCCTCTTTATCTGTAACATTTCTTACTTCAGCTTTTGTACCGTGTAGGCTATCTTCATATTGTTGCTCAAGGTAACTTTTTCCTACGCGATCATTACGATTATAATCACGAACAAGATAGTAATCTAGCCTTTCTCTCGGTAACCCTTCATCAGAAGAAGTTACACCACCAAGTACACTTCGGAACATATCGTCATACTTATATTTTCGCTCCCAGTCAACATTTGTATCTACGCCTGGTAATTTCGCTAAATTTTCACTAATAATCGCGTATTCTTCTTCTGTTGCACCTTTTTTAACGATTTGCGGCGTCATTGCATATCCGCTTTCCATCTTGCTTTTGATCGCCAATATTTCTAAATCTTTTGCTGACAATTGATTAATCTCTTCTTCTGTTACACGATTTCGTTGACGTTCATCTAGTTCTTTATCTTCAATTTTATTCGCTTTAAAATCTTCACGATCTTTTTTTGTGATTTTTGCTTCTGCTTCTTCTTTATGTAAAGCAAGCCAATAATCTTTCTTATCGCGATCTGTTAACTTATCTGTTGGGACTTCAATTAAATCTGCTAACTTTTTCGCCGTTTCTAAGCGATCTGCTGCAGTTGATCCCTTCATTTTTGTAAATGTAATTGTACGAATAGGCTCATTATCTACGACCGCTTCTCCATTACGATCAAATATTTTCCCGCGTGGTACAGGATTGCTTATCGTTGAATTTTCTTTTTTCTCAACTTCATTTTTATATTCCTCGCCACGAACAATTTGTACGTATCCAAGCCTTACAATAACCGCGGAGAACATTAAAAACACGCAAAAAAACAACACGTTTAACCGAAAGGGAACGTGGGTTTTTTTCTTTGTCTGGTTCTTTTTCTGCTTCTTGCTCATACAAACCCCCTCTACCAACAGCTATGTAATGTGAAAGGGACACCTTCATACAGGTGCCCTCACTGCTGTCTTACATCTTTTTCTATTCTAGCATAAAACAAACGATAAGTTAACCTTCTGGTTCAGTTTGATTCTGTGCGCTCCCTTGCGCTACAACACTGGTTTTGTTCACATTCCCCTCATCATATTTGACATTTTTAACTGCAAAATAAATAAGGAAATGTCCAGCTCCTAAAATACATAGTAAGAAAGGTAAACTTTTTTCAGGCGGAAAAAATATGACAGCACATAAAAAACTTAAAATGGAACAAATTCTTCCAGCATTTAACCATAATTCCCTGACCACTATATATTCTACACGCCATTCTCTCGCCTGTTTTGCTCTACCAATTACATCGTATGTCATGGAGCCGTACGGAACGAGTAAAATAGGATATGCAACCGCAATACATGCTGCATAAATAAGTAATTTCGTATATGTAACATTAAAAATAACTAAAAATACAACCGCGTATAAAATAATACCGCCAAGTAAAATTGCTTTTTTTCGCCATTCTTTCTTTAACATACGAGCAACTAAATAATAGCATACAAATGATACTGCAGAATTCACTAAACTATATTTCCCTAGTGCTAACTCGCTACCAGATGCTAAATAGACATATACCGAAATAACGAAAATAAACGTTCCCTCTCTCAAACCTTGGAAGAAATGAGCGCGCGTAATTCTTCCCCAGTTTTCATCAACTTGCCGCTCTTTCAATACTTGCACAATTTCATAGCGTCCTTCACATTCCCTCTTCGATAAAAAAAAGCTTAGAACGACTGCAACCGCAAATAGCATTAACGAGAGGAAGAAAACGACAGTATAACCACTCCATTTTTCCATACGTGAAATTGTATATCCTGCTGCTATCGGTCCAATCATTCCAGAGAACGATGTAAGAAGTCCTAGAAAACCGTTAAAAAAATCTCTTGTTTCTGGTTCTGTAATCTCAAATGTTAACAAGTTAAAAGCGAGCCAATAAAAACCATAACCAACTCCTAAAAGGGCTCCCATTAATAAAATATAGTGAGATGCACTTTTTCCCGCTACTAAAACGACGATAAAAAAAACAGCTAACGTGCCTACACCGATTCTCAATAAAATCGAGCGATCAATACGTTTCGCTAATTTCCCGCCCACAAGAAATGTTAGAGGCTGCAATACAACGCTGGCCAAATTATACAAGCCCAGATTCACATAATTTTGTGTTTGCTTCCATAAATAAATGTTTACAAACGTATTCGATAAAGAAATTGCGAGCGTGTATAAACCTCCTATAACGAGCAATAATACTAAATCCCGATTCACTTCAACATCACCGATTACATGTTTCCACTTCATACACAACTCTCCTTTACTTCATGTTCTAGTCTTCCAAAAACAAGCTCAATTATGTAAAAGGAGAACATAGAAAAAAGCTAGGAGAAAACCCCCTAGCTTTTTTCTAGCTGTATTAACTTTAATTATTTTGCTTCTTGGTAAAGTTTTTCAGCAACGTTCCAATCTACAACGTTCCAGAATGCACCGATGTAGTCAGGACGACGGTTTTGGTAATTTAAGTAGTAAGCATGCTCCCAAACATCTAAACCGATAACTGGAGTTTTACCTTCAGTTAGAGGAGAATCTTGGTTTGGAGTGCTTGTTACTTCTAACTCACCATTGTTTACTACTAACCAAGCCCAACCAGAACCGAAGCGAGTTGCGCCAGCTTTTGCGAATTCTGCTTTGAATGCATCGAAGCTACCGAATTTCGCTTCAATCGCAGTTGCAAGTTCGCCTACTGGTTGTCCCCCGCCGTTTGGAGATAGGATTGTCCAGAAGAATGTATGGTTAGCATGTCCGCCACCATTGTTACGTACTGCTGTACGGATTGCTTCAGGTACTTCGTTTAAGTTTGCAACTAATTCTTCAACGCTTTTGTCAGCTAATTCTGCATGACCTTCTAAAGCAGCGTTTAAGTTTGTAATATACGTGTTGTGATGTTTTGTATGATGGATGTTCATTGTTTCTTTATCAAAGTGAGGTTCTAAAGCATCATACGCATAAGGTAAATTTGGTAATTCGTGTTTTGCCATTGTTATATTCCTCCCGGTTTATGTATTGTCACTACATATGTGACCTACAACTTCATTCTACCCTAATTGCCATAGGGTGCAAACAAATAAATCGCTTTGTCTTGCTATCATTAAAGTAGCAAAATTCCCACTTCTTTTCAATTAAAATGCTCATATATTCCGAAAAAAAAGCTTCCTTCTACAAGGAAGCTTCCTGCTGACATAATAAACATATGAAATGGATATGGACCCTGTAGGACTCGAACCTACGACCGGACGGTTATGAGCCGTCTGCTCTAACCAACTGAGCTAAGGGTCCACGATTATGTATGTACCATTAAAAACAACTAAATTCCAATCGGATATATCGTTTGAAAAATGTAAGATAAATTTACCATATACGAAAGAAAAGTGTCAATTGTATTTTTCTCTACTAAAAGAAGTAAATTAATAAGAAGGAATTTAGTCCTCTCTACTATATGTAAATATAATATATCTTGAGCTTCTCTAGATTCGTACGTTACAATGATTTTATACATACATAAAGGAAGTGAATCTATGTCCATTTTTACACAGCTAGCAAAAAGCGTATATTCGCCTAAAGATATGGCGCTTTTCCGTTTTCAAAAAATCGGTAAAACCATTTTGTATATTATGCTTCTTTGCCTAATCACTACTATTCCAAGAACTTTCTTGTACGGTAGCGTTATTCAAGATGGTGTTAACATGGTAAATAAAGTAATCGAAAAAGATTTACCTGATTTTAAAATTGAAAATGGCGAGCTAACAGCTGATATTGATCAACCTATCGAAAAAGAAGATGGAAATGCCCTTTTCGTATTTGATCCAAATTCAACAGACTTAGAAAAATATCAAAATAAAACAGGTTTATTTGTTTTAAAAGATAAAGTAGTCTCCATGGGGAATGGTCAAACACAAACATACTCCTATAATGACTTATTAGGCGCATCTCTTGAGAAAAAAGATTTACAAGATTTCATTTCGTTATTTGACAGTATTTATCCAATCTTATTATTCGTTATTGGGTTCTTACTGTACTTGTTCCAATTATTTATTACCTTTGTAGGAGTTACATTGCTTGCCTTCATCGGTTCTGCGATGAGCGGTCAACGCAAATTATCTTATAAACAAGTTTGGACATTAACTGCTTACAGCTACACAATTCCAACAATCTTCTTTATGATTATGGATTTATTCAAAATAAACGTACCTGGCGCAACATTCATTTACATTGCAGTTGTTTTAATCGTTCTATACTTAACAATTAAAGAAGTTCCAAAGCCGAAAGAAAAACAAGAACTATAAAAAAATGCCTAAATAGGCATTTTTTTTTTGGACAAGCATATATTCCTAGCAAAGGAGTGAAGGATATGAAGAGATTAGGTGTACTCTTATTCGTGCTTGTCCTCGGTTATATATTTTATTACGACATAAAAATCGGTACTTTACCGATGTTAAGTTCATACAAAAAAACATCTGCTGCCCAAACGATAAAAAAAGAAAATACAGATACAAAACAAAATAAAGAGAAAGAAACAGAAAAAGAAAAAGAAACGGATACAGCTTATAAAGCAATCGAAGTAAAAACTGGCGATACAGTTCTTTCTATTACAGAAGCGATTAATAAGAAAAAAATTCCTTCTATTGAAAAAGTAATTGATGATTTTAAGCAATTAAATAAAAATACATCTGCTACAAAAATCCAAGTTGGAAAGTCTTATAAATTCCCCTTATATCAATAAGCAATCACTTAATCCTTGTCAATTACATAAAGGCGCTGATACAATAGTAAAAGTGAAACCGAGTACTTTGGTTTCTATAGCCCTTTCTCACACATACTATCATTGATGTAAGGGACTAAAATAAGAAACTTCTTTTATAAGGAGAGCGATCAATTCGTGAATGAAATGACTCAACGCACAAAAACACGTCCAGTTAAAGTCGGTAATTTAACAATTGGCGGTAACAATGAATTAATTATACAAAGTATGACGACAACAAAAACGCATGATGTTGAGGCTACAGTTGCTGAAATTAAACGTTTAGAAGAAGCTGGCTGTCAAGTTGTTCGTGTTGCTGTTCCAGACGAACGCGCAGCAAATGCTATTGCTGATATTAAAAAACAAATCAACATTCCACTTGTTGCTGATATTCATTTTGATTACCGCCTTGCTTTAAAAGCAATCGAAGGCGGCATTGATAAAGTACGTATCAATCCAGGTAACATTGGACGTCGCCATAAAGTAGAAGCTGTTGTAAATGCAGCGAAAGAGCGTGGCATTCCAATCCGTATCGGTGTAAATGCCGGCTCATTAGAACGTCATATTTTAGAAAAGTATGGATATCCAACTGCTGATGGTATGGTCGAGAGCGCACTGCACCATATTAAAATTTTAGAGGACTTAGATTTCCACGATATTATCGTATCAATGAAAGCCTCTGATGTTAACTTAGCAATTGAAGCATACGAAAAAGCTGCTCGCGCCTTTGATTATCCATTACATTTAGGTATTACAGAATCAGGAACATTGTTTGCTGGGACTGTAAAAAGCGCCGCCGGTCTTGGAGCAATTTTAAGTAAAGGCATCGGAAATACACTTCGTATCTCTTTAAGCGCTGATCCAGTTGAAGAAGTAAAAGTTGCACGTGAACTATTAAAATCATTCGGTCTTGCATCTAATGCCGCAACACTTATTTCTTGTCCAACTTGTGGTCGTATTGAAATCGACCTAATTAGCATTGCTAATGAAGTCGAAGAATACATCTCCACACTTAAAGTTCCAATTAAGGTTGCAGTACTCGGCTGTGCCGTAAACGGTCCTGGTGAAGCTCGTGAAGCTGACATCGGTATTGCCGGTGCACGCGGAGAAGGTTTATTATTCCGTAAAGGGCAAGTCGTTCGTAAAGTACCAGAAGAAACAATGGTAGAAGAACTGAAAAAAGAAATTGATGTAATCGCTGCTGAAATGGCTGCCGAACGAGAAAAAGAAAAAGAAAAACAAGAACAATAAAAAGAAGGTTGCCACAATTTTTGTGAGCAACCTTTTTTTACATTCAAATTAAAGACTCGTCAGTTATATAACTGACGAGCCCTCTCATTTTGCACATTTTGGGCAACGACCATATATTTCAAACTTATGCCCCGTTACCTCATAACCTTTAAAATCTTTATTCATAAAATCCATCGGGCAGGAATTAATCTCTTTTGTACCACCACAATCTAAACAAATGAAATGATGATGATGTTCCATAATGGAGCATGTAAAACGGAAATGCTTTTCACCATTTAATTCCGTTTGCTCTAAAACACCGACTTCAGCAAAAACCGTTAAGTTACGATAAATCGTATCAAAACTAAGTCCTGGATAATCACCCTTCATATGCTCTAAAACATCTTTCGCAGTTAAATAACGATTATGAGCTGCGAATAATCTCAGCATTTCTTCCCTTTTCCCTGTATGTTTGTATCCCTTTTCCTTCATTAGGCGTAAAGCTTCTGTTAGATTCATACCTATCCCTACTTTATGCAGTTTTTTTCTTTTTCCATAAAATTGCACCAATTAAAATAAGAACCGCTATCATAACAATTGTACCACCTGGAGCTAAATCAAGTTGATACGAAGCAAACATTCCACCAATTACTGCAATTTCACCAAATAAAATGGAAAAGAAAATTGTTTGTTTAAATCCTTTTGCAATACGAATACTTGCTGCAACTGGTAACGTCATTAAAGATGATACGAGAAGAACACCTACAACACGCATTGATACCGCAATTACAAGAGCAACTAATATAATGAAGATAAAGTGAATCCACTTTGCACTTAAACCGGTTGATACAGCGTATTCCTCATCAAATGATAGTAAAAACAACTCTTTGTATAATAAAACAATCGTCGCAATAACAACAATTGCTACTATACCAATAATAATTAAATCCGCACTTGTTACAGCACTTACACTACCAAATAAATAACTAAATAAATCCGTATTGAATCCATTAGCAAGTGAGATGAAGATAACTCCAATCCCCATCCCTGCTGAAAGTATAATCGGGATTGCTAACTCTTGATAATGTTTATATACAGTACGTAATTTTTCAATTAGCAATGCTCCACCGATTGAAAAAAACATCCCCATATATAAAGGGTTTAAAAACCCACCGGTAAAGATTGTCTTTTCAAGTAATAAACTTGCTGCAATTCCTGATAACGTCACATGACTTAATGCATCCGCAATAAGCGACATGCGGCGAATTACAACGAACACGCCGATAAGTGGTGCGACAAGCCCTATTAAAATACCAGCGTATAAGGAATTACGTAAAAAATCATATTGTAAAAAATCCTGTATCATTATATCCTCCCGTGATGCCCATGTTCATGTTCTAAGCGATGAACATGATGTCCATATAAAATCGACATTTCTGCATCTTCTAACTCTCGGAATTTCTCTACATTCCCATGGAAATGTAAATGCTGATTCAAACATGCAACATGCGTCACCTTCTCTGTTACAGCACCCATATCGTGCGTAACAAGAATTAACGTAATTCCCAATCTTTTGTTTAAATCCTCTAGTATCTCATAAAAACTTGCCACATTCTTCACATCAATCCCAACAGTAGGCTCGTCCAAAATAAGCAATTCCGGATCACTTACAAGTGCACGAGCAATAAATACACGCTGTTGTTGTCCACCAGAAAGTTCTCCAATGTTGCGACCTCGAAACTCGCTCATACCTACATCAGCAATCGCTTTTTCTACTTTCGCATTATCGTCTTTCGTAAAAAAGCGAAAAAGCCCTTTTTTCGAAACGAGCCCCATTGAAACAACCTCGAAAACAGTTGCCGGGAAACCTGAGTTAAAGCTACTTGCCTTTTGGGATACATAACCAACTTTATTCCACTCTTTAAATTTCTTACTATCAATGCCAAACAATCTAATACTTCCTTGCTTTGGTTTTAAAACACCCAATAAGCATTTAAGTAAAGTCGATTTCCCTGAACCATTCGGTCCAACTAAACCTAAAAAAGCTCCCTTCGGAACTTGCAAATTAATATCTTCTAACACGTTGCGATCTTCATACCGAAACGTTAATCCTTCTATTTCCAATATATTATTCATAGCATCTCACCTATTTTAATTCAGAATGATTCCGATTTATCTCTATTTGAATTATAGTACAGCTTATTATAGTTGTAAACCAATCTGCCTAAAAATATATTCTTTATTTCAAGAAACCTTATTATTATAACAAAAAGCAGAGAATAATTCTCTGCTTTCAAAAGATATTACAATTAACTTTTTAGTGAATTGCTGATTTAAACTTACCACCATTTGTCTCTTGTGTATTCATAATCGTAACAAATGCGTTTTCATCAATTTCATGCACAATTGATTTTAACTTCGTCACTTCCAGACGTGTTACAACTGCATAAATAACTTCTTTTTCTTTATCTGTATAGCCACCTTTAGCAACAAGTTTTGTTGTTCCACGACCAAGGCGGTGTAAAATCGCATTTGATACTTCCTCATATTGATCCGATACTATTAAAACTGCTTTCGTTTCGTCTAATCCTTGAATTACCGTATCAATTGTTTTGAATGCGATATAGTACGTCATAACAGAATACATCGCTTGTTCAACACCAAAAACAAATGCTGCCCATGCAAAAATGAATAAGTTCACAAACATTACGAATTCACCAACAGAAAACGGTAATTTCTTCGTTAATAGAATTCCCATAATCTCGGTCCCGTCTAACGATCCACCATGACGAATAACAAGTCCTACACCAATCCCTAAAATAAGACCGCCGAAAACTGTTGCTAAAATCGGCTCTGTTGTAAATGGCGGGATAGCATGCAACGTTGATTCAATAAATGCTAAAGCTACAATTCCAAATGCTGAAGATAACATGAATGTTTTTCCAATTTGCTTATACCCGGAGTACATAAAAGGAATGTTGAGGATAACAACTAAAGTAGAAAAGCTTAACCACCAAATATTAGGAGTAAGATAATCTAATATAAGAGAAATACCAATAATTCCACCATCAATAATTTTATTTGGCATTAAAAACAGTTCAATCGCTACCGCCGCACACGCTGCCCCAAAGACAATCATAACTAAACGATATACAAGATGAATAACACTTTCTTTTCGATGTTGCTTTTTTTCCATAAGCCCTCCTTATACTCTTTATCTATAGTTTTGTTCTTATATTATAACATAAGCTTCTTTTCCCCATTGAAAAAATGCACCTTGATACGAATATGTACAAGCTATGCGTACATATATTTCGATAGAAGAACGTGTGAAGGAGGACAACACGATGAACCTCATTAAACAAATTGTGAACAAAAAATTAAATCATATTTCTACAAAAGAACTATTGAAATATAGTAAAGAATACGAAGTTCCAATCACAACTGCACAAGCTGATAAAATCGTTTTACTTATGAAAGGGAAAAACATTAACATTTACGATAATACCGAGCGACTAGATTTGTTAAAACAAATCGCTAAAGTAACTACTCCTGCCACTGCCCAACAAGTAAATATTTTATTTCAGCAGCTATTAAAATAAGGAGGGGAAAATCCCCTCCTTATTGCTCTTTAATTTTTTCAAGAATTCCTTCATCAAAAGTACCATTTTTCAGCATTTCGATTTCTAATTTATATGGTGGCTTCTTATCTTTTTTATCTTCACCTACATACGGCGTTTCAAGAATTTTTGGTACGTGCGTAAGTTGTGGGTGATGCACAATGTGATGCAATGCCTTATAGCCAATATGACCAAAACCAATATTTTCATGACGGTCTTTTCCAGCTCCGCGTACATTTTTGCTATCGTTAATATGAAGTACTTGTAAACGATTTATCCCAACAATTTTATCAAATTCGTTTAACACACCGTCAAAATCATTTACAAGGTCATAACCTGCATCATGCGTATGACACGTATCAAAACATACAGATAGTTTTTCATTATATTTCACACCATCAATAATTTTCGCAATTTCTTCAAAGCTAAGACCGCATTCCGTTCCCTTTCCTGCCATCGTTTCTAACGCAATGTTAACCGTCTGCTCTGGCGTTAATACTTCATTAAGCCCTTTAATAATTTGTTGAATACCAGCATCCGCTCCTGCACCAACGTGCGCACCTGGGTGAAGAACGATTTGTTTCGCTACACCTAATGCCGATGTTCTTTCAATTTCCATGCGAAGGAAGTCTACACCTAATTGGAATGTTTCTGGCTTCGTCGTATTCCCAAGATTAATAATGTATGGCGCATGTACGATAATTTCTTCAATACCGTTTAGTTCCATATGTTTTCTTCCTGCTTCTATGTTCAATTCTTCAATTGGTTTTCTTCGTGTATTTTGCGGTGCACCTGTATAAATCATAAACGTCGTTGCACCGTATGAAACAGCCTCTTCACTTGCTGCTAATAACATTTTCTTACCACTCATAGAAACATGAGATCCAATCTTTAACATACAATCACCTCTTCAATATACAATAGATATAATGATAGCATAATTTGTAGAAATATGTAGCGAATTGTTTGTTCACACAAAAGGCACTACATAAATTAAACAGACTATTCAAACAATCTGAACTCTATACTTAAATTAACCCAATAAAGCGAAACTTTAGTCAACGTTTTTTCTACCCCTCACTAATTATTAGTCTACATTAATCGACTTTCTCTCAAGCAGTGAGATAAAAAAAAATAAGGGAAATCCCTTATCTTTTTTTATTGCTATATTTTTTCTTCACTTTGTCACGTTCTGTTGCAAGTTTTCGTTTATAGTTTGGTTTTACTTTTTTCGGCTTCTTAACAACTTTTGTTGCCATAACATCTAGTCCATCACTTGGTTTTTTACGGCTCTTACGACGACGACGGTCACCTAAATCCGCCCATTCATCTCCGCGTAAATCTACATGTTTAAACTCGATATGACGTTGTTTTTCCAAACTATCTAACGCTTCTTCATTTGCTGGATCATAAATCGTCACTGCAATACCTGAATGACCCGCACGTGCAGTTCTTCCAACACGGTGAACGAAGAAATCTAAATCTGGTGGAAGTTCATAGTTAATAACATGGCTAATTCCTTCAATATCAATACCGCGTGCCGCCAAATCTGTTGCGACAATGTATTGGAACTCTAAATCACGAACTTGTTTCATCATTTTTCTACGATCACGTGGTGATAAATCACCGTGTATACGCCCTACTTTTAATCCACGTTCTGCTAATCCATCGGCTACTTCGTCAGCCTTCTTCTTTGTGTTTGTAAAGACAATTGCTAAATATGGTTTAAATTGAAGTAGCATATTTTTCACTAATTCAGTTTTATTACGGTGTCTTGAAGGCACAAGGTAATGATCAATATTTCCTGCTGCAACTTGCTTCGGATTAATATGAATATGTTCTGGATTCTCCATATATTTCTTCAAAAATGGTTTTAATTTTTGAGGAATTGTTGCAGAGAAAACTAACATTTGCAGATTTTTAGGCATACGTGCCGCAATTTTATCTACATCTTGAATGAATCCCATATCAAGCATTAAGTCCGCTTCATCGACAATAATAGTATCCGCTTTATAAACAAATAGCGCCTTTTCTTCTACTAAATCTTTAATACGTCCTGGCGTTCCAACTACAATATGAGGTTGTTTTTTCAACTTTTCAATTGATCGTTGTTTATCAGTTCCACCAATTAAACAGCGTGCTGTAATCATTTGATCTTCTGCACAGAACTTTGTTAGTTTCACAATTTCTTCGTAAATTTGTTGTGCTAACTCACGAGTAGGCGCTGTAATAACAAGTTGTACCTCTTCACGACTTGCATCAATTCTGTTTAATGTAGGAAGTAAGTATGCATGTGTTTTCCCAGAACCAGTTTGGGATTGTCCAATTATACTCACACCTTTTTTCACGACCGGGAAAATTTTCTTTTGAATTCCTGTTGGCTCTGTAAAGCGTAGTTCACGAACTGCATCTATTAAAAATGGTTTAAAATCATACTGTGTAAAAGTTTGTAGTGTCATAAGTTACACCTTCTTTCTAAAATTTCTACTGCGCACAAATCAGTCAAGTCTACATTATATCGAAATCTACAAGTAAAATCCATCTTTAGTTTAGGTTTTTATCTCAAAAACTAACCTTCTTTCCTTCCATTGCATATTGTATGTGTATATACCTAACTGAAGAAAGGAGGATTTCCCACATGTTTCCGAAATCCCCTATAAGACAAATGTATCCGAATCGAGGACAACAATCTTACACACCATATCCGATTCCACAACTACCACCGATGGCTCAAAAAAAGAAAGGTTTCCTTGCTAAACTCTTTAAAAAACACGATCCAACCGAACCTTTCATGCAAATGGTCCCTCCTTATCGACAAATGGAAGGGCCACCGATGATGCACCAACAACCGCCGCGCCAATATCAACAGCAACAGCCATACCAACAACAATATACACAACAATACCAGCCATACATGCAGCAATATCCAGAGCAGATGATACCACCTCAAATGTATGAATCAAATGATACACGTGGTGCTGCGTCAGCTACAACTGCAGCGGCATCTAGCAGCGGCATCGGTAGTTTTTTTTCAAATTTAATTTCGAACCCAACTAATATGATAAATAATATCGAAAAAGTATCTCAAGTCGTGCAATCTGTCGGTCCTGTTGTCGAACAGTACGGTCCCATTATGCGTAGTCTACCAAGCATTGTTAAAATCCTCACCTCTGGAAAAAGTACGGAAGAAAATCAAACTGAAGATGCAACAGAACAGGTTGAGGTAGCAACTCCACCTCCTCCACCTCCAAAAAGGAAACGAAAAAAAATAGTGCTTGAACCGGTAATAGAAAAAGAGGTTCCGAAAGAACCCGTTCAACAATCAGCAACAAAGCCAAAACTATATGTGTAACAATCCTTTGTTTTCTATCCACTCCTCCTTTATAATGTAATGGACTATGCACAAAAGTATCCCTTGTTTAGAAGGAGAGGATTACTCACATGAAGATTGTTAAAATTTCCCCTCGTGGTTATTGCTACGGTGTTGTTGACGCAATGGTTATTGCACGTAACGCCGCATTAGATAAATCATTACCGAGACCCATTTATATTTTAGGTATGATTGTTCACAATAAGCATGTCACAGATGCTTTCGAAGAGGATGGCATCATTACATTAGACGGTCCAAGTCGATTAGAAATTTTAGATAAAATCGATTCTGGTACTGTTATTTTCACTGCACACGGTGTTTCTCCAGAAGTTAAACAACGTGCAAAAGAAAAAGGTTTAACGACAATTGATGCAACTTGTCCAGATGTTACAAAAACACATGACCTTATCGAAGCAAAGAAAGCTGAAGGATACCACGTCATTTATATCGGCAAAAAAAATCATCCAGAACCAGAAGGCGCAGTTGGTATCGCACCTGATATCGTTCATCTTATCGAAAAAGCTGATGATTTAAAAACACTAGAAATTCCAACGGATAAAATTTTAGTTACGAATCAAACAACAATGAGTCAATGGGATGTTCAACATTTAATGGAGGACATTCAGAAAAAATTCCCAACAGCAGAATTCCACAAGGAAATTTGTTTAGCAACTCAAGTTCGCCAAGAAGCTGTCGCTAAACAAGCTGATGTTGCAGATTTAACAATTGTTGTCGGTGATCCGAAAAGTAACAACTCAAACCGTTTAGCACAAGTATCACAAGAAATCGCTGGTACGACAGCATACCGCGTTGCAGACGTAAGTGAAATCCAATTAGAATGGCTACAAGGTGTAGAAAACGTAGCTGTTACAGCAGGTGCTTCTACTCCAACGCCAATTACAAAAGAAGTTATTGCTTTCTTAGATCAATATGACCCAATGAATCCAGCTACATGGGACAGAATTCGAAAAGTACCACTTCAAAAGATACTACCTCGTGTAAAAGTGAAAAAAGAACAATAATAAAAACCGTTGCCTACATGAGCAACGGTTTTTATTTTTCTTATACAAATGTGAATGGATCTGTATGTAACTGCGAAGCGTGAATGTGTACATTGAATTTCTTCACATCTACTTTTTCTTGCAATTGTTTTTGTACACCTTGCTTCATTACTTTTTCAACGTTATGTCCTGGATCGACTATATTTAAACCAATCATCATCGCATCGTGAGCAACATGATAATACATATCACCTGTTACATATACATCTGCTCCTTTAAATTTCGCTTGGTTTATATATTTATTACCGTCACCACCAAGTACAGCTACTTTACGCACCTTATCATCTAACTTTCCAACAACTCTTGCACCCTTTACATGTAATGATTGTTTCACATGTAAAGCAAACTGCTCAAGCGTCATTTCTTCTTGTAAATACCCTATTTTACCAAGACCTAATGTTTCACCTTTATTATCAAGCGGATATACATCATATGCCACTTCTTCATATGGATGGGCTGCCAACATCGCTTTAATAACTTTTCTTTGTAATGAAGCTGGAATAATCGTTTCGACACGTATCTCTTCCACACGTTCTAACTGCCCAGTTTCCCCGATATAAGGATTTGTCCCTTCTCGAGGGATAAACGTACCTACCCCTTCGCTACCGAACGTACAGTGGCTATAATTACCGATATGACCTGCATCCGCATCTCCAAGAGCTTTGCGCACTTCTTCTACATGGGTTACTGGAACAAATACAACAATTTTTTTCATTTCTTCTGCATATGTAGGAGCTAATACTTCTGTATTTTGTAACCCTAACGCATCGGCAAGTAAATCATTTACCCCACCCTTAGCAATATCTACATTTGTATGCGCCGCATAAACCGCAATATCATTTTTAATACACGTTTCAATAATTCTTCCGTACGCCTTATCTGTATGAATCGCTTTTAATGGATTAAAGATTAAAGGATGGTGCGCTATAATGATATTCGCTCCTAATTGGATCGCCTCGTCCACAACTTCCTCAGTTACATCTAACGCGATTAATACGTGCTGGACAGGTTTATTAAGCGCTCCAATCTGTAAGCCAATCTTATCCCCTTCCATCGCTAAATGCTTCGGATACATACCTTCAAACAAAGAAATAATTTCATGACCATTCGGAATTTTACTCATGATAAAACCTCTCCTATCATTTTCATTTTCGCTTCTACTTCTGCACGCTTCGCTTTTGTCTCTTCAGACTCTACTGCACGTTCTAACTGTTTTAAAATATTTTGGAAGTTTTTCAATTCCCCTTCCCACTTTTCAATAAAAGCTTCACTTTTTTCTTTTATTAAAAATGGACCCATAAACAGTTCAGCTTGTTTATTTTCAGAGTAAGGTACCGCTGTATCTCCTCGCTCTCCGACTAAAATCTCGTAAATCTTTCCGTCTTCTATTACAATTTTCTCACCGATAAGCTCCCATCCATTTTCAATAAACCATTCACGAATATGGTGTGCTGCAATATTCGGCTGTAAGATTAAACGTGTTACACCTTCTAATTTTTCTTTACCACTTTCTAAAATGTCACGAATTAACGCTCCACCCATACCAGCAATCGTAATAACATCTACTTCTCCTGGCACTATAACAGCTAATCCATTCCCTTTACGAACGTCTACTTTATCTTGTAAGCCACTTTCAGCTACAGTTGCTTGTGCAGAGCGAAACGGTCCATCTACAACCTCTCCTGCAACTGCTTTTGTAGCAATATTATTTATAATTGTATAACACGGTAAATACGCATGATCCGATCCAATATCAGCTACTGTAGAGCCTACCGGAATCTCCCTCACAACTTCTTCTAATCGTTTCGAAAGCTTTACTTCATTCATGTATTTCCATTACTCCTTCTCTTCTCAGTCTGTCTCCATGATAATGAATTTATAGTAGTTGTTGCAAGTCCATAACAACACTTCAATTCTCTATTACTAATCGTATTTTAGAAAGTATAGAAAAACAAGCCTTTTGCACAAAAGCAAAAGGCTTGTAATATGAAACTTTATTTTTTCTTCGATAACCAATCAGCTACTTTTGCCGCTTGATCAGCTGGAACTATATTTGGTGGCATATTTCCTTTTCCTTTTGAAAGAACTTCTTTAATTTCATCTTTCGAAAGTTTCCCACCAATTTTTTGTAAATTAGGTCCCACTGCCCCTTGTAACTGATCACCGTGACAGCTCGTACAGCTTTGCTTTACAATATCCTCTGGCTTTGATGCTGTTTGCGCTGGTTTCCCACCATTTTTTGCATCAGCTAACTCTTTAGATTTATTTAGCCCCTGAAATGAAAATACAAACATAACGATAATACCTAATGCTGCAATAAGAGCGAACGGAATCAACGGATTACGTTTCATATCTCTTCTCCCCCCTCTATACCACTAAATAGTTAGATGATTCAGTCATTTATATTGTACTTGAAAACGCCCTATCAGAAAAGAGCAAACTACTACTTGTTAAAAATATTCCGTAAATTCATTTTATTGATTTTCACTATTATATCGCATATTATTTCGATAATTACTAACGTTTCTCATCATATTTTTTACTTTTCTACATATTATTTTGTATATAATAAACAAAATAAATCGAAAAATCGAAAAATGAGCATTTGCAAATCAAAAGACAATTCTGTAAAATAAATTACAAGAAATTGTAATCGTTGCCGATAGCTAAACTTTAACAAAAATTAACAAAATAAAAAAGTTTACTTCACAAAAGTGAAGTAAACTTAAAGGTAGCCTATTCTAAGAAATCCTTAAGACGCTTACTACGGCTTGGATGTCTTAATTTGCGAAGTGCTTTCGCTTCAATTTGACGAATACGTTCTCTCGTTACGCCGAATACTTTCCCAACTTCTTCAAGCGTACGAGTTCGTCCATCATCTAAACCAAAACGAAGACGCAGAACATTTTCTTCACGATCTGTTAGTGTATCTAACACATCTTCTAATTGTTCTTTTAGCAATTCATACGCTGCATGGTCCGCAGGCGATGTTGCTTCTTGGTCTTCGATAAAGTCACCTAAATGGGAGTCGTCTTCTTCACCAATTGGTGTTTCAAGAGAAACTGGCTCCTGTGCAATCTTTAAGATTTCGCGTACTTTTTCTGGAGCAAGATCCATTTCTTCACCAATCTCTTCAGGAGATGGTTCGCGTCCTAAATCTTGTAATAATTGACGTTGTACACGGATTAACTTATTAATTGTTTCAACCATATGAACTGGAATACGAATTGTTCGCGCTTGGTCTGCAATCGCACGTGTAATAGCTTGGCGAATCCACCAAGTTGCATACGTACTAAATTTAAAACCTTTACGGTAGTCGAACTTTTCAACTGCCTTAATTAGACCCATATTTCCTTCTTGGATTAAGTCTAAGAAAAGCATACCACGGCCCACGTAGCGCTTTGCAATACTTACTACAAGACGTAAGTTTGCTTCCGCAAGACGGCGTTTTGCTTCTTCATCGCCTTCTTCAATACGTGTCGCAAGTCGAATTTCTTCTTCAGCAGATAGTAAGTCTACACGACCAATTTCTTTTAAGTACATACGAACAGGGTCATTGATTTTCACACCTGGCGGCACACTTAAATCATTAAGGTCAAATTCTTCTTCCGTTTTTGTAATTTGACGATTATTAGGACCTTCGTCGTTGTCATTGTCACCAACTAAGTCAATCCCTTGTTCACCTAAATATTCATAGTATTCATCCATTTGATCGGATTCAATTTCAAATCCATTCATGCGTTCTGCAATCTCTTCATATGTAAGAACGCCACGTTTTTTTCCGAGCTCAGTGAGTTGTTCTTTCACTTGCTCAAGGGTCATTTCAGTTTCAATTTGTTTAGAACGAGCTGGTTTATCAGCCATCTGTTCCCCTCCTTACGCGAGATACAAACATTCATTATACTAAAACTTTATCGAAAAAGCTATTTTCTTGCTTTTTGACTTTGTAAATATGCCACATAATATTTAGCAGCCTCTACAGGATCTGTTTTTTCCATTTGTTTTACTTTAAAGATAATTTCCATCTTTTCAAGTTTTTCTTTATGGCGTCTTAGCGCCTCCAAATGACCTTGTAACGCTTCTTCTGTGTACTCTGGATTAATAAATTCATCCGTCGAAATATCAGTAATAATATTTTTCAACTTTTCATCAGAGAGCCAACTTAAAAATGTTCCGACTGAAGGTTCATTCCCCTTTTCATAATATGCGTATAGTTCATATAAAATCCCTTTATGTTCTTCTGTATAAAAATCTTCTATATGAGGTTCCATACGCACTGTCACTTCTGCACTTTGCAACATATGGTAAATAATTTCTCTTTCTGCCCTTTCAAAACCTGTTAATTTCGGTTTCGTTTGAACAATTTGAGATGGCTTAGAAACCTGCTTTATTTGTTTTTGCTGTACCTTTTGTTCTTTGCGATATTGGTGCAATTGATTCAAAAGTGTTTCCATTGAATACGAAAATTCTTGCGATAATGATTTTAAATATGATTCCGCCTGCATCGCATCCTGTAGCAATGATAACTCTTTTAAAACACTTTTTACATATTCTTCTTTGCCAGACTCATCTTGCAAATTTTTCCCTAAACGCAAATGATTTATTTTGAAACCAACAAAACTTATACTTGATTTCACAAGATTTTCAAAAGCGGTTGTCCCATATTGTTGCACATATTCATCAGGGTCAAGCTTATCTGGCAAGGATGTAACTTTCACTTGGCAACCAACTTGCAATAGTAATTGCCCTGCTTTCATCGTCGCTTCTCGCCCTGCTTTATCACCATCATAGCAAAGAACAACAGTTTCAACGTTACGTCGCAGAAGTTTCGCTTGTTCTTCAGTTAAAGCTGTTCCCATTGTCGCAACAGCTTCTTCCACACCACTTTTCACCGCGGCTAGTACATCGGCATAACCTTCAAAAAGGACAACCTGCCCACGTTTTCTAATAAACGGCCTTGCTTGGTGGAAATTATACAACAGCTTACTTTTGTAAAAAATCGGTGTTTCAGGACTATTCAAATATTTCGGAGTGTCATCTCCTAATGCCCTTCCACTAAACGCTATCACCTTACCTTGTAAAGTATAAATCGGAAACATAACTCTTCCGCGGAAGCGGTCATAATGACTGCCATCCTTCTCACTTCTTACAAGAAGGCCAGCCTGTTCCATACTAGATAGCGACAAACCTCTTTTTTGTAAAATTTTCGTTGCTGCATCCCAAGCTTGTGATGCATAACCAATTTCAAATTTCTCAATCATCTCTTTTGTAATACCACGTTTTAATAAATATGAAAGTGCTTCATTTCCTTCTTCTGTATTTACTAATAAATGATGATAATACTTTTTCAAAAGTTCATGAGCCTGTTGCATGATGACAGTGTCATCAGATATGTCTTCTTGTTGTTGTTGTCCTTGCCCTGATGTATATTCTGCAACTGCAATTCCATTTCTTTCGCCAAGCTTTTGAACAGCCTCTGTGAAAGCAAGTCCCTCCATTTTCATAAGAAAAGAAAATACATTTCCACCTTCTCCACATCCGAAACAATGAAAAATTTGCTTATCAGATGAAACAGAGAATGAAGGAGAATTCTCACCATGAAATGGACAAAGGCCGAAATAGTTACGCCCCTGCTTTCTAAGTTGAACATACTCACCAATCACTTCTACAATATCGGATGATGTCCGAATCTGTTCAACAACTTCTTCAGGAATTCTGTTCCCCATAACTCCATCTCCGTGTCGTATTTTGTATTCGATATAAATTAAAAGATTCCTTTATAATTCGACAATATTTTTCTAAATTTGTTAGAAAGTACTGTCGATCACATTGTGTAAACGATTTTGGACCTTTCGTATAAGTCCCCAGTCTGCGTAAATTCGCAGATACATACTACTATATAAAATTGTATACATTTGCTCATCTGTTACAAATGTATCTCCTGGAGACAATACATATACTCCTTTTTCACAAGAAGACTAGCAAGAAGCACTATAGCCTGTATGATCATGAGATCTGTAGCTTTTGCATGTTAATAAATATAACAGTCAACTTCATCTTGCTCAGAATCTACATAGACCCAATTACCTTGCTGTTTTCTTGAACGATGAGCATAGGATACGACAAACAAAATTTCGACATAAAATTTTGTTTCAACTTGCACAATTGCATTCTTCACGGGATACGCATCTGCATCAAATAATATCTTATCTGATGTTTTGCATATGTCTGTATTCTACATCCCTTCTGTGAATCCTTCCATAATGTGCGTTTTCTTGTCTAGATTTTGTCGATTTAACGTAAATACATGTCTTTTTCGAAAATCCTATCCCTAGTTTATTCTGAAAAATTAAAGTCTAAACGTAAAATATAGGTTTTTATCACAATTTTTTATTATAATATATTTTCTTCAACTACGCTACATATCCCTTTAATTTTCATCTTACACTTAAAGATAACGAAATCGTTCCTTTAGCATAATTAAAAAACAGAAGAATATAAGTATAACCATTCCGCTATATTCTATTACTAAGCCGAAAGTTCATGCTCTACTTCGCATCTTCCTCTAACGCCTTCTCACGAGCGAAAAAAGCACATTCACCTTTGGTAAATGTGCTAAAACATTTTTTGGTTTTGCACTGCATTCACAATAATATTTGCTGTTTCTTCAATTGCCTTATTTGATACATCAATCACTTGACAATTTATTTTACTAATTACTTCCTCAAAATGATCAATTTCTTCTTGAATACGATTAATATTTGCATATGTTGCTCCATCACTTAATCCAAGTGATTTCAATCGTTCTTTTCGAATATGATTTAACTTATCTGGTATAATTTTCAAACCGAAACATTTCTCTTTTGCCACTTGATATAATTCCTCAGGCGGATCCACTTCCGGTACAAGTGGTACATTAGCAACTTTCAAACGTTTGTTATGCGCTAAATATTGTGAAAGTGGTGTTTTTGATGTACGTGAAATTCCAATCAACACGATATCAGCTTTTAAAATACCACGTGCATCTCTACCATCATCATACTTAACTGCAAATTCAATCGCTTCAATTTTTTTAAAGTACTCTTCATCTAATCTTCGAACGACACCTGGCTCATACCTTGGTACTTGCCCTGTAATTTCTTCAATTTGATCGATAAGAGGTCCGATAATATCGTATGCCTCTACTCCTTCTTTTGCCGCTTCTGTCAATAAATATTGACGCATATCAGGCTTTACTAACGTAAAACAAATAAGCGCTTGATTGCTCTTGGCAATCGAGATTACTTCTTTTAATGTCCCTGTATCTTCTACATACGGTACACGCCTAATATCAGGAGCGAATGGGAACTGTCCCATTGCCGCTCTAACAACCAAATCAGCCGTTTCTCCTACAGAGTCAGATACGACATATACGATTTTATTATCCATTACATTACCTCACTTTAAACAAATTACACTTATTCGTTATTTACTAAATTTACAAACGCACGTGTAATATTTGTTTTTGTAATTCGTCCAATCACTTCTAAACCTTGTTTCGTATCCTTCACAACCGGCATCGCATCAATCTGTCTTTCTATTAATTCCATCGCAATATCATATAAAGAATCCTCCCTGCGACACATCGCAATGTTTGGCATCCTTGTCATGATAATATTAACCGGAAGAGAGGTTAAATCCTGCTTTCCTAAGCTAGCTCGTAATAAATCTTTACGAGATACAACGCCAACTAATAAAGTAGCTTGATCTACAACAAATAATGTACCAACGTCCTCTAGAAACATAGTACAGATTGCATCGTATACTGATACATTTTTATCAATTACAGCCGGTCTAGATTGATAATCTTGCACTTTAATTTTCTTAACAGCTTCAGATAATAGCTGTCCCCCGGTTTTACCCGTATAAAAATAACCTACACGTGGACGCGCTTCTAAATAACCAGCCATCGTTAAAATTGCTAAGTCTGGTCTTAGCGTTGCACGTGTTAAACCCAATTGCCCAGCAATTGACTCCCCTGTAATAGGACCGTGATCTTTTACAATCTGAATGATATGCTCTTGCCGTTTATTCAGCTCTATGATAATCACCACCTTTAATGCACAACGAAAAAAGTTATACTATCTCTTAAATATTATATACTAAATATGCTATTCGAAAAAGAAAGTATGTAAAAAGGACCGTATACGGCCCTTTTTATATTTGAAACTTATCAAGTTGTTCCAAGAAACGCCTTGTTTTCAAATAAATTCCACAATATTCGTCATAATATGTATTCAATACTGTGCGCATTTGTTTTTTTGTACTATCCTTCACCGATACATTACCGAGCCGGTGTAAATCAAAGTGAAAAAAGAGACGTAATAATTTATGAACAGCCTCTCCCACCGGAATACGATACGGATCTTGTTCCGCATGACGCGAGCACAGAAAACCGCCTTCCCTGACAGAGAAGGCGACAAAATCTGTTTCTTGATGACAAATAGCACATGTATCAAAGTACGGGTGCATCCCTAATACCGGAAGCATTTTCGTTTGATAAATTAATGATAATACTTCTGGGTCAACACCCTCACACATATAATGCAACGTTTGATATAACATTTCAAATAAATACGGATTATGCTTCTTATCTTCTGTTGCTTTATCGGTTAATTCGATAATAAATGATGCATAAGCAGTTAAAAATATATCCTCGCGAATTTCTTTCATAGATGAAATAATCTCGCCTTGTTGCAAAGTTCCAAGTCCAGATCCCATTTGAATAAGAAAATGACCATGTGTCATAAGTTGCGAAATAGCTGCTAACCGACTCTTCGGCTTTTTCGCCCCTCTTGCCATTGCACTTACCTTACCAAATTCCCGTGAGTATATTGTAACAATCTTATTTGTTTCTCCGTAATCTGTCGTACGGATAACAATGCCCTCAACTTTTTGAAACATGTTCGTCACCATCCAAGGTTTGAACAAAACGGGTCAAGAAATTGGAGAGTCTAGATGCGCTAACTCCTCTTCATGTTGATCCATCTCATCGTTTACGTCTTTTTCCATTTCTTTCAAAAGCAAATACGTTTCAATGCTTCCTGTTTTGGAGAAAAACTTCCAGGTAAAATCTAGCATAAGAATCCACCTTTCTCAATAAGCGTAGCCTATAAACCAATTTCTTTTGTTGTTATTAAGTTGACCCATTTTGTTCATTTTCATGTGAGAAAAATTTTTCCTAATTTATCAAGGTTCATAAAAACCAATAATCAGTGGATGAACAAAACATCCACTGATCACAACTTTACTTCATATTAATACTCGTCTTCACGGAAACCAAGGTCACGAAGCTGTGACATCTTATTGCGCCAATCTTTTTGCACTTTCACCCATACTTCTAAAAATACTTTAGAACCAAGAAGTGCTTCAATGTCAAAACGAGCTCTCTTACCGACTTCTTTTAACATCTTCCCTTGCTTACCTATAATAATTCCTTTTTGTGATGCACGTTCAACAACAATCGTTGCGTTTATATAAACCGCTCCGCCCTCACGCTTTTGAATTGCATCAATAACAACCGCTACAGAATGCGGTACTTCTTCACGTGTTAAATGTAATACTTTTTCACGAATAAGCTCTGAAATAATAAATCGCTCTGGATGATCCGTTACTTGATTATCCGGGTAATATTGCGGTCCTTCTGGTAAATACTTTTTAATTGCTCCGATTAACGCTTCAACGTTATTACCGTCCAATGCAGAAATTGGCACAATCTCCGCGAACTCATATAATTTACGATATTGATCAATCAACTCCAGCAATTGCTCTGGATGAAGTTGGTCAATTTTATTAATTACCAAAAATACCGGTTGTTTCGTTTCTTGTAATTTCTCAATAATAAATTCCTCACCACGACCATATCCTTCAGTTGCATTGACCATAAACAAAACAATATCAACTTCTTTTAATGTCGTTTGAGCCATCTTCACCATGAAATCGCCTAGTTTATGTTTAGGTTTATGTATTCCTGGTGTATCAATGAAAACTACTTGTGAATCATTTTCTGTATATACACCTTGAATTTTATTACGAGTTGTTTGTGGCTTATCGCTCATAATGGCAATTTTTTGGCCAATAATACGATTTAAAAATGTAGATTTCCCAACATTCGGTCTGCCAATGATAGAGACAAAACCTGATTTATAACCTTTTCTATTCATGTAAATCCTCCGCTAAAAATGCTCCTGGTAACAATTCTCCGACTGTTGTCTCTTGAACATCACCATGTAAGTTTGATAGGTATACTTTCGTATCCTGTTTACATAATTCTATCATAACTTGTCGACATGCTCCACAAGGAGGTACTGGACGCTTTGTATCCGCTACGACTGCAATAGCTACAAACTCGTTATCCCCTTCAGAAATTGCCTTAAATAAAGCTGTTCGTTCTGCACAGTTACATAAACCATATGATGCATTTTCAACATTACATCCACGATATATTTTTCCATCCTGAGTTAGTAAAGCTGCACCTACTTGAAATTTAGAATATGGTACGTACGCTCGTTTACGCGCTTCGGTTGCTTCTTGAATTAATTGTTTGCTATTCATATTCCCGCATCCTTTCCGTCCATAGATGTGAACAGATACACTCTTTCATTAAAGGCCTTCACGGCGCTCCCAAAGCTTAATAAAAGCTTCGGAATGCAACTATACCATATACGGTAAAAAGATAATAGCACCAATTACAGCAGCTATAATTGCAAATAATAAAACTGCCCCTGCTGCAACATCCTTTGCAATTTTTGCAACCGGATGAATATCGACGGTTGCTAAGTCTACTGTTTTTTCAATAGCCGTATTCACCATCTCTAAACTCATTACAATCCCTATCACAATAAGTACGACAATCCATTCCATTGTTGTAATATGGAAATAAAAGCCGCAGCATATAACGATGACTGCGGCTAAATAATGAATTTTCATATTTCGTTCATGACGAAGACAAAAGTATATACCAGCTATAGCATATCCAAAACTATCTAAAAGTTTTCCTGTTTTCATCGCCCTAATCCAAAGGCCTCTAAAATTTCTTTTTGTCTTCCAAACATTTCTTTCTCATCTTCTTCTGTCATATGATCATAACCAAGCAAATGCAAAAAGCCATGTAGTGCTAAAAACCCAAGTTCTCGATCAAAAGAATGTCCATATTCTTCAGCTTGTTCTTTTGCTCTTGGAATAGAAATAATAAGATCTCCTAACATACGCGGCATCTCTGCACCGACAATTTCCATTTCGCCTTCTCCCATTTCTTCCATAGCAAAAGAAATAACGTCCGTAGGCTGATCCTTATCTCGGTAATCACGGTTTATTTCACGAATACGTTCATTATCTACAAATGTAACCGATAATTCTGCGCCTTCTTCTATGTTCTCCATTTGGGCTGCTTTCTCTACTAAACCTCGAATCAAACTTATATATTCTTCTTTCACTTCTTCTGTTTCATCAATAAAATCAATTAATAAACTCATTCTTTCTCCTTTTCTTCCGGCGGTTCCGGATATGTAATACGGGAATGGAAAATACCATTTAACGTTTCACATAACGTTTTTCCAACGATTTGTAGTTCCTTAAATGTCAAATCACATTCACTAAATTGACCATCTTGCAGGCGATCTTTAATAATACTTTGCACTAAATTATTAATCTGATCTGGTGTTGGATGGTTCATCGAACGTACCGCCGCCTCCACACTATCAGCAATACCAACGATCGCCGACTCTTTAGAAGTTGCTTTTGATCCTGGATAGCGGAACATTTCCTCCGTATATTTCTCTTTATCTTCTTTAATCGCATTATAATAAAAATATTTAAGTAACGTTGTACCATGATGCTGTCCAGCAATATCGATAATTTCTTGAGGTATATGGTGTTCTTCTAACATTCTCACCCCATCGGTTACATGAGCAATTATAATATCTTTGCTCGTTACAGGGTCTAATCTATCATGCGGGTTTTCAATACCCATTTGGTTTTCAATAAAAAACTGTGGTTGTACCGTTTTCCCTACATCATGATAATACGCCCCTACACGCGCTAATACTCCATTTGCTCCAACTGCTTCACAAGCAGCTTCTGAGAGATTAGCTACCATTACACTATGATGATATGTACCTGGTGCTTCTAATAAAATTTTGCGCACGAGCGGGTGATTCGGACTTGAAAGTTCCATCAATTTCATACTCGATACAATCCCAAGACCACTTTCTAAATACGGTAAAATCCCCATAGCTAGAACAGAAGAGATAATACCCGAAACAGCAGCCATTAATAATTGCACCCCAATTTCAAGAGGCGAAAAATTCCCGTTACGTAATAATAGCAAAGCCGCTAATACGACTACATTTAATACAGAAACGAGTATACCAGCTTGTAAAATCATCGTACGACGATTTTTTTCTCTCAAGAAAATACTAACTGATAATGAACTTAATAAAACATAAATCCCCACACTATAATTCAGTGTACTCGTTACACCTTCATTAAACATAATACTTCCGCATACAGAAAAGATCATACTCGTTAAAAATACAAATCGATCACCAATCATTAATTTTACAAGTATTGTTCCCATGGCAACTGGAACAACATACGCGATTCCTGCATACTCAAGTTTTTGAAACAAACTAATGATTTTCATTAAAACAATCGTGATAGACAAAATTGTAATATACGCTAAGACATACGGCCTATCTTCTCTTTTCCGCTGTAAAAACACTTCAAACTGCTTATGCATAAAGTACAATAGCACACCAATGAGTACCGCTAACCCAACATAGGGTTGAAAACTGTTCCCTTTTTCTAACAGGCCAACTAATTTCAACTGATTGTACATATCACTTGAAATCGTTTCACCTTCTCTAACAAGGACTTGCCCTTGAAGAATATAAACAGGTGGAACTAAATCTTCTTCCGCTTTTCTCTTCTCTTTTGTTAAGGTCGGATCATAAAAATAGTTTGCAGAAATCGCATATTTCCCTAACGCCTTAATAGATTCCTTTAAACCATTATCAACATTAACACTATTCATCTCACTTACATATCGTTCCTTCGCATCCTTCAATTCGTCCATTTTAACATGCTCAGTCATGATACTATTAATAGCTGTAACTGTTGCATCTTTCGCTAATACTAATTGGTTCGAATCTGCATTAATTAAGTTTAGTAAGTTTGAATCAGATAATTCTTTCGTTAAATCAGTAGGCAATTTTTTTTTCAACTTGTCCACTTTTTCAGCATCAGTAATCTTTTTTTGCTCATCCGGTCCAACCGCTTTAATCTCTTGTATCACTTCATCTACTTTAGCAAAGACGTCATTCACAATATCCACTTTATTTTGTTTATACTCACTTTTATATGTATATTGATCTTCAACTTTTGTAGCGGCTTCTTTTTTCTTTTTGTCCGTTGTAACTTTATCTTCAATTTTAATAGGAGAATGGATTGTTTTTTTCGCAATAGAATATGTTGTAACATCTAATTGCTCTGGTTTTACATTATTCATAAGTGCAAAAAACAGCACTGCTCCTAATAAAACGTAAGAAATCCAACTTAGTTTTTTCGAATGTTGTAAATTACGAAACCACTTAGAAATTTCTTGAGATCTTGACATGATTTCAATACCTTCTCCTCTCCAGAAATAAAGTGAAACTATTTATAGCTTTCATTTCTTCTAGGCAACGATACTTTTTGGACAACGTTTTTATCCACTATCACCTATAGTTCATTTCCCTCGTCTTTAATGATAGTAAAAAATATGCCACTCGCCAACCTTATCATACAAAAAGAAATGACCCTGACAAATAGGATCATTCCATTTTATCATATGCCTCAATAATACGTTGCACTAACGGGTGTCTCACAACGTCCGTTTGTTCCAATGTAATGAACGAAAGACCTGATACACCAGATAAAATATTAGCAGCAATAGAAAGACCTGACTTTACCCCTTTTGGCAAGTCTACCTGTGAGGGATCCCCCGTAATAACCATTTTAGAACTAAAACCTAATCGTGTTAAAAACATTTTTATTTGAACACCAGTTGTATTTTGCGCCTCATCTAATATAACAAATGAATCATCAAGAGTACGCCCTCTCATATAAGCAAGAGGTGCAATTTCAATTACACCACGTTCCATCATACGTTGTGTATATTCTTGTCCAAGAATATCATGTAACGCATCATATAGTGGACGTAAATACGGATCTACTTTTTCTTTCAAATCACCTGGTAAAAACCCTAAGCTCTCTCCAGCTTCTACAGCAGGTCTTGTTAAAATAATTTTCTTTACATACCCTTGCTTTAAAGCTCTCACAGCCATTACTACGGCTAAGTATGTTTTTCCTGTCCCAGCAGGTCCTATCCCAAATACAATATCATTCTTTTTCATTGCATGAATATATCGTCTTTGCCCCATCGTTTTCACACGAATGGATTTACCTTTTGCCGTTTTAAAAATTTCCTCTTCATATAATTCTTCGAATTGAGCAATTTTCCCTTGTTGCCCAAGCTGAATCGCATACGCAACATCTCTTTCCGAAATTGATACACCTTTACGGATAACAACAAGTAACTGTTGTAAGATTTTTTCTACGAGCACCACAGTTTCATCTGCCCCAGATACACGAACAGATTCTCCTCTAGTCACAATCGATACACTAAGTTCTCGTTCAATTACTTTTAAATGAGCATCATTTACCCCAAAAAGAGCGATTGCTTCGTTGGGATTTTCCAATTGTTGGTTCATTTCTACTAATTGTTCTGCCATTACTCAGTCTCCTTGAATATCGGATTCAGATATTGGTTGTGGCTCTGCAATATTTTCAATCACTGTATAATGTAATGTGACCTTTAGGTGATCCGCCTCAACCTCTTTACTCAAAATGTTATCACTTACAATCATAGCATGTTCATCCAATTTTTTCTTCAGTTCTTTTTCTGCCATCTCTTTCGCTACTTTCATTGCTTGTTTTTCGGTATATTCTCGGTTCGCTTCTTCCTCTTCTCGTACAATATCTTTCTCGTATGCAATTGGTAATGTAAATCCAAATAATTTCACATCATGTTTTACACTTTCAGTACGAGAGCGCTTATACTTATCCTGTAGAAATCCCCATATTTTTATTTTAGTACTCCCAAATTTAAGGAAATATTCATTGTATGAATTACCAGTATACACTTGAAATTGTGTCTTTAACGGAACATCCACCTCAGATTTATACCACGTTTCTCCATATACAATCCCTTTAGCCGAAACAACTGTCGGATTCTCCTCATTACCATACATCCCGGATACGAGAAGTTGCCCCTTTTCTACATGGTCATTTTTCATGACAACCGGCTTCCCAACTTCCACAAATGTTTTTGTAATAATCCCTTCTTTTTTTGCTACTAAGTTTTGTGGCTGTTGTTCACTTTCTTTTTTCGGCTCATTTTTTTCAACAATCTTAAAATGATATGTTGTCCCTCTTATTTCTAATCCCGCCCAAGTAATCGCATTAATATTGTCTGTCAAATGACGTTGAACATCTTCTACACTCGGCATTTGGAATTGTAATTTACCTTTTTTTATACCCATTTTGTCCAATTCTTTCATCAATATATATTCTGTTTCAGGTTTTGCTCCTGTAATTTCAATTTTCCACACCATATTTGACAATGCGATCATTCCGAAAAAAAATATTAAAAACCCAATTAAAAATCCACTATTTTTAATTATACGCTTATTCCAAAAAGGAAAACCGTAACGTCCAATAAAATATAATTTACATTCATTTTTTCTATAAATTGGTTTTATCTTTTTCACATCTCGTAATAACATACAAAAAACTAACGTTTCATCAGCTATCTTCTTTACATCCCAAACGAGTAATTTCTTCCGCACACACTCGTTAACAAAGCGTTCCGCTCCTCTACCTTCAATTCGCACCTTTACATACCCAAGCCATTTTATAAACCATTTATTTTTCATCGACTATCTCCACTACCTTTCTAAAAGTAGATACACTACTTTTCAATTCGATTATCAAACTAGCTCTTACTAAAATTTAAATTAGCAGATTCCTTGATCCTCACTAATTATTAACCTTCACGAGCCAGTTTTTTACGTGGAACTCAATTCCCACCTATCCTCTTTGTACGAACCGAATATTGAGGCCAGAACGTTACCGCCTGTTAATACAAGGTAACGAAGAAAAACTTCACAAACGGAAGTTTCTCCTCACTCCTCTTTCTTTTCATTTTCTAAAAACGTCACTTGTTCAATAATCCCTTCAAGCAACAGTTCTTCTGGAAGGATTGTTTTAATAACAAAGGATTGACCTTTAATTAATAATTGACCATGTTTCAATAGCAATCTTACCTCTTTATCTGAAAACACTAATAATCCTCGATGATTTTCTATATAGATATGTACTTGCCCAACAAGCGTGATCCGAGGTAGATCCATTAACACATCCACTGGCAGGTCTATTTGCTTCGTTAACCAATTCTTCATTTGTTCTATTTTTTTCATCTCAAAAGACCCCCTCTCATCCCATATGTATGAAAAAAGAGCTTGTATTATCACGTCCAAACTGAAAAAAGCATAAAAAAACGTCTCATACGAAATGAGACGCTTTTTTATGCTAATAGCTGGATAACCAGCTTATTCACAAGTGATCCGTCTGTTTTACCTTTTACTTTCGGCATAACAGCAGTCATCACTTTACCCATATCTGCTTTAGATGTAGCACCAACTTCAGAAATAACTTGCTTAATTATATCCGCTAGTTCTTCTTCTGTTAATTGCTCCGGCAAATATGCGCTTAAAATCTGAATTTCACTTTGCAGTTTATCAACAAGGTCTTCACGACCAGCTTTTTTAAATTCAAGGAGGGAGTCCTTATACTGTTTTACTTCACGAGCTAAAACTGTTAATTCCTCTTCTTCAGTAAGAGTATGTTGCAGTTTAATACCTTCATTTTGTAAAGCAGCCTTAACCATACGAATAACGGTTAATTTTTCTTTTTGTTTATTCTTCATCGCTTGTTTCATATCATCGTTTAAACGACCGAGAAGACTCATAACTTACACCCTCTCTTAGAACTTACGCTTTCTTGCCGCTTCAGATTTCTTCTTACGTTTTACACTTGGCTTTTCATAAAACTCGCGCTTTCTTGCTTCAGCAAGTGTACCAGTTTTAGAAACCGATCTTTTAAAACGGCGAAGTGCATCCTCCAAAGACTCGTTTTTACGAACGACTGTTTTTGACATTCTCTTTCCCTCCCTCCGAAACATCACACTTACATACTAATTTCAGCATGCAAAAAGAAACCCTTCTTCAGCATGTCTTTTACGATTATAATACATTTTATCACTTCAGGTCAACTATTTGGCAGAATAAAAGAAGAATAGATGCCCTTACCTGTTCAAAAGCTATGTAGATAGCTATTATCCTTTTCCCCTGAAGACAACTATATTTTTTATCATTACACCTTGTTTAATACAAGAAAGCATTAAATAACTACTCATTCAACGTACCTGCCTTTTCAGTACTTAACTTCTCCACAAAAAAAAAGAAAGCATGCAAATTGTTTCCGTTTGCATGCTTTTTTATCCCGCTATTTGCCAGGACAGTAAGAACCCCACCTCAAAATTCAACGAAAGCAAAGAACTTAGGCGGGGGTCAGGCTGATAATCAGCAGGGATGAACAAAACCCCCCACTGATTAAAGTTTCATTTTATGCGCTTGCTGATTCTTTTTTTACATCATCTTCAAGAACACGAACAAACTGCGCTTCGTTATATGGATAACCAGCTTTTGTAATTTTCACTTTTACTAGCTTACCAATCAATTCTTCAGATCCTTCAAACACAATTTTTAAGTAGTTATCTGTATAACCTACATATAAACCTTCACGGTCACCATCTTTAAATGTCTCTTCCGGAATGATTTCAAGTACTTCACCTTCAAATCTAGAAGCATACTCTTTCGCTAATTGATTTGATAGCTCAATTAGACGGTGAACACGATCGTTCTTCACGTCTTCAGGAACTTGATCTTCCATACGTGCTGCTGGAGTACCTGTACGTTTCGAATAAGGGAAAACGTGTAATTCAGAGAAACGATTCTCTTTAATGAAATTGTACGTTTCCATGAATTCCTCTTCTGTTTCGCCTGGGAATCCAACAATTACGTCTGATGTAATCGCAAGACCTGGTAACGCTTCTTTCAAACGATCTAAACGCTCTTGGAAAAATTCCATCGTATACTTACGGCGCATACGTTTCAATACAGTATTAGATCCTGACTGTAATGGAATATGCAAGTGGCGTACAACTACTTCTGATTTATCTAACACTTCAATTACTTCATCAGAAATTTGACTCGCCTCAATAGAAGAAATACGAAGGCGTTTCAATCCGCCTACTTCCGCTTCCATATCGCGCAGTAATCCAGCTAAGTTATACTCTTTTATATCTTCACCGTACCCACCTGTATGAATACCTGTTAATACGATTTCTTTATAGCCCGCATCTACTAATTGCTGCGCTTGTTTAATAACTTCTTTTCCATCACGAGAACGCATTAAACCACGCGCCCAAGGAATGATGCAAAATGTACAGAAGTTATTACAACCTTCTTGTATTTTTAAAGATGCACGTGTACGGTCCGTGAAATATGGTACATCGAGCTCTTCATATACACGTGTTTTCATAATATTACGGACAGCATTAATTGGTTGACGCTCTTTACGGAATTCTTCGATGTATCCTAACATCTTCTCACGATCTTGCGTACCAACAACAATATCTACACCTGGAATTGCCATAATTTCCGCTGGAGATGTTTGTGCATAACATCCAGTTACACAAATTACCGCATCTGGATTTTGGCGTACAGCACGTCTAATTACTTGACGGCTTTTTTTATCTCCAGTATTCGTTACTGTACATGTGTTAATAACGTATACATCAGATTTTTTTTCATATTCAGTTCTTTCATAACCACCTTGTTTAAACAATTGCCAAATCGCTTCTGTTTCATAGTGGTTTACTTTACAACCTAACGTGTGGAACGCAACAGTTGCCATTGATTATCACCCCATCAATTCAAAATGATAAGAAGCGGCACTTAACGCATAAAGCGGAGCCGTTTCTGTTCTTAAAATTCTTGGTCCTAAACTACATGGTACAAATTTATGTTCACGAAGTGCGGTTATCTCTTCCTCCGCTAAACCGCCTTCTGGTCCAAATACAATCAGCAGTTTTTGGCCTGGTTTAATCGTCGCTAAAGCTTTCGCAAAATTAGATTTCTCACCTTGTTTCGCTTCTTCTTCATACGCAACAAGGCAAACATCATACTCGCTACTCATCGACAGCAGTTGTTTAAATGATGAGGGAACGTGTACTTCTGGAATTTCACTTCTATGCGATTGTTCCGCAGCTTCTTTTACAATTTTTTTCAAACGCTCAACTTTTTTATCTGCTTTTTTCGCATCCCACTTTACAATAGATCGAGATGCTTGAAATGGTAAAAATGCAGCTGCCCCAAGCTCAGTTCCTTTTTGAAAAATTAACTCTAGCTTGTCTCCTTTCGGCAGTCCACTTGCAATCGTCACAAACACAGGAAGTTCGCTTGACGCCTCTACCCATTCTACAATAGTGGTATCCACAAATTCACTGGTAATTTCAGCAATTGAACACTCTGCTGTTTTACCATTTACACAGCAATAAATGTGGTCACCAGCTGACATACGCATCACTCTTGCGATGTGATGGACATCATCACCCATTATGCGAATACTTGTCTCATTTACATATTTCTCTTCTACAAAATAACGTTGCATATAATCACCTTAGTAGAGTTTCGTTCCTTTCGTAAGTCAACACTTACGAAAAGAACGAAACGTTATCATTTTCATATAACAAACGGCAAGTCCCTCACCTTATACGGTGAGAGACTCCCCTGTTCTTTATAGACTAAAATCTATATTACGCATTTCGTGCAATAATTGCTACCCAATCTTCCATTCGAAGTACTTCTTCAATTGAAAATCCAGCTGTTTCTAACGCTTCAGAAATTACTTTTTCTTTCGCCCCAATAATACCAGATGTAATAAATAATCCACCTGGCTTCACAACTCTCGCTGCATCTTCAGGGAATAGAAGAATAATTTCCGCTAGTAAATTTGCTACGATTAAATCAACTGGGCCTTCAATACCTTCTAATAGACTATTCTGTCCAACATTGACAATGTCATCTGTTTTATTTAAGCGCACATTCATTTCTGCACTTTCAACTGCAACTGGGTCTAAATCATACGCTTGAACAGAAGCCGCACCTAATTTTGCCGCAGCAATACTAAGTACCCCCGAACCTGTCCCCACATCAATCACAGTATCACCTGGCTGAACCGTTTTTTCTAAAGCACGAATACACATCGTCGTTGTTGGATGTGTCCCTGTACCAAACGCCATACCTGGATCTAATTCAATAATTTTTTCATCTGGAGAAGACGGTGTATACTCTTCCCACGTCGGCACAATTGTGAATGTATCAGAAATTTGAACTGGATGATAATACTTCTTCCAAGCAGTAGCCCAATCTTCCTCATCGACTTCATTAATTGTAATAGTTCCTTTACCAATTTCGATGTCGAAAGATGGTAGTGCATCAATAGATGATTTTACACCTGCAACCGTTTCGTGTAAAGAATCCGTTTGTGGGAAATATGCTTTTACCAAAACACCCTCACTTGGATATTCATCTGGGTTAAGTGCATAAATCTCACCGTATTGTTGCTTGCGCTCTTTCGTCAACTCCGCTGGGTCCTCAATCGCAACCCCGCTAGCGCCTGCTTCATGCAAAATATGAGAGACAGCTTCTACTGCTTCTTCTGTTGTATGAATACTAATTTCTGACCATTTCACAATTTACCAACTCCATTTTTTATTTCCATTATTCCCCTTTGAAAGCACGTTTAAGCTTTCTGAATAAGCTATCATCCTGCTCTTCTTGCCCTGCAAATTCACGCAATAAATCTTTTTGATGTGAAGTTAATTTCGTCGGCACAACAACACGAACGACTACATATTGATCTCCTTGACCATATCCACGTACGTTCGGAGCACCTTTTCCTTTTAAGCGGAATTCTGTTCCTGTTTGTGTTCCTGCTGGAATTTTCAGCTTCACTTTGCCATGAACGGTAGGAACTTCTACTTCCGCACCAAGTGCCATTTGCGCAAATGTTATTGGCATTTCGCAAATAATGTGATCCCCTTCGCGTTCAAAGAATTCATGATTTCTCACATGAACAACAACATATAAGTCACCTGCCGGTCCGCCATTTACGCCTGCTTCACCTTTTCCAGATACACGAATTTGTTGACCATTATCGATACCCGCCGGAATTTTAACATTGATTTTTTTACGTTTACGAACTTTACCAGAACCATGGCATGTCGTACATTTCTCTTTAATCATTTGACCTGTTCCTGAACAATGTCCACAAGCTTGACGGTTTACAATACGCCCAAATGGTGTATTTTGTTCTACACTTACTTGCCCTGATCCTGAACAATGTTTACATGTTTCTTTTGAAGTCCCTGGTTTTGCTCCACTACCCTTACAAGTATCACATGGATCCTCCACTGGAATCTCAACGTTTAATTCTTTACCAAAAATAGCTTCTTCAAACTCTAAAGTAACTTGATATTGTAAATCAGCACCTTGACGTGGAGCATTTGGATCACGACGTCTGCCGCCACCGCCAAAGAATGAACTAAAGATATCTTCGAAACCGAAGCCACCGCCGAAGTCTCCTCCGCCACCGAAACCTTGATTCGAACCAGCGTGACCAAATTGATCATACTGCGCACGCTTTTGATCATCGCTCAATACTTCGTATGCCTCTTGTACTTCTTTAAACTTTTCAATTGCATTTTCTTCTTTACTTACGTCTGGATGATATTTTTTAGCCAAACGACGATACGCTTTTTTAATTTCATCTTTTGAAGCGCCCTGGCTAAGTCCAAGGACCTCATAATAATCTCGTTTATTCATAAATTTGCAACCCCCGAATCTTTCACATAAACGTAATTTTAACACCGAAAGAAAGTGCTTTGCAACAAAGTTTCCTCACTTACAGTATGCAAAATAAAAAACTTAAGATCCTCACACATTTCTTCTTATTCGTGAAAAAAGCCAAAGCCAAGGCACGCTTGACTTTGACTTTTTGTCATCTTACTTATTTTATTTCACTGTATTACTTGTCTTCTTTTACTTCTTCAAACTCAGCGTCTACTACATTATCTTTTTTCGCGCCAGCGTCTTGTGCTCCTTGTGCACCTTCTGCTTGCCCTGCAGCCGCTTGAGCTTGCTCGTATAATTTAACAGTTAATTGTTGTACGATTTCTTGAAGAGCATCTTTTTTCACACGGATTTCTTCAAGTTCGTTTTTCTCGATTGCCGCTTGTAATGCTTCTTTCGCTTCCGTTGCTTTCGCTACTTCAGCTGCATCTACTTTACCTTCTAAATCTTTTACAACTTTGTCTGTTTGGAATACAAGTTGGTCAGCTTCGTTACGAAGTTCAACTTCTTCCTTACGTTTTTGGTCAGCATCAGCATTTGATTCAGCTTCTTGTACCATACGATCTACTTCTTCATCAGAAAGACCTGAAGAAGATTGGATTGTAATAGTTTGCTCTTTGCTTGTTCCTAAGTCTTTTGCACGTACGTTAACGATACCGTTCGCATCAATATCGAATGTTACTTCGATTTGTGGAATTCCACGTGGTGCTGGCGGAAGGTCTGTTAATTGGAAACGACCTAACGTTTTGTTGTCAGCTGACATTGGACGCTCACCTTGTAGTACGTGAATGTCTACCGCTGGTTGGTTATCAGCAGCTGTTGAGAATACTTGTGACTTACTTGTCGGAATTGTAGTGTTACGCTCGATTAGTTTCGTGAACACACCGCCCATAGTTTCGATACCTAAAGAAAGTGGAGTTACGTCTAATAATAGAACGCCCTCTACATCACCAGTAAGTACGCCACCTTGAACTGCAGCACCTAATGCTACAACTTCATCTGGGTTTACACCTTTGTATGGCTCTTTACCAGTTTCACGTTTAATTGCTTCTTGTACAGCTGGGATACGAGTAGATCCACCAACAAGGATAACTTTATCTAATTCGCTTGGAGCAAAACCAGCGTCTTTTAATGCACGACGAGTTGGCTCTAATGTTCTTTCAACAAGACCAGCTGAAATTTCTTCGAATTTAGCTCTTGTTAACGTTAATTCTAAGTGTAATGGGCCAGCAGCTCCAGCACTAATGAATGGTAATGAAATTTGTGTTTGTGTTACACCAGAAAGATCTTTCTTCGCTTTTTCAGCTGCATCTTTCAGACGTTGAAGTGCCATTTTATCTTGGCTTAAATCAATGCTATTTTCTTTTTTGAATTCAGCTACTAAATGATCGATGATAACTTGGTCAAAGTCATCTCCACCAAGACGGTTGTCACCAGCAGTTGAAATAACTTCGAATGTGCCGTCTGCTAACTCAAGGATAGATACATCAAATGTACCGCCACCTAAGTCATATACTAAGATTTTTTGCTCTTCATCTTGTTTTTCTAAACCGTAAGCAAGTGCTGCTGCTGTTGGTTCGTTAATAATACGCTCAACTTCTAAACCAGCGATACGACCAGCATCTTTCGTTGCTTGGCGCTCTGCATCGTTGAAGTATGCAGGTACTGTAATAACAGCTTTCGTTACTGTTTCACCTAAGTACGCTTCAGCAGAAGCTTTTAAGTTTTGTAAAATGATTGCAGAAATTTCTTGAGGTGTATAATCTTTACCTTCAACTTCTACTTTATAGTCTGTACCCATATGACGTTTAACAGACATGATTGTATTTGGGTTTGTAATTGCTTGACGCTTCGCAACTTCCCCAACTTGACGCTCTTCATTTTTGAAAGCTACAACAGAAGGTGTTGTACGGTTTCCTTCTGGATTTGGGATAACCTTTGGTTCTCCACCTTCCATAACAGCTACACAAGAGTTTGTTGTACCTAAGTCAATACCGATAATTTTACTCATGGCGAATCCTCCTACTTTTATGTAAATTATTGATTTACTTTTACCATTGATGGGCGAATCACACGGTCTTTTAGTTTATAACCTTTTTGGAATTCTTCAACTACCGCGTTTGATTCAAATTCACTGTCTTCCACTTGCATAATAGCTTGGTGTTCATTCGGATCAAACTGTTTACCAACAGCTTCAATCGCTTCAACACCTTCTTTAGTCAACGCTTCTAGCAATTGACGATGCACCATTTCCATACCTTGTAACAAGGATTTCGTTTGCTCGTCAGTCGCTTCCACTTGCATCGCTCTTTCAAAATTATCAAGAGCTGGCAAAATATCTGAAACTAGACTTTGTGCTCTATATTTATCAGCAGCCTGTTTATCCATTTGGACACGGCGCTTATAATTTTCAAAATCAGCTTGTAGACGTAATGTGCGACCTTCCGTTTCCGTTAGTTTCGCTTGTAACTCATCTACTTTTTCTTGTAAAAGAGCAGCCTCACTTTTTTCTTCTACAGTTTTTTCACTGTTTTCTGGCGTGACAGCTTCTTCAACTTGCGCTTCTTTCACTTCTTCTACCACTTGTTCGTTACGCTCTTCCACAATTTTCACCTCCTTAAAAGGTATTAGGTATCATGCTTAGCACGATTACCTAAGCATTATATATTACACACAGCAATGAAAATTCCATCACTTGAGCGAATGTATTACTCTCATTTACTTTTTAAGTCCGTCTGTAAATTGTCTTGTAAATAACTGCAGTAAACTAATTACACGAGAGTATTGCATTCTCGTCGGACCTAAAATTGCAATTGTTCCAAGTTGCTCTTCTCCAATCGAATACGTTGCAGAAATCAAACTGCAATCCTCCATTGCCGTAGAAGAATTTTCTCTACCAATTTTCACTTGAATTCCGACTTGTTTATGACGCAAAATGTCATAAAACGCAGCCTCATTATCAATCATCGTCAGCAAAGATCTTACTTTGTGAATGTCATGGAACTCTGGTTGCGAAAGCATATTTGCTTTTCCTCCAAAGTATATCTTTTCCGATAAAGGGACTTGAAATGTACCATCTAACATTTTTATTGCACTATCGTAATTATGAACATACCCACGCAAGACTGTAACAATCTCTTTAAAGATTTTATTATGAAGTTCTGCCATAGGTATACCAGATAGCTTTTCATTTAAAATATTAACCATTTTTTCTAAATCTGATAAATCAACAGATTCCGGAACGGTAATCGTTTTACTTTGCACATGCCCTGTATCTGTTACAATAATAGCGACTGCTGTTTGACGATCAAGCGGTACAATTTGTACATTTTTAAGTTTATTTGTGCTCAATTTGGGACCAAGAACAATGGCCGTATAATTCGTAAGCTCTGATAAAATTTGAGCTGATTGTTGTGCAATTTTTTCTGCTTCAAAAATTCTTTCAGCAAATAAATCTTTAATTTGTACAATTTCATCGGTCGGTAAGTTTTGCGGCGCTAAAAGATGGTCTACATAAAATCGGTATCCTTTTTCAGAAGGAACACGCCCAGAAGAACTATGCGTTTTTTCAATAAATCCTAATTCTTCTAAATCAGCCATTTCATTTCGAATAGTAGCTGAACTAAACGTAATTTCATCTTTCTTAGCCAACGTCCTCGAACCAACTGGTTGCGCTGATCCAATAAAGTCATCAACAATTGTTTGTAAAATTAAGAGCTGACGTTCCGTAAGCATCTCATCATCACCTCTGTTAGCACTCTTTGTCTTCGAGTGCTAAATCTATTAATAACTTACCAAAATTGACATTCAATTGTCAACGGAAACGTCACGAAATAACAAAAATTTTTCACGCTTATGGCACATTTAATTAATCAATCAAAAATGACTGGAATACTTCATTCCCTAATAGTTTCCCTTTCCTCGTTAAACAAACATGTCCATCTCTGTTTTCAAGTAATCCTTGTTCTTGATTACTTTGTAACTGCTTTGCAAAAACATGGTCCATCTCCACATTAAATTTCTTTTGGAATTCTAACTTAGAAACACCTTTTGTTTTTCGAAGTCCTAAGAACAACTCTTCTTCCATTTTTTCTTTCTCTGTCACTGTGTGAACATCTAAATATGGAAATCCTGTCTCATCAATTTTAGTGAAATATTGCTTGAGCGGACCTACATTTTGAATTCGTTCCCCGTTCACATAGCTATGCGCTCCAGCTCCAAATCCATAATACTCTTCATTATTCCAGTATGTGAGATTATGTCTACTTTCATTATCACCTTTTGAGAAGTTACTAATCTCATACTGGTTATAACCATGTTTCTCCATTTCATCCATTACCATTTCGTACATTTTCGCTTCATGATCTTCACCTGGTAGTCTTAATTTCCCTTTATTCATTAAGTTATAAAATACAGTTTTCGGTTCCACAATTAATGAATATGCCGAGAAATGTTGTACACCAAGCGTAAAGGCAATGTCTAATGTTTCCTTTACATCTTCTATCGTCTGTCCTGGCAGAGCATAAATTAAATCTACATTAATATTTGTAAAACCGACTTCCTGCGCTTCTCGAATTGCTACGAATGCATCTTCTCTCGTATGCCTGCGTCCAATCTTCTCAAGTAGCTCATCACGAAACGTTTGCACACCAAAACTAATTCGGTTTACTCCACCTTCTAGCAATACGTTCAACTTCTCTTTCGGTAAATCACCTGGATTCGCTTCAAATGTTAATTCACAATTCGGCGCAAATGGACGCAAACGACGGTTAATGATGTCGAGTAGTTTTTTTGTTTGCTCCATATTTAAAGCTGTCGGAGTTCCTCCGCCAACAAAAATCGTTTTCATACTTTCAAACGGTACTTTTTGAACCGTATTTATTATTTCTTTCTCTAAATATTGTAAGTATTGATCAACCGGTTGGCGTTCAATAAATACTTTATTAAAATCACAATAGTGACAAATATGCTGACAAAATGGAATATGAATATATGCAGCTTGTACCAAATATAACTCCTACCTTTCTAAAAAGAAAACCTCCGCACTCCGGAGGATTCTTTACTTCTCTACTGTATTACGGATTTGTTCCATTCGCATTTTTCCCCAATCATACATCATTTCAACGATCGGTAAAAGCGACATACCTAATTCCGTCATATAGTACTCAACACGCGGAGGAATTTCCGGGCATACCGTTCGATCAACAATCCCGTCCTCCATTAACTCTTTCAATTGATTTGACAACACTTTATGAGAAATGCTCGGGAACAGACGTTGCAATTCACTAAAACGATGCGGACCTTCCACACCTAAGTGCCACAATATCACAACTTTCCACTTCCCACTAATTATAGAAAGCGTCAGTTCCTTTTCGCAATTAAAATTACCTTTTTGTATTTTCTCTCGAATATCTTTTCGAATATTTTCGGACATTAATAGTCTCCTAACTCTATATCAATCACTAAAAAGCTCTCTCACTATTGTAAATGAGAGATGATAAGATGTCTAAAAAGTAGCATATAAAAAAGAAGCCGAACGAACGGCTTCTACTTTTATCACGATTGGTGCGGGCTAATAATTAGCGAAGAATAGAAAAATCTCCACTAATTATAGTTCACTCCATTAGTTATCATCCATTTTCAGTACAGCCATGAATGCTTCTTGCGGCACTTCTACAGAACCAACAGACTTCATACGTTTTTTACCTTCTTTTTGCTTATCAAGAAGTTTACGCTTACGAGAAATGTCACCACCGTAACATTTTGCAAGTACGTTTTTACGCATCGCCTTAATTGTAGAACGAGATACAACTTTATTTCCGATAGTCGCCTGAATTGGCACTTCAAACTGTTGTCTTGGAATTAATTTCTTTAATTTCTCTACAATTACTTTACCACGGTCATACGCTGAATCACGATGTACAATAAATGATAAAGCATCCACTTGTTCATTATTTAAAAGAATATCCATTTTCACAAGTTTAGATGGTTTATAACCAATTAACTCGTAGTCAAATGATGCATATCCTTTCGTATTTGATTTCAATTGATCGAAGAAATCATATACGATTTCTGATAACGGGATTTCATATGTCAATGTAACACGTGTTTCATCTAAATATTGCATATCAATAAACGTTCCACGTTTCCCTTGGCAAATTTCCATTACAGCTCCAACATAGTCATTCGGAACCATAATTGCAGCCTTCACAAACGGCTCTTCTACACGATCGATAGTCTGTGGATCTGGCATATTAGATGGATTATCAACAATAAAATCTTCACCGTTTGTTAAATACACTTTATAAATAACACTTGGCGCTGTTGTAATTAAGTCAATCTTGAATTCACGTTCAATACGTTCTTGAATAATCTCCATGTGAAGAAGCCCTAAGAAACCACAACGGAAACCAAAACCTAAAGCTTGAGATGTTTCAGGCTCAAATTCAAGAGCAGAATCATTCAATTCTAGTTTTTCTAACGCATCACGTAAGTCGTTATAACGTGCAGAATCGATTGGATATAAACCACAGAATACCATTGGGTTTAATTTTCGATACCCTTTTAACGGCTCTGCAGCCGGACGTTTCGCATGTGTGATCGTATCACCTACGCGTGTATCACCTACGTTTTTAATAGATGCCGCTAAGAAACCTACATCACCTACTGTTAACTCGTCACGTTGCGTCGTTTTCGGTGTAAACACACCTACTTCTGTTACTTCAAATTCTTTTCCAGTTGCCATCATACGTACTTTATCGCCAACTTTTACCGTTCCATTTACAACACGGATATATGCAATTACACCACGGTACGGATCATATAAAGAATCGAAAATCATACATTGTAACGGCTCTTCTGAATCACCTGTTGGAGCTGGTACCTTTTCAACGATTTGTTCTAAAATATCTTCAATACCAATGCCAGCTTTCGCTGAAGCAAGTACAGCTTCCGATGCATCTAAACCAATTACATCTTCTACCTCTTGACGTACGCGTTCTGGGTCTGCACTTGGTAAGTCGATTTTATTAATAACTGGTAAGATTTCTAAATTATTATCAAGCGCTAAATATACGTTCGCTAATGTTTGCGCCTCAATTCCTTGCGCTGCATCCACTACAAGAATTGCACCTTCACAAGCCGCTAAACTACGAGATACTTCGTACGTAAAATCGACGTGTCCTGGAGTATCGATTAAGTGAAGAATATACTCTTCACCGTCTTTCGCTTTATACGTTAGTTGTACTGCATTTAATTTAATTGTAATACCACGCTCACGCTCCAACTCCATAGAGTCAAGCAATTGCGCCTTCATTTCGCGCTGTGCCAACGCGTTTGTTTTCTCCAAAATACGATCTGCCAACGTTGATTTCCCGTGGTCAATGTGAGCAATGATGGAGAAGTTACGAATTTTGGACTGTCTTTTTGCTCTTTCTTCTTTATTCATCTATGTTCTCAACTCCTAATAGTCTCGCCAATATACACTAGCACTGATTATATCAATAGAGCAGCAAAGATTCAATGAAAACTCGTGCTGCTTACAATACAAATCACTCTATCTATATCTTATGCGAACAAACCATAAGAGACAAACCTTTTTCAAATTAAAAGACAGCTCTCTTACAAACATAAGACAACCATCCTTCCCGCTACCCTTAACTAAAAATTCCTTTTATTGCCCCAACAACTATATCCGTTCCAAACTTTGTCATATCACGAGCAACACTTGCTATCGCCATACCGATACCTTCTACAACATTAAAACTTCTTAAGCTTTCTAACTGTTTTTGTTTTTCAATAGCCGAAAACGTCTCTCCCGAAATTTCCGATTCAGCCCCAGCGCCTTCTGTTCCTGTCATATGAGCAATTTGTTCATATGACAGCTGACGATATCCCTTCATACTTTTTAGACCATGATTAGCGAGTCCCACTCCAGCTATCATCATAAGCAAACATAAGACTGTACCGCATATACATAACAGCGTAAATTGACTCAAGCTATTTCTGCCTCTTTCCATCAATGTGTATATGCCCCTGTATTATCCTGATCAATCTGATGATGCAGCGCTGCATTTAAACCGCTGGCTATTACATTTGCCATATCCTCAATAAACGCATCTACTTCTTTTGGAGTTACCATTAAATTATGACCAAGAGGAGATAACACTTCATAAATTAACTTTCTCTTTTCTTCTTCTTCTAACGTACCAATAGCTCCTAAAAACATATTTCGACTCTTTTCATCTGGCATATCTTCTTCTGTTAATTTTTTCTTTTCTCCAAATGTAAAACCTGCTGGCAATAAAGAGCGTGACGGTTTGTTTCCTTCTTTCAGTTCCCGGCCAAAATGTTTCAAAATAAAATCAATTGTATCACTCGTAATCGAAACAGCATCTACCACAGTTGGCACACCAATTGCGATAACAGGAATACCTAATGTTTCTTTACTTAGTTCCTTACGCTTATTCCCAACACCAGATCCTGGATGAATTCCTGTATCAGAAATTTGTATCGTACTATTTACTCGTTCAATAGAACGCGCAGCTAATGCATCAATTGCGATGACAAAGTCTGGTTTTGTCTTCTCAATAATTCCGTAAATGACATCGCTCGTTTCAATCCCTGTAATTCCCATTACCCCTGGACGAATGGCACTAACAGGTCTAAACCCTTCTTCCACACTTTCAGGCTGCAATTTAAACAAATGTCTCGTCACCAGTACGTTCTCTACAACTATCGGTCCGAGTGCATCCGGCGTTACATTCCAATTCCCAAGACCTACGATTAAACAACTCGCTTCTTTTGAAACTCCAACCTCTTCTAAGAAATAAGAAAATTCTTTTGCAAAAATACGCTCTACCTTTTGCTGAAGTTCCGTATCTTGTTGTCGTATGCCTTGCACCTCAAGAGTTAAATAACTTCCAGGTTTTTTCCCCATCGACTCAGATGCAATTTCATCAATAGTTACTTTTGTAATTGTAACTCCCTCTTCTTCCCTCTCTTTTACAATAACTCCCTGTATCCCTTTTTGTTCTTCTTGGCGCTCTTGTAGCATTTGGTGCGCCTCTACAGCAAGGTCAGTTCTAACACTATATTTACTTAAATCTAATGGTTCTTTCATCGTATCTCCTCCGTAATTCATAGTAAATATCGTTAGATTTCCCCAAGTTATATTAGGTCATTCTTTCCTTTACGTGAAATTTCATTGATATACTATTGCAATTCTCTTCACCGTTTGATAAAATATCACTTGTTCTATGTAAGAATCGAGTCATTCGATTGCACCAGGGAGGTGAAAAGTATGGCAAACATCAAATCTGCTATCAAACGCGCTAAACTTAGCGAAGAGCGTCGTTCACATAACGCTTCTATCAAGTCTGACATGCGTACTGCTGTTAAAACTGTAGAAACTTTAGTTACTAATAACGATCTTGAAAATGCTAAAGAAGCTTTCAAAACTGCTTCTAAAAAACTTGACAAAGCAGCTCGTAAAGGTCTTATCCACCAAAACGCTGCAGCTCGTCAAAAATCTCGCTTAGCGAAACAAGTAAACGCGTAAGGCGTTTAAAAAACGATCCATTCGGATCGTTTTTTATATACACAAAAAAGTTCACGTACTAAGTACGTGAACTTTTTTGTGTCACTACATATGATTTAACCGCATTAAGAAAAACTCAAGCACAAGTTTCTTATCCATCTTTCCAGTCTTCATACTATAATCAGCTTCCGCCAATTCTATAATAACTTTTTTTAATTCTTCAAAAGAGAAAAACTTCGTTTGATTCATCGCCAACTTTACCCGGTACGGATGTACACCAATATGGGACGCGATTTGATTTTGTCCGTAACCACGCTGTTGCAACTCTTTCACTTGATGTAGCAAGCGGAACTGACTTACTAATAAAGCGAGCAGTTTAATCGGTTCTTCCTGCTGTGTAAATAATCCGTCTAAAATTTGCATCGCACCAGCGATATCTTTTTTCACCACTTTTTCTGTTAAAGCAAACACGTTTTGCTCAACAGATTTCGGCACAAGTTCCGTGACAAGTTTTGGCGTAATTTCTCCGCCCATACCGACGTATAACGTTAACTTGTCCATTTCCTTCGCCAACATTGTTACATTACTTCCCACAAGCTCTAACAATAAACTAACAGCTGCATTATCAATATGCACATGCACCTCATCCGCACGAGAAACAATCCACTTCTGAACATCCTGCACTTGCATCGCATTTGCTTCTATTACATCCGCTGTTTTCTTTAATAGTTTTGTAATTTTTTTTCGTTCGTCTAATTTTTCATAAGGCGCAACAAAAACAAGAATAGAAAAAGGAGATGGCTCCCCAATATATTCTTCTAAAATTTTTATATTTTGTTCTAATTTTTCTTTTTGTGCCGTTAAAAATAGTGGTGATTTTATTAATATAACTTTACGCTCTCCAAAAAAAGGAAGCGTATGCGCATCCTCAACTACATCTTCTAAATACGCTTCTTCCAAATCGTATGTCACAACATTAAACTCTCGATCTTCCTCTTCAAGCGCTTCCGTTGTAATAAGCTTTATCGTTTCATTTATAAAATAGGCTTCCGTTCCATACAGTACATACAACGGAGCGAACTGTTTCTTTTTAATCTTCTTATGTATATCACTCATATTTTTTCCTACTCCCTAACTTGGCAATATATATTTATACTAATGCCCTAGCTTTTGTTTTACAAGTACAAAGGGACGGTCTTTATAACCCGCCCCTTTATTTATATAAAACGCCACGCAATAAGCCCCGGATTTCTTATTGGTGTGCGGTAATCACCTTCCCTTTATTATTTACAATAATAATCTTAGTATAAGTGCCAACTGTTAACATGATTGGAAATGAAAAATTCACGCTACTTAACTAACTAGAAAAAGTATACAAATACTCTATTTCACTTCATATGGAAATTGTAGATTTTTTTCTGACAATATTTTATACTAAAATGGAATGTTGGGGAGGGATTCTAAATGAATGATTTTGAACAAAACGTTCAAAGTAAACGCAATGACGCTATTGATTCAGGGGTAGGATTTATCGTCTCATTTGGTTTTTTCGCAACACTTTTCATTATTGCAACTGTTATTAAATTCATCGGTTCTTAAAGGCTGCTGCTTAACGGCAGTCTTCTTTTTTTCATCTTCTATGTGTTTCATCATATGTGATTTTACTTTGAAAGGTTCCTTTTTCTCCATTAAAAACATAGGAAATAGCACCTTGCTTATCCGTACGCCATATATCAATACCCATCTTCTTAAAACGCTCTATAACTTCCTTATGCGGGTGCCCATACCTATTACGCTCCCCCACAGAAATAATCGCTACAGCAGGCTGTACAAGGCTTAAAAATGGATCTGTAGACGATGTTTTACTCCCATGGTGGGCAACTTTTAAAATATTAGCCCGCAAATCAGGATATGTTGATACTATAAACTTTTCTCCTTCTTCTTCTAGATCACCCGTAAATAGCCATGTTAGTCCCCCTAGTCTGGCCCATAGTACAATCGAAGAGTCATTTTCTCCCTTTTCTTTCCCCTTTGGAGCTAATACGAAAAATTCCGCTTCATTTACCCTCCAACCTTCCCCTTCTCCTACTACACTTATCTTCATGCTCTTTTCTAACGCCTTTTTCTTCACCACTTTTTTCCAATACAGCATCTTGTTCCTTTCTCCCAAATACAACTTCTTTTACAATAATAGATGACAGCAAATCCAGCGCAGCACCTATATGATCCGCATCTCCGTGCGTTACAATTAATTTATCAATCGTTTTTATACCTTCTTTTTGTAAAAAAGGAACAAGAATATCATGCCCAACAGAAAATTCATGCTTTTTCTGTTGCCACGCTTCCTTCTTGACAGAAAGGGCTCCTCCTGTATCAATAAGATAAACCTCTTTATCGTATGGAAGACGAATTAATATCGCATCTCCCTGTCCAACATCAAGAAATGTAACACTCCCACTTTCGCGAAAATATGGATATACATAATGACAAGTACTAATAAAAAGAAACACACCCACAACTATGCACAAAATTTTTTTCGTTATTACCCTTTCCCAAATCACAAATATACTAACGATACTAAAACAATATATAGCCACAAGAAATAAAGGAGTTTTACCAAAAGTAAGTCGGATGAAAGGGAAACTTTCACAGTAACTTAGAAAATCATTAGAAATGGTTAAACATAGTGAAAGTACATATGCAATTCCTTTTGCGAAAAATGGAATAACCGGCATACATATAAGAATAATGATGCTACACGGCAATACAATAATGGATAGAAAAGGAACATATATAAGATTGAGGAAAATGCTATAAGGAGAAAAATAACCAAAATGATATAACAAGATGGGGGTACTAGCGAGCTGTGAAATTATAGAAATGTAAATAGAATTTCGAACTATCTCATTACTACGCCCTAATAATATCGGCGCAGATAGTAGTAAAGAAAAACTACCTACAAATGAAAATTGAAATCCAATGTTGAAAATAAGATACGGATCGTATATAAGCATACATATAGCCGTTATACTTAAGGCGTCTAGACTAGATAAGCGAACAGAGCATATGAAAGCTACCAATAATAAAACTCCTGTTATAGAAGCCCTCACAACAGATGGCGACGCCCCAGCTATGATCATATACAGAGGAATGCAAACTATAAGACATACTGTTGCTATCTCTTTCGTCACACCACTTCTTAGCAAAACAAAATACATTATAACCATTAATAATACGATATGCGATCCTGAAATTGCTAACAAATGTATAAGACCAAATTGTTGATATTGCTCTTCTACTTCAAACGTCATTTGTTGTCGATCTCCAAATAATAATGCGTTCATAAATGCACCTGATTGTTCCGGGAACATTTCTGTAACTTTCGAGATTGTTTGTTGCCTGAGAAGGAAAATCCATTGCACGAGTGACAACGATGTTTTGTGACATTCAGAAATGTATGTCACATCAAATATAAAATGTATTTTTTGCTGATATAAATAATTACGATAATCAAAAACATGAAAATTCCGGGCAGTTTGTGGTTCTTTCACCTCCCCTTTAAATGTACACGATATACCTGCATGTAATTGTTGCAACTGCTTCTTTTCCGAAGCAGATTGTATTTTATAATTTAACTGCACTAAGTTTTTATTCTGATCTTCAATTTGAAAAGAGAGACGATCCCCATTAATTAGAGGTGTATTTTGCACGACCCCTCGTGTAACTTCATAGGAATCCCCTAGCGGCTTATTTAGACTCTGAACATACGTGGTGTACATAACGCCACTAAAACACGCTATTATACAAAATATGAAGGTTTTACGCGAAGTACGATATAAACAAAATAAAACATAACAAACGAAACAACAAGCAGCCAACAAATGCGATGCGGAAAAGGTAATTGCAATCCCAATTATAAACGAGATTGCAACATAGCCCCATTGCCCATTCAACTCATACTCACTCCTTATAGCATCATTTTCGCTTTAGTGAATACACGCTGTAATTCTTCCATTGATAAATTATCTTTTTCTAAAGCTGCGAATAATTCCTTTAGCTGTAAATGACGCTCTTTTTCCTCTAGCGATGTAATATCGTATTCTAGCGGAACGTGCTTTACTGTTACACTCGCTTGTTCAAATAACTCTACGGCATACGGATGATTTTTATAGTCCTGTGCATAATAAACCGCTGTAACACCACTTTGAATAATCGCCTTACAGCACTGCAAACAAGGAAAATGTGTGACATAAATTTCCGCTTCCTCTGTTTTTGCACCAAATTTCGCACATTGCAATAAAGCATTCATTTCAGCATGAATTGTACGAACGCAATGATTATCAATGACATAGCAACCATCGTCTATACAATGCACACCACCTTTAATTGAACCGTTATATCCACCAGCAATAATTCGTTTATCACGAACGATTGTCGCTCCTACCGCAAGCCTTGTACATGTACTACGTAAAGATAGTAGATGGCTTTGCGTCATAAAATATTGATCCCATGAAATTCGTTCCATATTTTTCACCTTCTTTTTTGTCTACTTGTAGTGTAGCGAAAAAAGAAAAACTTCGTCAATCTTTTATGGAATAATAATTTGATCTTTTATTTTCTCTAAAGACTTCGCACCAATCCCATCAATTTCTAATAAATCTTCTATTTTCTGAAACGGACCATGTTCTTCTCGGTATTTCAAAATACTTTCCGCTTTCCGAGAACCAATGCCTGTTATTTTTTCAAGTTGCTCTTTAGAAGCTGTATTTATTTGCACTTTACCCTCGCTTTTTGAAAAAGTAGCCCCTTCTTGCACTGGCTCATTCTTGTTAGGAACATACAGAAGCATTTGGTCTTGGACCATTTGCGCCAAATTCACTTTCTTCACATCTGCATCCGGCAACAAACCACCAGCTTTTTCAACCGCCTCCTTCACCCGGTCCCCTTCCTTCATTTCATACACACCCTCTTTAAAAACCGCCCCTTTCACATCAATTATAATTATTTTTTTCTGCTCCTTTGTATCCAATACTTTCGGTTTACTTTTTTTCTCCACATCTTTTACTTGAACTTCCGTTGTAATGAGCGATCGCTCTGTTTGCTGATTCGTTTTCCAGAAAAAAAGAAAAATCAAAGTGCCAATAATAACCACTAATCCCAACCATTTTTTCGGAAAATCCCAGATCATTTTACACCTCTAATCATAAATTTATAACATCATTCATATTGTTTAGGAGAAAGCTGTTACGAAGGAGGGATGAAACATTGAACATAGGAATTATAGGGACAGGGAACATGGGGAGTATACTAATCGATGCATTTTTAGAAACCCGTGCTGTCAAACCTTCGTGCCTTACTATTATTAATCGGACGCCTGCCAAAGCATATCATATAAAAGAAAAATACCCTTCTGTTCATATAGCCAAAACAATCCAAGAGGTAATCGAACAATCCCAGCTTATTTTCATTTGCGTAAAACCGATAGACATATACCCTATTCTAAAAAAATACGCTGACCATTTTTCAGACGAAGATTGCTTAGTTTCTATCACAAGCCCCATATCTCCATCACAATTAGAAACACTTATACCTTGCCACGTCGCTCGTATCATTCCAAGCATCACAAACCGCGCCTTATCCGGCGCATCACTATTTACATTTGGAAATAACTGCTCTGAAGAATGGCAACAAAAACTACTTCGTCTATTCAAAAACATTTCTACTCCCCTTGTTATAGAAGAAGATATAACGCGCGTTTCATCTGATATAGCAAGCTGCGGCCCTGCTTTTTTTAGTTATTTATTACAATGTTTCATTAACGCTGCTGTAGATAAAACAAATATTACACATGAAGAAGCCACTACTTTAGTAAGTGAAATGGTCATTGGAATGGGGAAATTACTCGAAAAAGAAATTTTCACATTACCTACTTTACAAGAAAAGGTATGCGTTAAAGGCGGTGTTACAGGAGAAGGTATTCGTATTTTAGAAGAGCACGTTGGGGATATGTTTCATAAATTAATCGAACGGACACATGAGAAATTTGATGAAGATTTAAAATGCGTTGAGCAGCAATTCAATAAACACACATAATAAATACGCCATCGTAATCCCAAACCCTTTTTATTAATACTTATCTTTTTCATGCTACATTTTCACTAAAACTAGCATTTTTACACTTTACACATATCATCTTTTTATTTTTCTAGAACTAAAACTACATCTTTTCTATAAAACAAAAGCAACCTTATCGGTTGCTTTTCTTTTATCCATTCTTCTTCGCCATAAAAAAGATGCGCTCTGTTTGTTCTGTCACTTCAATTCGTTCAAAGTCACCTGTGACGCGAAGCACTGTAAACCCAGCTTCTTCAAGCCATTTTGTTAACACTTCAACCGAATACGCACGTTGCACGTGACATTCGTCAAAACGATGATACACATCTTCTTCTGAATCTTGTACAAAGAATGTCAAATCATGTTCCACACTATCTGATTCTTCTCCAGGGAAGCAGTTCCAAATAAGTGATATTTCTTCGCCGTTCACTGTATATGTTTCATTTTGAAATACGTGATGTATTTTATATAAAGAGTGTACATCGAATAAAAACAAGCCATCCTGACGTAAATGGTGGAAAACTCTTCTAAATGTTTCTTGCACTCCATCTTCTTGCAATACGTAATTTAATGAGTCACAAAAGATTGTCACACAATCAAATTCACCAGGAACATCGAGCTCTCTCATGTCTTGTTGGTAAAAAGGAATAAAATAGCCTTCTCCCCCCAATTTTTGCTGCGCGACAGTTAACATTTCTTCCGAAAGATCTACACCAATTAAGTCATAACCTTTTCGCACAAGCGGAAGTGTTACGTTACCAGTTCCACATGCTACGTCAAGGATTCTTGCCTCTTTCATAGATGCCTGTTGTAAACTTTCCTCTGTGAATTCCACCCATTTATCATAAGGGACATCATTCATCAGTTCGTCATACAGCAAAGCAAATTGTTCGTATTTCATTGATCTAGCTCATCTGCAATATCTTCACGCGGCACATCGCCCCATAGACGCTCTAAATTATAGTGATTACGCTCATCTTTATGGAATACATGAGCAACCACATCACCAAGGTCTACTAAAACCCAACGTGCTTCATCAAAGCCTTCCATACGTTGTACGTTAATTTCGAACTCATGTGCCTTCGCTTTAATTTCACGTGCAATTGCTTGTACTTGCTTGTCTGAATTTCCGTGACAAATAATAAAATAGTCTGCAATCGGTGAAATACCTTGCATATTTAGTACAACCATATCTTCTGCTCTCTTATCATCAGCTGCTTTTGCCGCTAATACTAATAACTCTTTATCTTTCATTTATTAATTTCCTCCTTGATAACTTCATTGTATGTTTGGAATGTTAATGGATAAATCGTTTGATCTTTTTCCATTAAAAATTGAATTGTTCGCTTTAAAGCAAACAGTAAAGCTTGATTTATATCTTTATATGCGAGTTTCCTCGCTTCTTCCACACCAGGAAACTTACGTCCTGGTTCAATGTAATCTGCTACATAAATAACTTTATCTAACATTGTCATTTTTTCATGACCACTTGTATGATATGTAATAGCTTGTAGAATTTCAGGATCAGTAATGCCTACTTCTTTTTCTACTAAGTATGCCCCAACAGGTGCATGCCATAACTCTTTGTTATAGTGCAGTAGATCCTTTGGCAAAGCTTCTCTCTTAATAATCTCTTCCATTTCTGGAATCGCTCTACATTTTGCATAATCGTGAAATATAGCAGCCGTCTCTGCCTTTTTCTCATCTACACCATATAATCGGGCAAGTTCAATCGCTGTTTCCATTACACCAACCGTGTGTATATAACGTTTTTCATGCATTTGTTGTTTGACAATACTAAGTGCTTCCTCACGATTCATACAACCCATTCCTCTCGATATATACCTGTACTTTTTCGGGGAGTAAATATTTGCACGTTTTCTTCGTCATATATCTCTCACGTAACAGAGAAGAAGAAACTGCAAACTCTGGAATTTCCACTTTTACGATATCATAAGGCGTATGTAATGTATAACCTGGTCTTGCAACTCCAACGAAAGTCACAAGCTTAAGTAACTTTTCAATGTTATACCACTTCGGCAAATACTCAACCATGTCTCCGCCAATAATAAAGTGAAACTGCACATCCGGATACTTCTCCGTTAATTGTACCATAGTATCGTACGTATAAGATGGGCCTTCTCTGTCTAGCTCTTCTAAACAAATTGAAAAGTATGCTTCTTCCTCAATCGCTATTTGCAGCATGTTTAATCGACTTTTCACACTCGTAATGTTACGTCCTTGCTTGTGCGGTGGAATTTGATTCGGCAAAAACCATACCTCTTCCAACCCTAAAGCATGATACACTTCATTTGCAATTAACAAATGTCCATTATGAGGTGGATCAAACGTGCCACCAATAATGCCAATTTTTCTCAAAAGAAACGCCCCTTCCTTTTACATACAGCAACTCTCCCCATACAAATTCGAAGAGAGCCCACTGTTAATAAAAGTTCAATTGGTTTCGCTTTCTACATATCAAGCGTCCATTACGAAATAACTCACGTATATCTTTTATCGAGGAAGCTTAATCTGCTTATTTTCTCTTGATTCTTTGTATAAAACAATTGTGCTTCCGATTACTTGAACGATTTCAGCTCGTGCACCTTGTGCAAGCTCTTCTGCAACTTCACTACGATCAAATTCACAGTTTTGTAATACGCTCACTTTAAATAGTTCACGAACTTCTAATGCTTCTCCAATTTGTTTCACCATATTTTCATTCACGCCACCTTTTCCAACTTGAAAAATCGGTGTTAAATGATGTGCCTTTGCACGTAAAAATCTTTTTTGTTTTCCTGTTAACATATAATTAGCCTCCAAGCTCTCTCATTACTAATTGTTTCATTCTATCAATATTCGGCACACACCCTGTCCACATTTCAAACGCAAGTGCACCTTGATAAACGAACATATCGATTCCATTTTGAATTATTGCACCTTGTTCTTTCGCATCGCCTAAAATTTTCGTCTCAAATGGATTATAAATAATATCAGAAACAATCGTTCCTTGTTTCAATGAACGAATTTCCAGCGGCGTATACTCAACATGTGGATGCATACCTATCGTTGTTGTTTGGATGATAATATCATATTCCCCTTGATTTTCTGCTGCACATTCTAACGATAGAGCATACGAATTAACATTTGCCATGCACCCAGAGATAAGGTTTTTCGCCTTATCTCTCGTACGATTAGCAATATCAATTTCTTTCACACCTACATCGGCAAGCGAGAAGTAAATAGCTCGGCTAGCACCACCTGCACCGATTAATAAAATACGTTTCTCTTGAAGTGGATCTTCACTAATTGACTGCAGGGCACGAACAAAACCAATTCCATCTGTATTATACCCAATCAATTTTCCATCTCGATGAACTACTGTATTTACCGCACCGATTTGCCTTGCTAACGGGGCAATCTCATCCAAGTACTCCATAATTGCAACTTTGTGCGGAGTCGTTACATTAAATCCTGAAATACCTAATGCTTTCAAACCTTTTACTGCTTCCCCTAGCGCTTCTTCTTCTACAAGAAACGCATGATAATGGGCATCCATATTCAAGTGTTCAAATGCATCGTTATGCATAACGGGTGATAATGAATGTCCAATTGGATTTCCGATTACACCATATAATTGTTTCATAAATCCCTCTCCATATTAAATTAAAGATTTACGTAATGAAACACTTACTCCTTTTGGTACATGAGCAACAATTTTCGCTCCTGATTCATTTACAGTAACCCAGCCCAATCCAGAGAATACAACATCCGTTTTCGGCTCACGAATATTAAATTCATATTTCACAAACTTAGGTATATTTTCTAATTCTTCTGGTGTCGGTGGATTCAATAATTCTCCAGCGTGTTTTTCGTACAATTCATCAGCCTTTTCAAGCTTTGTACGATGGATTGTTAAACGGTTTGAGAAATGACAAGTGAATGCACGACGGCCCCCACTTACATAATCAAATCGTGCTAATCCACCAAAGAATAATGTTTGTTCTTCATTTAATTGGAATACCATTGGCTTAACTTCTGTAGTCGGTGTAATAAGCTTTAAGCTTTGTTTCCCAACATAATGCGCCATTTGATGATGATTAATAATACCTGGTGTATCGTATAAAGATGACGTTTCGTCTAATGGGATATCAATTAAATCAAGCGTTGTTCCTGGGAAATGTGATGTTGTAATTACATTCTCAGTCTCATCACTAAACTCTTTAATCATACGATTAATAAATGTTGATTTACCAACATTCGTACATCCAACAACATAAACATCTTTACCTTCGCGGTAATGCTCAATTGCATCAGCAAGTTCAGCGATTCCTTGTCCTTTAGCTGCACTAATTAAAAAGACATCTTCTGGTTTTAAACCAAGTTGCTTTGCACTATAGCGCATCCAATGTTTTACTTTATCATGCTTAACTGACTTTGGAATTAAGTCAGCCTTATTCCCTACAAGTAATACTTTATTGTTCCCTACAAAACGATGTAAGCCCGGTAACCAGCTACCATTGAAATCGAAAATATCTACGATTTTAACCACTAGTGCGTCTGATTGTCCAATTCCGTTCAAAATACGAAGGAAATCATCATCTGTTAAAGATACATCTTGAATTTCGTTATAATGTTTCAAACGAAAACAACGTTGGCAAATTACTTGTTCTTTTTCTAAAGATGATACAGGAGCGTATCCTACTTCATTTTTATTTTCTGTTTGAATTTCTACACCGCAACCAATACATTTAATTGTTTCAGTCAAACTTTATTCCTCCCAGTTAATTAAGCCTTTTTTCTTCATGTTTCTCATAATTCTTCGTTCAATTTTCCGATTAAATCGTGTCACCAATCCATCCGTTTGCGCTACCGGTACAACTAAAATTGTATGAAGTCCCACACGATTCCCGCCGAGCACATCCGTTAGTAACTGATCTCCAATTACTACAACTTCATCTGGCTGCAGGTGCATCTCATGTATAGCACGCTTAAATGCGCGAACAAACGGTTTGCGCGCACTATGAATAAACGGAATACCTAATGGGTCAGCGAAGTCTTTAACGCGTTGCTCGTTGTTATTTGAAACGACCGTTACTTGAATATCATTTTCTTTCATTTTCAAAAACCACTCTTCAAGCTGTGGCGTTGCGTTTGGACGATCCCATTCAATTAAAGTGTTATCTAAATCAGTAATAACTCCTTTAATTCCACGTTTTTTCAAATCTTCTGGTTGAATATGATATATATTTTTCACATATTCATTTGGTAAAAATAACTTCAATTTCTTTCACCTCTTTGAGGATTTTCCATAAAATTTTTCGACAACATTTTTCGATAGATAACCTGTGGATAAACTTGTACACACTTTCCACGTTAATTTTTCAGTCAATTTGGAATTTACTAACAATCTATTCACATTTTATCCACTGAGTTATGTGGATAACCTCTTGTTTGTGACTGTCATGTTTTTTTGGTACATTAAATGCAACAACGAATCAATCCTTATATTATTAGGAGGTGACTCACCTTGAAAACAAAACACATGGAACAGTTATCTACTGATTTACTCACTGAGTCTTATTATAAAGCAAAAGAACTAAAATTAAATCCCGACTTCATTTTACTTATAAAACAAGAAATTATTAGACGCTCGTTAGAGGACAAGCTCGTCAAATCTTCTTGAGTACATATAGATTGCTGATTGACCTGTAAAAAGAGCCATCCTGCGATGGCTCTCGAATAAACAAGTACTCCCATCTAGGGGATTTCTTCATTAAGCATCTTTGTCCACATTTCTTAATTAGAGCTTCATAAGTATATTATAAAACCTTTTCTTTACTTATGAGATACTCGGGTTGCAATTTTTTCACCAAGACGCAGCTCTTGCCCACTTGTCAATTCCTGCACTGCTTTAATCATATCTTTTTCAAATAATAAAACAACTGTTGAGCCAAATGTAAAGTATGCCATCTCTTCACCTTTTTGAACAGTACTTCTTTCATGAAGGAGCTCGATACTATTAACAAACATAGCACCTACTTTTACAAGTGCCATATGTTCGCCGTCACTATTTACTTCTGTAACAGAGCGATAATTTTTTGACAATGGTTCTTTCCCATACTCCATACCCGCTGCATTTACCGGATATGATTTTCTACCGAGTACAAATCTTTCAGTCACAGAGCCAGAAAGCGGGCTATGAATACGATGATAATGACTTGGACTCAAATAAATCACCATATATGTACCGCCTGCATATCGCTTTGCACGCTCTTCATTACCTAGCATATCCACAATTGAATAACGCTTTCCTTTTATATCGAATGTTTTTGTATCCTCAATAGGACCTTGATCAGCAAAAACACCATCAACAGGACTAACGATACTCGATGCATCAGTATCAATACTACGCTTTCCTTCTTTTAGCCTACGTGTAAATAAATCATGCAATGTTCCATATTCCTTCAAACCCTTTTCCATCTCATCTTGATTAATTTGAAAAACTTTCACATACGATGGAATAATGATAGAGCTCAAACGAGATTGTGCAAATTTACGTAATATATAAGAAGTAAAACGACCATTTGTAAGTTCGATCATAAGTCGATATAATGTCCGTCGCAAATTACGAAACCTCCTAATCAGCCTATAACTTTAGTTTCCCCTTCTTTTCTCTCTATATCATATGTAAAATTGGTTCTTATTCCCACATATAGAATGGAGCCGTCTCGTTATACACGAAGAAAAACTAAGTATAATTTTTATTCTTAAATTGTTTAGCACCTTCTAATATTACAGATAGAACCCGCCATTTTCAACAGTGAACATGTATTTCTTCTTAGAACAGCTCGTTTTCTTTCCGTTTTCCCGAAAGAAAAGCAGCCACTTTTAAAGTGTAGCTGCTTACAATACACATTATTCTTTTGCTTTTTTCTCTTTCTCAGCCCGCACAAATTCATGGAACATTTTCATTAAAGCACGCTTTTCAATTCGCGATACGTAGCTTCTTGAAATACCGAGTGCCTTCGCAATCTCCCTCTGTGTTTTCTCTTTATCAAGCCCAAGTCCAAAACGCTTCACAATTACTTCTTTCTCTCGTTCGTCCAAAATATCGATATACTCTTTAATTTTTTCTAACTCCATACTAAGCTGAATCATATCAATTACATCTTCAGATTCTGATTTTAATATATCAATAAGCGATATTTCATTACCCTCTTTATCTTGCCCAATCGGATCATGAAGTGAAACGTCTTTTTTCGTTTTCTTCAGCACACGTAAATGCATCAAAATTTCATTTTCGATACAGCGTGCTGCATATGTTGCAAGCTTAGTTCCTTTCCCTGCTGAATAGCTTTCAATCGCTTTAATAAGCCCAATGGTACCAATTGAAATTAAATCTTCTGCATCTTCACCGGTGTTTTCGAATTTCTTAACAATATGAGCTACAAGCCGTAAATTATGTTCAATTAAAAGATTTCTCGCTTGAGCATCACCTTGCTCCATTAACTCTAAGTACTTTCTCTCATCATCTGATGATAACGGCTGCGGGAACGCATTGTTCTTCACATAAGAAACAAATACAAACACTTCTCGAACCATATATCCAATTGCGGCGAATAGACTCAAACCTTTCACCTCCGCCAAAATAGTGGTCTTTACTATGTGTATGTGGGCATGAGGTTGTTTGTGTCTGTACGATGTAAATATGGAACTCTTAACTTAATGGCATTCTTAAACCACTCAACGCTAATCATTAAATTTTTCTATAAACATAGTAAAAGCCAATCGAAACGTATCGATTGGCTTTTACTAATATTCACTCCAAATTTTCTCTCCAGTATGCGCATCTATGTAACGAATTTTCCGACTACAATCGACGGATTCTTTATGATTTTCACTCCTCGTTTGTTTATACAGCAGTTTATATTTCATTTCCTCTGCATCATGATCTATACACCATTCTAATTTTACTCGAATGACCTCTTTATATATTTCTAACGCTTTTTCTTTTGTTACTTTTGGTGCTGTTTCATGTGCAAGTAACTCTTCTATTATATTGCTAGGTTTTCCCGAGTAGTGCATCACAGCACCATTTTCTGTATTAATGTTGACCATGAATTCCCTATACTCTATCGGAATTTCATTCACATATACTGAAAAGACAAATCTTTCAATCCCTTCATCTTCGTCACGTTCATCCCAAAGGCGAAGATATTGTGTAACATCTGGAATAACATGTTCTAAAAATTGAAGTGCTTTTTGTAAACATTCCTCTCTAGACAGTATTTGTTTTACTTCTTTATCGTCTGCCAGTTTTATAAAACCAATTAATTCATTGGTTGATTTATCAATCGTAATGCCAACTAAATTATTATATTTTAACATCGGTAAATGCTTTTTAAAGAATTCATTCATTAAATATGGATTCTTTTCTTCTTTCTGTTTTTGTAATTCCTCTTTCGAAACAAATTTCATCCTTATTCCATCTTCATTTTCTGTCTCAGCCACTTTTGTAAAACTTTCTTTATCCCAGTCAAATAAATCGAATATATCATCTTGTTGACTAACTTTTTTCGGTTTTTCAACAGCTACAGTTGGAGACAATTTATAATGATCTGGGTCAAATAAATCTTTACCTGTACTTGCATCAATAAACGCATGACTAGGTTCTGGTTCATATACAAGATGATAGCCTTTTACTTCCTCACCATTTTCATATTTACATGAAGAATGTGTTAAATCCACAAATACAAGTCTCATATCTTGTCTAGCTCTCAAAGTTTCTAAAACGACGTTCTCCTCAACAATTTCAATTGGCCATAACGGTTTTTTCTCTATAGCTTTTTGTCCATTGTAATGAAAATGCACAACATTACCTGAAGGATGAATTCGCACAACACATCCTGTATTCGGCAATGGATATCCATTCACTTCCTGCATATAATTTATTTCTTTCCAACCACGCCAGTCATCCTTAACTGACACATATGTATAAAATTCTAATTCTTCTTCCACATATTTTTTTATAAATACATTTGCAATCTCTCTTGCCTTATTCTCCTCTATCACTTCTTTATCACTCGAAAAATAATTTTCATCATCTATCCTGAATTCAAATAAATTACCAGTATGCCTATTTAATGTAATTTGTATCTTTTTCTCCTCATCCTCTTTATGCCCCCACCATAATAGATGATACGGATCATCCACTCCTTCTTGATCATCTACAACAAGCCTATATTCATCTGGAATTTCAATAATATGGGCCACTTGCTCTTTTCTTTTTTTATCTTTTGGATTCATCATACCCTCTCCTTTATTACAATTTAAGGTAATTATAACAAACAAAACCAAAAGTCATTAGCAAAAAGACAAAAAGCTGAAACAATTAGTTCATACGAATTTCACATGAATCTATTACTATAAGAATTGTACATAGTGAAATTACTAACAATGACGTTTATTCATATATAATTTCATTTGAAAGGGGTTGAAAAGATGAAAACTAAATATCGCTTTATGATCTCATCATTTGCTGCTTGCGCCTACATGATTTGGTGTTTAGTATAATAACAACTTCACTTGTAAATAAGAAAAGGTGTGTATAGAAATGGAATATAACCAATCAACAGTTAACTACTGGAAAGCTTTTGTATTACCTTATACATTCGCTTTAGAAGAGTTAAAAACTAAATTTGAAATTATGAACCGGGAAGCTCAATTTTTAGAAGACTACAACCCGTTTGAACATATAAAAACAAGACTTAAACAACCCGAAAGTATCATTAGGAAGCTTGAGCGTAAAAACTTATCACCAACAGTTGAAAATGCTCAAACACAATTACAAGATATTATTGGCATCCGTATTACATGTTGCTTTGTAGAAGATATTTATCATTTAAAAGGAGTTATTGAAAATCGTGGAGACATGGAAATTGTAGAAGTAAAAGATTATATTGCTAATCCAAAAGGAAATGGCTATAAAAGTTTGCATATGATTATTAAATATCCATTGTCACTAAATTCTGGTACGAAAGATGTCTTTGCAGAAATTCAATTACGTACACTTGCCATGGACTTTTGGGCAAGTTTAGAACATAAGCTTTACTACAAATATGAAGGAAATATACCTGACTATTTGAAAGATGAACTACATGACGCTGCTATGAAAGCTGAAGACCTCGATAATAAGATGGCAACAATCCGTCAAGATATTGATGACATTGAAGCATGTTCAAATCAAATTTTATTACCACTATAAAAAGGTTCTCTCCTATGAGAACCTTTTTATTTCTTCTCTATCATACGAACCTCTTCAATCTTCCACCCTTCTTCTTCTTTTCCAAGTGCGTACTGCATTTTCTTCTGAAGAGTAACCTCTCCATCTACTTCTTTTTCCTCCGTTTCAACAATAACAAGCCCACCTTTAAGAGCTTTCATATTCATATGTTCTAACTCTATTTTCTTATTTCCCTTTTGAAATGCCGCTTCCTTTTGTGTTTTTAAGTCTTCAGCACTAGGCATCTTCTTTGAAAATAACTCCATATGTTCAGCAAGATTTTTTTCATTCGTCGTCCGTACAAATGCCTCAATAACATCTTGAATGGATTTCTCTTCTTCTTTCGTTATATGTACCTTTTCCTCAGTTTTCCCAGCAGATTTTTGTTCTATATTATTCTCTTGAGATTGACATCCAACTAGCAATAATACGAATACTAGAAGGAATCTTAATTTCCCTAAAAAAACGCTCATCTTTCCATCCCCTAAAAAGAAAAGTGAGGCATTTCGCCTCACTTTCATTTATAATTAGCGTCTTCCTTTATTCGGATCGCCGCCGCCAACGATGTCAAAGACACGTTTAGCTATATTTGTATTCTCTTGAACGCCAGAGAATAAGTATTTTCCTGGTCCGAATGCATATACGTTCACATCTTCACCTGTATGTCCACCCGTTGTCCAACCTGTAACCGAACGCTTATTGAAGATATCTTCAATTGCATTATCAATCTTTGTTACATCTTTTGATGGAGCTATATCATTTACAGCTTTAATTTCTTCTGGTGTTAATTGTAGATCAATATACTTTTTCAATGTTTCTTCTACATTTGCACCTTTTACAATCTCATTTGCCATAAAGTCTGGCGTACGTTTCGCAGCTTTAATCGGATCTACTTTAAAGTTATACTCACCATTCGCACCTAAAGATAATCCGCCAGTAGCATGGTCTGCAGTTGCAACAACTAATGTGTTCTTATCTTTTTTCGCAAACTCAATTGCTGCTTTAAACGCTTTTTCGAAGTCTTCCATTTCACTCATTGCACCGACAATATCATTATCATGTCCAGCCCAATCAATTTGACTACCTTCGACCATTAAGAAGAAACCGTCTTTATTTTTGTTCAAGCGCTCAATCGCGGTATTTGTCATCTCTTCTAATGAAGGTGTTTTGTCAGTACGGTCAATCATTTTGTCTAAACCACCTGGTGCAAATAAGCCAAGAACTTGATCGCTTTTATCATTTAATAATTGATTACGATCTGTTACATAACTATAACCAGACTTCTTAAATTCTTCTGTAAGATTGCGGTCTTTTCTAACAAAGTTATTTACGCCCCCGCCAAGCATAACATCTATTTTATGCTTACCTTTAATTTTCTCATCAAAGTAATCATTTGCAATTGCGTCCATATTTTTACGACTAATATCATGTGCACCGAATGCAGCTGGTGTTGCATGCGTAATTTCAGAAGTTGCAACGAGTCCCGTTGACTTCCCTTTTTCTTTCGCTTGCTCCAATACTGTTTTCACTTCAGCTTTATCATTATCTACTGCAATAGCTGCGTTATATGTTTTTATACCTGCTGACATCGCAGTAGCTGCCGATGCAGAGTCTGTAATATTTTCATGTTCATCTTCTGGATATGTTTTTTGTGTTCCTACAAGATGCTTATCAAATTCTGTAGATTCCATCTCAAATGTTTTTGGATTATCTTTCATATAACGATGAGCTGTCATATATGAAGGCCCCATACCGTCCCCAATTAATACAATGACATTTTTAATTTTTGCATTGTTTCCGTTCTCATCTGCATTAACCTCACTAGAACGCGTAAAATTCCATGTTGCTACCGAAGTAACTGCTAACGACGCCACAACTGCAAATGGCCATGCTTTTTTTACAAACTTTTTCACTGTCTTGTCCCCCTAATTAGGTTATTCATTTCCCACTATCAAATTTAATAGAAGACTGTTAAGAGAAAATGAGTTATATGTAAATTTTTTGTTAACTTATGTAAATTTAAGTTATAATTTGTATAAGTTTGTCTTTTCATATCAAGCATACTCCCCTTTACAAAGATAAATATAAACATGTTGGATTTCTTTTAATACGAACCTATTATTTTACATTTCGTAATATTATTCTTATTTTTTCTAATTTAAATAGAAATATGGTGAACTTTATGAAAACAGTAAAACTAGACGCATCTTCCATTCCAGATTTACTCTCTCTTTGCAAATCAGTCGGGTGGTTACAGCATGAGAGTTTTATGAAAGAGCAATTCCATATGTACCTTTCCATTGGCACAATTTTTGGCTATGTACATGAGAATAAACTTATTGCAGCGGGCGGGGTCTTTTCGTTTGCCCCTGGATTTTCTTCTATCGGTATGTTAATCGTGCATCCTGATTTTCAAAGAAAAGGAATTGGCCGTATTTTGTTAAACAATAGCTTAAAAGTAACTTATCCATCGCTCCCTATTACGCTCATTGCAACAAAAGCTGGTGAATCCTTATATGAATCTTATGGATTTCAATCAATAACAACAATTCATCGTTTCGAAAAACAAGCGGCTCATATAAGTACAAATTCTTTTCCCATAAAACAAATTCAGCAAGCCGATCTTCAATCTCTCATTTTTCTTGATCAGACTGCGACTGGTGCAGATCGTTCTAATCTTTATTTATCACTACTATCGAGAGCAACTTACTCCTTTAAAATAGAGCGGGATAATCAAATAGATGCTTTTGCTTTATGCATACAAAAAGGAAATGTACTATGTGTCACTCCGCTTATTTCAAAAAAAGAAAAAGACGCTATTCAGTTATTAAAAATGATTTATAAATCGTGGAATGGGACGATACGCATTGATGTTCCGCACTCACAATTCATATTCCGCCAATTTCTTCAAACAGCAAATTTCCATGAAACGCTCCTTTCACCTCTTATGATAAAGAATGGTAATCAACTTCCTGGAAATCGTAATATACTATTTGCTATGATAGATGCAGCGTTATGTTAGAAAGGGGACACCTAATTGAAGCGATTTAGCTATTTTATAGTAGGTTGTCTTACTCTTACACTATTAGTAGGATGTAGTGCAGCAGAAAAGCCAGTAGAACAAGTAAAACAAGTTAAAAATACAATTACAGCGAAACTGGCTACCGAGGAAAAAATGGTAGAGATAGATGGTCAAACGATTTACTTTAAAAAGATTGGTGATGAAAAACCACCTTTACTTATGATCCATGGATTTGGAGGATCATCCGATGGTTTTCAAAAGGTTTACTCAGATTTAGCAAAAGATCATACGATTATTTCTGTTGATGCTTTAGGATTCGGACGTTCCTCTAAACCGATGGATTTTTATTATTCTTTCCCAACTCATGCAAATTTGTATTATAAGTTAATGAAAAAACTAGGGTATGACTCATTCGCAATACTGGGACATTCTATGGGCGGAGAAATTTCTCTTAATTTAACATATTTATACCCTGAAGCGGTTACCCACCTTATTTTAACTGATGCTACAGGCGGGCCTCATACGTTCGTTAATAAACAAGGTTCACCAAAACCAAAGTTGTCGACTGATTTAAGTGCCGTTTCTTCTATTGCAGATTATGATGAGAGCAAAGTTAAATTCAAGCGTAATGATGAAGAGCATTATAATAAAATGAAATTATGGCCTAGGCGTCTTCAAATCAACGCAACTGAAATCAAGCAACCAACTTTAATTATATGGGGAAGAAATGATAATAGCGTTTCTTGGAAAGAAGGAGAAACTTATCATCAATTCTTAAAAAATAGCACTTTCCATATTATTGAAAAAGGTTATCATGCTCCATTTCGTCAAGAGCCACAAGAATTTGTAGGGTATGTAAAAGATTTCTTCGAGAAAAATCCTATAAGTGCTGAAAAATAAACGGGTATCTCATTTTGAGATACCCGTTTCATATATTAAGCAGCTTGCTTTTGGCGTTTTTGAATTTTCGATCCTAGTACTTTTGGAATAACTAAGCCATCAATTCCAAGTTTTCCAGCATTTATACCAGAAACAAGAACGAACATGGATAAGATAACCATTTCAGGGTTTACACCAATTGACCCACTAAACATATAGGAAAAGTTCATTACAAGACCGAAAAAGACCGCTGTTTTTGTTAAACAGCCTACAATTAAACCAATTCCGACTAAAATTTCTCCCCACGTCACAAGTGTATTAAATAAATCAACGTTTGGAATTGCAAAATCTTGTAAGAATGATGCCCACCAAGATTGAACAGCTGGTTGTGCTCCTTTAGATTTTTCAATTGCACCTTGTAAATAACCAGTTGCATCGAAGCCTTTCCCTTGTAGTTTACCGATTCCAGCCATTACCCATGTGTAACCAAGATACACTCGAATTATCGCTAATACAAAAGAAACTGCTTTGTTTTCTCTTAAAAATTGAATAATCATATCTTCCTCCTAAAGTTGTAATTAAGTCAGTTACAGATAATATAATAACATTAGTTACTTACTTTTAAAACGTTAATCGTGAATAATTTGTGACACACATAAAAAACATTAAATACTAACGTTTATATAGTAACTTTTATTACCTGTAAAAACTTGAACATATCATACCACAGGTGATAATCATTTTCATTGAAGAAAATGTAAAAAAACTGTGAGTTAAATGTGAAACGCGTTTATTCGAATATAGAATAAACGTGTTTCACACTATTTATATAATCGAAATGTATGTGTCCCCTCATCGGTTAATCTCGCTTCTTGAAAAGCCTCTTCTAACGTTTTTTATGGTTAATAAGCCCGTAAAATAAGCGTATTATAAACATAAGCGCTACATTTCCATCTACATAATCTATCAATCCGACATATGATTTTACATCACTATGTAAAAAAGATTCTACTAGTTTCAACTCCCCAAAACTTATACCAACCATTTAAAATATGTGTAATATGCAATTTTGCATATTACTTAATTTCCGCTACGCTAAAGTATACTCTCGGCTCATTTAAGTCGTACACACATTCCCCTAACTCTTCCATTACAAATTTCCCCTCCTATAAGTCCATTTCATACATACCCGTTTCTTTCAAAAAATCAGCTCTAGTTAAAGCGACTTTCTGCAAATATTGCCTAAAGGCTGTAATTGTTCCATCATGTGAAACGATACAAATTTTTTCTGCTTTTAACTGATAGCACCAGTGCAGAAATTCATCTACTATTTGCTGAAATTCCTTCTCTGATATGATATTGATTCCCTCATTCCATAACAATTCATTTGTACTTTCTTCTAATGAAAAATGTGGAAATAATTTTTTTATTATCTTTCGATCTAACAATTGATCGCACGGTAATGTTTTGGCGGCTTCCCGATAAGGAAAAATACGCGGGGATATATATGGGTGAACAATTTTTTGACAAGCAACTTCCGCACTCCATATTGTCGCAGTTTGTAAGGCTCGAAGTGTAGGACTAGCGATTAATATATCCTTTTCTTGTAATGGTACATCGTACTGAAGCAATTTTGCCTGCTTCTTTCCCTCGCCCGTCAATGGCGGATTCACTGCTTGTAAACTTAATGGTAAATCTTTTGTATGCTTACCCTCACCATGCCGAACAAAGACAAGTTTCATTCTCCTCTTCCTCTCACTAGGAAATAGTCTCACATATATCTTCCCTATTGTTTTCTTTACTCCTGCTATTTTAAGCAGCAGAATGTAAAAAGTATTTGACACAAATATCTGGAAAATATTACAATTATACATGTAAAATACTTTTTACAATAAGAGGAGGAATACAAATATGAAATGGATTATTGCCTTTATCGGAGTGATCCTATGGGGATACATAAATGGCTTTTTTAATAGTGATAAAACTGCTAACCCTTGGATTACAGATGATGAACGGGAAACAAAAATTAAGCGCTTAACTTTTATCTCATGATTATCCTCCTAAATGGTTATAGTAACTAGGACGCAATGAAAAAAGGAGAGATATACAAATGAGTAACTCAAATGAATTTTTAGATACATTACATGAAAAACAAGCAAAAGATGAACAAAATAGAAAGCGCCAAGGGAACGGAAACCCTGCGAAAAAAAAGCCAAATAAAACACATAAATAACATTGAAAAACCTACCTGAAAATTATATTTCAGGCAGGTTTTTTTACTCGTCTTTAACCGAAACGACATCTTCCCAATTCCATTTCTCATAATACCACTCTGGTACATCTATATTTTCAATCCACTTCTTCTCATGTTTTCCATCGTTATGAGCAAGCCATACATCAGCTTTCTTACGATTTGAACGGAGCCACATTAATTGGTTGCTTTTCTTACTAAAAATAGGGTTATAATCGCCTTGGCTATTGGATGGCTTTGTAATTTGATGTTGTTCATCTGTTGTACTATTTATTTCATATAAAGATGGTAGTGGTCTTTTTTCTAGAGGGACCGATAGCTCTGCTTCCTTTGCCCTTGAAACGATAATTACATTCTCGTTCTTCCATGTGAAATCCCAATCAACATAGCCTTTTGGAGTAAATGTATTTTGCTGGAGAGCCGGCAATTCTTTTATTTTTAAATGCTTATTCTCTAAAGCAACTCTCCCGCTTCCTTCAATATAGGCTAATATATTTTTTGATGGCGCCCATTTGAACCATTGTGTGTTTAATAACATTTGATCTACTGTTTCAAAACGACTGCCGTCTGATCGAATTAAGCAAAGGGTATTACTATCAGCTGACAAAGAAGCTGTTGGTACTGCCAAAAACGAAATCCATTTTTGATCTGGCGACCACTTAAATCCACTTCCAACTAATGCTAAAAAATCATCATGCTCATTCGGTAGTGCATATAAATGTTTCATCTTATGAGGATTCATATTTGCATCCTTTTGTATTTCATATAACTGAGCACCTGTCCATCCTGTTGGAAGCAAGTACGCTTCTGATGATACAAGGAACTTCTTACCATCAGGATACCATGCATAGTCACCGACACCATTAGCTACGTTTTCAAAATCTGCTTTCTTTTTTTCAGCATCAAATGTATTTAATGTGCGTGCAAATACAAATGCAATTATATTCTCTGTTGGTGACCATTGATAATTCGATGCTTCTGATTGAGATGGTGTAACTTTCTTTCCATCTTTCAGCCGATACAGTTCAAAGTGATTTCGCTTCTTTCCTTTTGCATATGCAAGCCATTCTCCATTGTGTGACCATTTCGGCCCTGTTATGTACTCTCCTTTTGTAATTTGTTTTTCTTTTTCACCGACTTTAATCCATAGATTATGATTACGAATAAAGGCAACTTTTACTCCATTGTTTTCTGCGCTAGTAATAGAACTTGAACAGAAAAAAAGGAACAAAATCACGATTCCACTTACTATAAACCTTTTCATATAGCACCCCCATTTCCCCCTTTAGCATTCCTCATATTCCGCTTACTATATGCAAATATTATCCATTCGACATAATTCCAAAAAATTCCCCAAGAAATTTTCAATTCAAAGAGGTTTAGTATGAATTATGTCGAATGTATAGTTTAGCCAACATCCGTTCCTATAATTAACGATAAAAATGTAATATTTATTTTCGGAAAATTGGAACTTTTTATTAGGGGGAGTTTCAATGAAGAAAACTACATCAACACTATTAAGTATGGCGCTCGTCTTTTCGAGCTTTGGAGCATTAAGCGCCCATGCTGAATCACTGCAAAAAGAGAAGCAATTTAGCCCACAGTTAAAAGCAAATATTGAACAATGGGGAGAAAACAAAATCGCGCAAAATGTTGAAACAAAAACATCAAAAAAAATTTCAGTTATTGTAGAATTGCAACATGCTCCACTCGCTTCACAAAGTAACATTCAACATGCTCCGGACCTACAAAATAGCAATGTGCAATCATACCATGCACAACTAAAAAAAGCACAAGAGGATACAACAAAGAAAATAAAAGAAAAAGCACCGAAAGCAACCATAAAAGAAACGTATAGTACGTTATTTTCTGGATTTTCTATTTCTATCCCAGGGGATCAAATTGCCTCTCTAGCTTCTTTACCTGAAGTAAAAGCAATTTATCCGAACTTAACATATAAATTACATGAAACGTCAAAAAGCCTAGCAGATCAAGAAACACCAAACGTTGGAGGCCCTACAGTTGGTGCACCTGAAGCTTGGAATTTAAAAGATCCGACTGGCAAACCCCTTGATGGGAAAGGGATGAAAGTCGCTATTATCGATTCAGGTGTCGACTATACCCATCCTGATTTACAAGCAAATTATATCGGTGGCTATGATACAGTCGATGAAGATAATGATCCGATGGATGGAAATGTCCACGGTACCCATGTTGCTGGAATTATTGCTGGTAACGGAAAAATAAAGGGGATTGCTCCGAATGCTTCTATACTCGCTTACCGTGTCATGAATGATGGTGGTACCGGTACGACCGATGATATTATTCAAGGTATTGAGCGAGCTATTCAAGATGGTGCCGATGTTTTAAATCTATCTCTTGGTCAAGATTTGAATGTACCTGATCAACCTGTAACAATGACGTTAGAACGCGCAGCAAAACTTGGTGTTACTGCAGTCGTCTCAAATGGAAATGATGGACCAAAACCTTGGTCTGTTGACGCTCCTGGTAACGCAAGTAGTGTCATCTCTGTTGGTGCATCTACTGTTTCTATTCCATTTCCAACATTCCAAGTAGCTGGTTCCAATAAATCTTACCAAGGATTACCGTTATCAAAATCAGATTTCCAAGTAGGCAACGATGCTCAGCTTGTATATGTTGGCTACGGTAATTCAAGTGATTACGCTAAACAAGATGTGAAAGGTAAGTTCGCCCTTGTTTTACAAGGAACTTCAAGCACGTTAGTAAAAGCAGAACAAGCGAAACAAGCTGGCGCTCTTGGCGTGCTACTAATTTCTAACGAAAAAGAAATTAATCTTATGCCCGAATATTTTGCACGTGAAGATGTAGCTCTTCCAGTTATGCAACTATCAAATACAAATGGCGAAGAGTTAAAAACTTTAATTACAAAACGAAAGAAAAATATAAAAATTGGACAACCAAAGCAAACCGAACTTATTGGTAACTTCAGTTCAAGAGGACCATCACAAGGAAGTTGGCTCATAAAACCTGATGTTGTTGCACCTGGAGTACAAATTACTAGTACTGTCCCAAGAGGTGGCTATGAATCTCACAACGGAACAAGTATGGCTGCGCCACAAGTGGCGGGAGCCGTTGCCCTGCTGCGTCAAATGCATCCTGATTGGACGACAGAACAATTGAAAGCAGCTCTTGCCAACACTGCAAAAACATTAAAGGATGTCAATGAAAATACATATCCTGTCATGGCACAAGGATCTGGTTTAATTAACATTCCAAAAGCAGCCCAAACAGATGCATTAGTGAAACCTAACAATGTAAGTTTCGGTCTTATTAAACCTAATAGCGGCAAAGTGAAGTTAACACAAAATATTACGTTACAAAATCTTTCTAACAAAAAGAAAAACTTTTCAACTCGCATTGAATTACTAGATACAAAAACAAAAGTCCAGACTTCTTTCTCTTCTTCTATTAGTGTGAAACCTAATAGTAACATCGAAAAGCCTTTTACTATTACTGTAGATAGCTCCTTACCACAGGGTGTATATACAGGAAATCTATATGTGAAAGAGCAAGGGAATACTGAAGAAATACGTATTCCATTTACGTTTAGCATTGATCCGAAAGAATACAAACGTATTGATGGTCTTGAAATCGTTAATTCTACTTTTAGTCCAAATAATGATGGAATACTAGATGACAACCTGATCAATTACTATTTAGTTACACCAGTGGAGGATGTAACATTTCACGCTAATTTAATTACGAAAGACCGTGTAACATATCAAGGCATGATACATCAAGGTAAAAACGAAACACCTGGTTATAAATCTTTCAAATGGAATGGTACGAAAACTGACGGATCTCCTCTACCTGATGGCTTATACCAAATCGAAGCTGTTGCTTCTAACTCTGGTGGAGAAACGAAACAGACAGGAGCTGTGTTCGTCGATCGCACTGCACCGAAATTATCACCTGAAGTAGATCAAGAAAACCTTGTAATTAGAGGGAAAGTAGATGATATACTTTTAGACTGGATGACAGAATCTGGATGGGTTGCTCCAGGACATCCAGTAACGATACAGTATGAAATTAATGGAAATGGTGTATGGGAAAATGCCTTCTTGAACCATTGGGAGAAAAACTTTGAAATTTATTTCGATCGCAATCAATTACAACAAGGGAAAAATACAATCCACATTGTAGCAACCGATGCAGCTGGAAATAAATCTAATTTGAACGTCGATTTAGAAGTGAAATAATAAAATTATTGTTGACAAGCTTTTAAATATAGTTTTATAATACAAAACATAGTTTAGTTGAACGAATTATATATCGGCTTTGAAGGAATACTAGTAGCGACTTATATCCCTGTCTCAGAGAACTGATGGTTGGTGTGAATCAGTACGTATACAAGCGTGAATTACAATTCTGGAGCTTCTTTCCCGTAATGCTTTTTATGCATGAAGAGAAAGACGGATCTTTCCGTTATCTTAAAGTAAGTGGTAAACAATTAATTGTTTACAAATAGGGTGGTACCGCGATTTTTATCGTCCCTATCGGATTTTCCGATAGGGGCTTTTTTGCGCCTTCCCCTTTTAAATAAATTCATATATTATGCGTTGAAAGAATCGCAGTAGTATCTTATATCCCTGTTTCAGAGAGCTGATGGTCGGTGGAAATTAGCACATATATAAGTACGAATTACAATTCTGGAGCTTCTTTTTCGTAGTGCTTTTATGCATGAAGGAAAAGACGGAGTTTTTCCGTTATCATTAGTTGAGATGTAAGTATATTTCCACTTACAAATAGGGTGGTACCGCGATTTTTTCGCCCCTATCGGATCTTCCGATAGGGGCTTTTTCTATTTCTCACACAAACAAATGTTAAATAATTCCGAATCTTATGATAAAATTTTATAAGCGCTTACAATTATAAAGGGAGGTGGTACAAGACGAAACAGGTATTCATTTTTATAGAGAAAAAGGAGGATGTCTAAATGACAAAGAAAACAGAAATTCCATCACATTTAAAACCATTCGTATCTACACAGCATTATGATCAATACACGCCGGTGAATCACGCTGTTTGGCGTTACATTATGAGACAAAACCATAGCTTTTTAAAAGATGTTGCTCATCCATCCTATGTTAACGGACTACAATCATCTGGTATTAATATAGATGCAATTCCCAAAGTAGAAGAAATGAATGACTGCTTAGCACCAAGCGGCTGGGGAGCTGTAACGATTGACGGACTTATTCCCGGCGTAGCATTCTTCGATTTTCAGGGGCACGGATTACTACCAATCGCAACAGATATTCGTAAAGTAGAAAATATCGAGTATACACCGGCTCCTGATATCGTTCATGAAGCAGCAGGACACGCACCGATTTTACTCGATTCTACATATGCAAAATATGTGAAGCGCTTTGGGCAAATTGGAGCGAAAGCTTTCTCAACAAAAGAAGAACATGAGGCTTTTGAAGCTGTTCGTACATTAACGATTGTAAAAGAAAGCCCGACTTCTACACCTGAAGAAGTTGCAGTTGCTGAAAATACTGTAATCGAAAAACAAAACTTAGTTTCTGGTTTATCAGAAGCAGAACAAATTTCACGTCTTTTCTGGTGGACAGTGGAATACGGATTGATTGGAAATATAGACGATCCTAAAATCTACGGTGCTGGTCTCCTTTCTTCTGTTGGTGAAAGCAAGCATTGCTTAACAGATGCTGTAGAAAAAGTTCCATTCTCAATTGAAGCTTGCACAGGAACAACTTATGACGTGACAAAAATGCAGCCACAGCTATTTGTTTGTGAATCATTTGAAGAGTTGACTGAGGAACTTGAGAAGTTCTCTGAAACGATGGCATTCAAAACAGGTGGCACAGAAGGATTAGAAAAAGCAATTCGCTCCGAAAATCATGCTACAACTGAGCTAAGTAGTGGATTACAAATTACCGGCACATTTACAGAGACAATTAAAAATGATACTGGTGAAGTCATTTATATGAGAACAAATACACCAACTGCATTAGCAATTAATCATAAACAATTGGTGAATCACTCTACATCTGTACACAAAGATGGATTTGGTACACCGGTCGGATTACTAGATGGTAATATCGCATTAGAAGATTGCACAGAAGAAAAGCTACAGTCATTAGGCATTATAATTGGCAATCTCGTCGAGCTTTCCTTCACAAGTGGAGTCCATGTAAAAGGAACAGTAACAGACATTGTAAAGAACGATAAAAAAATCGTCCTTATCTCATTTGCAGGTTGCACAGTTACTCATAAAGATTGTTTATTATTCGATCCTTCATGGGGAACTTTTGATATGGCTGTTGGTTCAACAATTACTTCTGTATTCCCAGGAGCGGCAGATGCGGCTGCATTTTTCCCGATGGATGAAGAAGTACATGAAACTCCTGCTCCGCTTGTATTAACTGAGGTTGAACGTATGTATCAAACAGTTCGCGACATTCGTAATCAAGGTACATTACAAGACGCTCATGTCGATCAACTAATAGCCATTCAAGAAGTGTTAAATACATTCTATCCGAAAGAATGGTTGCTTCGTCTTGAAATTTTAGAATTACTTTTACAACATAACAAAGGACACGAAACATCAACAGTTTTATTAAAACAACTTTCTACTTTCACTACTGACAAAGCTGTAACACGCCTTATTACTAACGGGCTTGCATTACTTCCAATAAAGGATGTGAAAAATGATGCTACGATTAGCTGACGAAGAAGTACATGAGGAATTAGCGAAGTTAGATAAATGGGTATTGAAAGATGAAAAATGGATTGAAAGAAAATATATGTTTTCCGACTACTTAAAAGGAGTCGAATTTGTCTCTGAAGCCGCCAAACTATCAGAAGAACATAATCACCACCCATTTATCCTTATCCAGTATAAAGCAGTCATTATTACTTTGTCATCATGGAATGCAAAAGGTTTAACGAAACTAGATTTTGACCTTGCAAAGCAATTTGATGACCTATTTTTACAAAATGAAAAAGCTATTATAAGAAAGTGAAAAAAGAGAAGCCTTTTTAGGCTTCTCCTTTCACTTTAAAATGTATACAATGTCCAAACGGATCCTTGGCCTGTAATATTCCATCTTTATACGTAGCAACTACGCCAATATATTTTAAACTTTCACACACTTGCTCTTTTTGTTTTTCATCTGCTAGTACAATTGTGAAATATTTCAAACCAACGGAATTTGGCATTTGTGGTGGTATACCTTCACCCTGCCATGTATTTAAACCGATATGGTGATGATAACCACCTGCTGATACGAACAACGCTCCATTACGAGCTGGAATCGTTACATCAAAACCAAGGCCATCAACATAGAAACGTTTCGCTTTTTCTAAGTCAGCTACATGTAAATGAATGTGCCCCATCACAGTACCAGCCGGGAACCCATTCCATGTACTTCCTTGCTGTAATAATCCTTCGCCGTCTAACGGGTTACTAACAAATGGTAACTCTCCATTTTCATCATGCCAAACTTCTTTTTGGCGATCATGATAAATTTCTATCCCGTTTCCATCTGGATCAGCTAAATAAAGAGCTTCACTAAAGTAATGGTCAGCCCCACCATGTAATGGGTGTACTCTCTCAACAAAATGACGAAGAATATTTGCTAAGTCTTGTCTGTTTGGTAATAAAATTGCATAGTGATATAAACCAGTTCGACCTCTTTGCTTCGGAAGAGCGTCTTCCTTTTCTTCTATTATGAGAAGTGGCTCATTGTCCTCATTACCAAACGTAACGATTGTACTTTTTTCTTCCAGTACCTTCATACGCAATACTTCTGTATAAAACTCTAGCGATTTCTTTAAATTTGATACATATAAATGAACAACCCCAAGTGTTGTTTCGGGATGAAGTGGAAAGCCCATTTTGTTATACCCCCATTTTAATTAATTCTTCTTTAACATTTTCTCTTTTAAGAAATTATCTACAAAACCATTAGCTTTCGCAACAAATAAGTAAGCACCCATCGCTAATAATGCAAGTTCTAACTCAAATCCAGGATTTTTCCCGTCTCCTAACAAACCAGCTGACCATTTTACTTTCACAATCGCTCCAACCATAACAAGTGCAAATAATAAGCCAATATACCTTACGCCTAAACCTAGAATTAACAATAGACCTCCAACTAATTCAACTGTTGCTACACCGTATGCAAGTCCTCCTGGTAAACCAATGCTTGTAAACCACCCTGCAATATTGTCAATTCCTGATTGGAATTTTGTTAAACCGTGCATAAAGAACGTTACCCCTAACACGATACGAATAATTAAGTTACCAATATGTTGATTCATTTCTTTCTCTCCTTTATAGTTTTGTTATACAAAACTTTTATTCACATTACAAAACATACACTAATTATTTTTATTCGTCAATTCATTTTTCATGAGAAAAAATATTTTTTTTTTGCTATGATACAAATAGTTGTTTACAAAAAGGAGCATGATTTTATGAATATCGGTTCTGCGATTCGTGAAATTCGTCAACGTAGAGGAATTACGATTGCCCAAATTTGTGAAGGAACAGGTCTTTCTAAAGGCTTTATGAGTCAGGTTGAAAATAATAAAACATCACCATCTATCTCAACTTTAGAAATGATCGCTAATTTTTTAAATGTTCCCCTTCCATATTTATTGTTAGAACAAAAAGATCGTTTAAAAATTGTAAAAAAAGAAGAGCGTAAATACAGTGTGTATGGAAAAGATGAACAAAGAATTGAGCATGTTGCGGAGCAAGGTGGTCTCCGCCTATCTCTAGTAGAAATTTCTGCCGGATTCCCGAAAGAAAACTCACCAAATGCTCATGAAGGTGAAGAGTGTCATCTTGTATTACGCGGAAAACTAGAAGTTCAACATGGAGAAGATATTGCGATTGTAGAAGAAGGTGATTCTTTCTCTTGGAATGCATGCGTTCCTCATATTGTTCGCAATATAGGTGAAGAATCTGCATTATTACTTATCTCTAGTCATGCGGAAAATCGAAAACGTGTTTACTAAACGATAAAAAAGAAGCCTGTTTCGTAACAGGCTTCTTTTTTATTCCCTTATAATTCCATAACTCGTCCCAACTAGTACGGTCTTTTCATGTTGATTGCGATAAACTGACTCAATTGAAACTTTTTTATATCCTTCCATTTGCTCAATATTTGTTAAAGTTAATTCACAAGTAACCGTATCCCCTGTAAAAACTGGTCTAATAAACTCACTTACTAATTCCCTCGCTATGTAATGTAACTCTTCGCCTACTTTCGTCCCAATGCTAGCAGTCAATAAACCATGGACCATTAATCGTCCATTCTCATCATATTCCATATGATGTCTACCTTTATCGCCTGTAATATTTGCAAATTCAAAAACTTCTTCCTCGGTAAATCTTCTTTCGTATTTAAATATATCCCCAACTTTTACATTCATTTTTATCCCCCGTTTAATAAACTGAATTTTCTTTTATTTTATCACAAAATGAGTCTCAGTTCAGTTTATATTATTAAAATAGCAATCCTTTTTCTTTATTACCTTATAAGTTATCGATGCCCTTCCTTTTTTGCCACTTGATACCCATAGTACGCACAGGTTCCATTTCTTGATAACTCTCTTACTTCAAAATCACAACTTCTATAAAAATCAAAATTGTTAGCGGACGTATGCGCAAACCAATCGCCATGCGGAAGCTTTTGTAAACAAAGAGCTACAAGTTTCTTACCTAACCCTTTCCCCCTATACTCACACTTCACAACTAAATTTACTATGTTAGCAACCATGATTTGATCAGAAATCACTCTAACCATCGCGACCATTTCTTCTTCATCCCAAATTGTGAAAGCCCATGTTGAATTTTCAAATGCAATCGTAAACTTTTCAATTTGCCAAGAAGGGATATTATCATTACTCCAGCCAGCATCTTCAAATAATGTCTTAATCGCATATGCTGGCACTCCATTCGTTCCTTCACGAATAATTAGTCCATTATGATAAATATACATGTAATCCCTCCCTTTATTTTTTATATACCATTCTCCAAAAAATGCAATTCACCTTTTTTCATCCAACCCGCTTAATGGAATAAACGAGAACATCCATCTCATGAAATGAAGTTGTTTTCTCATAACTAAGCCCTGTTTTTCTAGCAACAAATATTGAAGCTGGGTGGTTCGGATTAATAAGTGAAATTAATTTATTCATTTGTAATGCTTGAAAACCATAGTCTCGAAATGCCGCCGCAGCCTCTTTCGCATACCCTTTCCCCCAATACTTAGGAAGTAGCCAATAGCCAATCTCAATTTCCTCTTTTCCATCTACCTTCTGCTTGACAAGTCCTGCATGACCAATTCTTATCCCTGTTTCCTTTTCAATCATTACAAATAAACCGAGACCGTTTTTATAATTTGGAAGTACCCTCTCCTCCAAACTTTTTTTACATTGCATAAATGTTTTTAACGTTCCATTTCCAATATAGTGCATTACCTTCTCATCCCCCCATAAAGAAGCATAAAATGGTAAATCGTCCATTGTATATTTGCGAAATTGTAAGCGATCTGTATGGAACACTCTTTTATTCACTCCCATCATTTTGAACCTCATTACATAACAACATATTTCAAACTACGTAAGTGTTGAATAATTCATATCAAGAAAGTTACCAAAAAGAACGAAAATTCAATCTTATAAAAGTGTATTATATCAAAAAAAAGCAGTAGACAAAAGAGTGTCTACTGCATCCATATCATAACTAGTATAAAGAAAACTACAATTGAGGGGGTGTAGGATTTTCAAATATACTAGATACTTATCCCGTTCTAACGGGCGGTAAACCTTCCAATCCTTTGAGTGGAAAGTTTACCGCACATAAGAACTTTGCGGTCATTAAGAAAGCACTGTTAAGTACTCAAATACACACTGAGCTTTTTCTCCACCCATTCGTGCATGTTGAAGAAGAGAGATGCCATGTGGGCCAGATGCACGTAATGCTTCTGGTTGTGCTACTAAAATGGCTTGTACGACTTCAAGTTCACCCAGCATAGCTGCTGCAAAAATATCCATCCGAGCTCCCTTTTCCAGTAAATAAAGAGCAATATCTTTACGGCCTACATGGGCCGCTGCTCCTAAGGCACTTTCCCAATCTGAGCCACCCCAATTATAAGAAGCATGAAGTAAGCTTGGTGATTCGGCCAAAAGCTCCTGTACTCTTTCTAGATCTCCGTGAGCTGCCATAACAAATTCCCTTACTAACTCAGTGGTAATACGCTCTTCTGTTTGCATCTCTCTTCTCCCTTTTCACAAATTCGTTTCGGTGTAAAAAATGGCTTGTCACTCCCTTGGAATATATCAACTTCAATTCCAAATACACGCTGAAACATTTGATGACATAGTACTTCTTCTGGTACGCCATCATACTGAATCTTCCCTTGTCTTAATACGAGTAAACGATCGCTATATTGAGCCGCTTGATTAATATCATGTAAAACCATTACAATCGTCATACCAAACTCTTCGTTTAATCGTTTAACAAGTTCCATTACTTCTAACTGATGAACGATATCTAAAAAGGTTGTTGGTTCATCTAATAGTAAGACATTTGTGCGTTGTGCAAGCGTCATTGCAATCCAAGCACGTTGCCTTTCTCCTCCTGATAAGGATTGTAAAAGACGATATTCATACCCTTCAAGCTTTGTAACAGACAATGCCCAATCAACAATTTCTTCATCTTCTTTATTTAAGCGACTACTCCATGATTTATGAGGACCTCTTCCGAACTCTATTAGTTCTTTCACTGTTAAATCTAATTGATGATCGTGCATTTGTGGTAACATCGCTAATTGCTTCGCTACATCTGCACTCTTCATCGTATAAATATTTTCCCCATCTAAAATGATGTCTCCTTCGCTTTGTTTAAGTAGCCGTGCTATTAAACGAAGCAAAGTAGATTTCCCCGATCCATTCGGACCGATTAAACTAACGATTTCTCCAGCTTTAATATGTACATTCATATTTTGCATTTGAAATCTTTCAGAATGTGCGTAAAACACTTTGTTAACGGAAATCACGTTGTTTTCCTCCTCTATGGATTAAATATAAGAAGAACGGACCACCTAAGAAGGACAATAAAATACCAACAGGCAATTCGATTGGATCGAACCAACTTCGAGCTATCGCATCCGCAAAAACAAGTAATATCCCACCGCCAAGGCATGATAATGGCAGTAAATATTTATAGTCATTTCCAACTAATAAACGTAACATATGCGGTACAACAAGACCGACAAATCCAATAAGACCAGAAACACTAACTGCTATTCCAGCTAACATTGTACTTACTACTATTAAATAAAACCGACTTCTTTCCACGTTATATCCTAATAGTTTTGCCATTTCATCCCCAAGCATTAATACTCGAATATGTTTAATACCGAAGAAAGCTAATATAATAGCGAATATCGCATAGTAAATAATCATATTTAAATGTGCCCAACTAACACCACCAATACCACCAGCTAACCACGGTAAAACTGATTGTACTTTGTCGCTATGTAATAACATTAGCGCTGAAGTCGCTGCACCAATTAAGGCGTTTATTGAAACACCTACTAATACAATTCGTGAAGGTGGCGCCCCCTTTTGCCATGATAGTGCGTAAATGACCATTGCTGTAATAAAAGCTCCTAAAAACGCTCCTAGTGGCAAGAATGCCATATGTTGAGGAAATAAAATCATGATTATAATTGCTACAAGACCTGCTCCTGATGAAACTCCGATAATTCCAGGATCTGCAAGAGGATTTCTCATAACCCCTTGCAATAATGCTCCTGATGCAGCTAAACACGTTCCTACTATAAAACCAACGAGCACTCTCGGTATACGAAGATCCCATACAATTCGATGAACTGTCGAACCTTCATCTTGTATACCTTCTATAATGTCTCGTAAAGAAAAAGATAAGCTCCCTGCAAAAAGGCCATAAAAAAGACCTAGAACAGTTAATACGACTAAAGTAACTGTTATTATCCACCTTTTTCTCGCAAAAGGATGTTCCTTTTCTCTTACTATTTCACTACTCTCCATACTTATCATTTCCTTACATCTTGTATACTTTTATACATAAAGTCCATCGCTTCTGTAACTTTTGTCCCAGGATTTGATCCAAATAAATCTGGTGGTAAAATAACTACACGATTTTGTTTTACTGCATCTAAATTTTTCCATGCTTCATTTTTCATCATTTCGCCTTCAAATGCTTTTTTCACACTATTGGGATCTCCATGTGTAATTAAATAAATCACATCTGGATTTGCTTCAATAATACGTTCTACACTTAGCTGTGCATATTGCGGATACTCTTTCATTTCTGGAAAACTAGCTGCGATATTTTTCCCGCCTGTTTTTTCTAAAATATCCCCTGATAGAGATGTTGGTAATGCTGCTAAATAAGTGCCTGGTGCTCCATAAACTAGCAACGCTTTAACGTCACTCTTTTTCTCATATTTCTTCATTTGATTATTAATTTTTTGGTTAAGCTCTTTTGCTTTATCTTCTTTCTTCATTACTGTTCCATACATTTCAATACCCTTTTGAATATCTTTTACAGAGTTGGCTGAAGAAATGATTACTTTTGTTCCTTGTCCTTCGACCGTTGGAATGTTCTTTTGGAATCCATTGTTAGCAACAAGTACATCCGGTTTTAAACTAGCAATTTGCTCAAAATTCGGTTGATGTGCATTCCCGATTACTTGTGCTTTCTTTAATTCCTCTGGGAGAGTTAATTTTGTATCAGGACGACCTACTATTTTTCCACCTAAAGCATGAATAATACCCATGTCTCCCATACTCAACGTAGCAAAACTTTCAGGAACTTTATTGAATGTTATCTTTCTGTCTGAGAGATCGGTAATTTCGATTTTGTCTGTTCCTTTGTCTGTTTTTGTTGCGGATGCTTTTTCGTTTTCTTTTGCACTGCAACCTATTAATAAGAAAAAAATAGATAAGATCGCTGTGAACAGCGTAATAGATTTGTTCATTCTTTCACCTCTAATTGATAAGGATTATCATTGTCAATATGAAACGCATACATTTTCTACAAAAATGAAAAAACGCTACAAAAAGATTTCTTCTTTTCGTAGCGCCCTATTTAACAATTTTCTTCATATTCGCTCTCCTCTAATTGATCACGCATCGTTCTAACACGCTTAAAGAAGAAAAAAGCAAGAACTAAAAATACAATAATACTCCCCATCATAACAAAAGACTGTACCATACTTTTTATTCCACTTGGAATTAATAAACCGATCATTAAAAACGTACTTATAGCTAAAAGTACTTGTGTAAACCGGGTATAATCTGCTATTTTTTCTTGTAATTCTTTCATCTGCTTATCACTCCCATCCTCACTTTATCACATTCTATCAAGCTTAAAGACAAGTAAATAGAACCAATCTGGGAGATGTTTTCCAAAGTAAAAAAGAGCCGCTTACTCGCGGCTCTTTTTTATCTATTATACGCCTTTATATGCTTCCATATAGATTTCTTTCAGCTCTGAAATGAGCGGTAATTTTGGATTAGCTGTTGTACATTGATCTTCAAAAGCTCTTTCTGCTAATAATCCAACAACCCCTTCAAATTGGTCTTTAGCAACCCCTTGTCCTGCAATACTCATATTTATATTTAAGCTTTTTCCAAGCTCAATAATTGCTTGGACGAGTGATTCCAGACCTTCCGCTGTTGAGCTTGCTGGAAGCCCGAGCATTCTCGCAATATGTGCATAGCGTTCATCAGCCACAAAGTGCTCATATTTTGGGAACAATGCGTGTTTTCTTGGCTTAATAGCATTATAGCGAACTACGTGCGGCATAAGAATTGCATTCGCACGTCCATGCGGAATATGGAATTCCGGTCCAATTTTATGCGCTAAACTGTGATTAATACCAAGGAAAGCATTAGCAAATGCCATCCCTGCAATCGCGGAAGCGTTATGCATTTTTTCTCGTGCTTCTTCATCATTTCCATTTTTATATGCTCTCGGTAAATATTTAAATACGAGATCAATTGCTTTTAATGCTAAACCATCAGTATAGTCATTTGCCAGAACAGACACATACGCTTCAATTGCATGTGTTAATACGTCCATACCAGTATCTGCCGTCACATGAGGTGGTACTGTCATTACAAATTGCGGATCAACAATCGCTACATCTGGTGTTAATTCATAATCCGCAAGCGGGTATTTAATATTATTTTTCTTATCTGTAATAACCGCAAATGGCGTCACTTCTGATCCCGTCCCTGATGTTGTTGGAATGGCAACAAATTGTGCTTTATTTCCCAAGTTCGGATACTTACATGTACGTTTTCTTATATCTAAAAACTTCTGTTTTATTCCATAGAATGTCGTTTCTGGGTGCTCATAGAATAGCCACATCCCTTTTGCTGCATCCATAGCTGAACCGCCACCAAGCGCGATAATTACATCTGGTTTAAAGCTTTTCATCATGTCTGCACCTTTAAATACAGTTTCATCTGATGGATCTGGCTCGACCTCGAAGAAAACTTCAACTTTCACATCATTTGCATGTTTACGTAAATAGTGCGTGACAGTATCTACATATCCATGCTCAACCATTCCTGGATCCGTTACAATAAATGCACGTGAAATATTAGGCATGTTCGCTAAATATGCTGTAGCATGTTTTTCAAAATAAATTTTTGGTGGTAATTTGAACCACTGCATATTCTTTTTTCTATTTGCCAGCCTTTTTATATTTAGTAAATGAGTCGCCGTTACGTTTTGGGAAACTGAATTTTTCCCGTAGGAGCCACAACCAAGCGTAAGTGATGGAATAAATCCATTATATATATCACCAATTCCACCTTGTGATGAAGGTGCATTTACAATGAGACGGCAGGCTTTCATACGTAACCCAAATTGTTTTTGTACTTCTTTATTTGTAGAATGGATAACCGCTGAATGCCCTAGGCCACCAAGCTCTAACATTTCTTCGCAATATGTAAATCCTTCTTCTAATGAATTTGCTTTTACACAAGCTAACACTGGGCTCAGTTTTTCACGAGATAGTGGATACGCCGATCCAATTCCTTTAATTTCAGCTACAAGCATTTTTGTATGTTCAGGTACAGTAATTCCTACTAATTCGGCAATATACTGTGCTGATTTCCCAACAATATCACTATTTACTGCACATGTATTTTCATTAATAACAAGCTTTTCTAATTCTTTTCTCTCTTCTTCTGTTACAAAGTAACAATTATTTGCAATCATTTCTGTTTTAACATCATCATAGATTTCCTTATCTACAATGATAGCTTGTTCCGATGCACAAATCATACCGTTATCAAATGTTTTCGATAAAATCAAATCATTAACAGCTCGTTTTACATGTGCCGATTTCTCTATATAACATGGTACATTACCAGGACCTACACCTAGCGCTGGTTTGCCAGTAGAATAAGCTGATTTCACCATACCAGCTCCTCCAGTTGCTAGAACGAGCGCAATACCTTCATGGTTCATTAATTGTTTCGTTGCTTCGACAGAAGGTCTTTCAATCCATTGAATACAGTGCTTTGGTGCACCAGCCTTCACTGCTGCATCGTATACTGTTTTCGCTGCTGCAATAGAACAATTTTGTGCAGAAGGATGAAATGCGAAAATAATTGGATTTCTCGTTTTTATCGCGATTAATGCTTTAAACATCGTTGTCGACGTTGGGTTAGTTACTGGCGTTACCCCAGCTACTACACCGACAGGTTCCGCAATTTCTATTATTTCTTCATGAGGATCTTCGTGAATAATCCCTACTGTTTTATCTTTCTTCATGCTATGCCAAATATATTCAGTGGCAAAAATATTTTTTATACATTTGTCTTCATATACACCACGGCCCGTTTCTTCAACAGCCAACTTCGCAAGCGGCATATGTTGATCGACACCCGCAAGCGCCATTTCATGAACAATGTTGTCAATTTGCTCTTGTGTAAAACTTTCTAATGCTTGTAAAGCTTTTTGACCGTTATCTACTAACGTATCAATCATCTCTTTTACCTCTTGCATTTCATTTACAACTTTCTCTTTGACTACCATGTAAATTTCCTCCTATTCTGCTATCTTGGACTTCATAAGTCCCTATAGGTCATAAAAAGTCCCGATTAGCGTAAAAAAATAGAGTTACCTTCCTACATGAATCCCATCGCTTGTGAAACATTTCACAAGTTTGTTCGTGAATAATATTTCATGAATTCAATATACATGAAATCATTTCATTTGTGTATGTCTAATTTGTGAAATATTTCACAAATTAATATAATAAAAATGCACTGCTCTATATTAGCAGTGCATTTTTTATCCTTTTCGGCAAGAAGGCTCCATCTAATTTGTGTTACGGGTGAAACCCAACAATTCAGGTGGAGATGAATTGCCGTCAGAAGGTAGGCTGAACTCTTTTGTTTCGGTCATAACAATTTTTTGAGGGCGAATATTTGTTTCCTTTTGTCTTACGATATAATCTGTCGTAGATAAGGAGGGAATATATCTTAAGACAACGAAATTGGATAATAATAATCATTCGGTTACTTGAACCAAAAGGAATTACGATGAAGACCATGTTCACATTTTGTTCCGTTTAGTTCCAAATATTGATTTGTCAAAAGTAATTAACAGTTACAAAAGTGTTAGTTCTCGTTTCGTGAAACGAGATTTCCCAAGATAAAACATTATCTTAGGAAAGAAATAATTTTAATGAACTCTCTAAGAAAGGTGGTGAAAACAATGGCTAGAAAGAAAGCAGTGAAAGTATTACGTAAACAAAAGAAAAGAGAAAACATGCAACGATTCACTCAGAAACAGAATATCGGACGAGCTTGTCTCACAGCTAAAGAATTTCGTTTACTTCAGCGCATGTCACATAGTTCAAAAGCATTGCGAAATGTTGGATTGTACACCATTAAACAAAGTTATTTGAACCATAATAAAATGGCTACTGTAAAAGAAGTGGATACTGCCATGCAAGCCAATATGAATTACTCGGGCATTCAATCAAACTCTGTTCAAGCGATTCGTAGAGCCTTATTTACAGAAGTGAAGAGCTTTTTTAAAGCACTGGAACAGTGGAAGAAAAAACCTGAAACATTCGCAGGTCGTCCTAAGTTTCCGAATTACTCTGGTCCAACTGACAAACGAATCATTGAAATCTATCAAGTTCCAAAAGTGGATGATAACGGGTATTGGATGATTCCGATGAATGTTGCATTCAGAAAAAAATTCGGTTCTATTAAAATACGTATGCCTAAAAATTTAAGAAATAGAAAAATCTCCTACATTGAGATTGTACCGAAGCAAAAAGGTCGGTTCTTTGAGGTGCATTATACATATGAGATGCACGTTTCTCAAATGAAGAAACAATCCACGACTACTAGTAACGCTTTGAGTTGCGATTTAGGTGTAGACAGATTATTAAGTTGTGTAACAAATACAGGTGATACATTCTTAATTGATGGGAAAAAATTAAAATCCATTAACCAATACTTCAACAAAATGATACGTAATCTACAACAGAAAAATATGGACAATGGAATTTCAAAACGTATTGTAACGAATAAAATGGCTGCACTTTGGCATAAACGAGAAAGACAAATAAATGGTTACATTTCACAAACTGTAGGCCTGTTGTTCAAAAAAGTGAAAGCATGCAACATAGATACGGTTGTCGTAGGGTATAACGCTGGTTGGAAACAAAAATCTGATATGGGGAAAAAGAATAATCAAAAATTTGTGCAAATCCCATTTCATAAACTGATTGCAACAATTGAGAATAAATGTGTAAAAGAAGGCATCCGATTTTTAAAACAAGAAGAAAGCTATACTTCAAAAGCTAGTTTTCTTGATAAAGATAGGGTTCCAGTTTGGTCTAAGGATGATAGGACACATTATCGCTTTAGTGGCAAACGAATCACTCGTGGTCTGTACCAAAGTAAAGCAGGAACATGTATCCATGCTGATATTAATGGTGCTCTGAATACATTGAAAAAATCAAGAGTTGTACAATTAGATGAAAATCTCAAAGTGAAAACGCCGATTCTATTAGAAGTGCAAAAACGTAAGGCTGTTGCTTCGTGCATAGCTTAGTGGGTGTGTCAACCATCCATGTGTACTCGACTTTTCGGGGCTTGTAGCACACGCCAGGGTAATCTGAGTGGTGGCTTCTTCCATAAGGAAGAATCGCTCTTTTTCGAAAGGGTGGTGCAAGTGGGAAAACAATAGTTCGTTGCCAGTACCAACCAAAAACTTACTTGGGGTGTTACCGTAAGGTGGCATGCATTCTAGAGCGTCAAACTGTCTAGCGATAGACGAAAAGACCTAGAGTTCTAACTCAAAGCCCCCACTGAGACGCTTCATCTCAGCGGGGGTAGTTGACTATGCTAGTGCTTGTGCCAAATCTTCAATTAAATCTTCTCCATCTTCAATGCCAACAGAGATTCGAATTAATGTATCTGTAATTCCTAATTCTTTACGGCGATCTGCTGGGATTGATGCATGTGTCATTTGTGATGGAATGGAAATTAAACTTTCTACTGCTCCTAAGCTTTCAGCAAGTGTAAAGTACTGTAACTTCTCAAGTACTCTATTTAATGTTTCTTCACTATCTACATCGAATGAGATGATTGCACCAAATCCGTTCGCCTGTTCTTTTGCTAATTCATGATTTTGATGTGATTCAAGACCTGGATAATATACTTTATTTACTTTCGGATGGTTATTTAAAAACTCAGCAATTGCGCGTGAATTTATTTCATGCTCCTCCATACGAATTCCTAATGTTTTTAAACCACGAAGTAGTAAGAAGCTGTCTTGTGGTCCAAGAATACCTCCTGTTGAGTTTTGTACGAAATGAAGGTCTTCTGCTAGTTGCGGGCTATTTACAGCTACTAGGCCTGCAACTACATCACTATGCCCACCTAAATATTTCGTTGCACTATGAAGTACAATGTCTGCTCCTAAAGAAATTGGCGACTGCCAATATGGCGTCATGAATGTGTTATCAATAATTGTTAATAAATCGTTTTCTTTAGCAAGAGCGGATATTTTCTTAATATCAGTAATTTTCAGTAATGGATTCGTTGGTGTTTCCACATAAATCGCTTTCGTATTTGGGCGAATTGCTTCTACAACTTCCTCTAGGTTTGTTGTATCTACAAATGTATGCTCAATGCCGAAACGGTTTAGTACTTTTGTAATAACGCGATACGTACCGCCATAAACATCATCTGTTAAAATGACGTGATCTCCTTTTGAGAATAGCATAATAGTTGCTGTAATAGCTGCCATCCCTGAACCAAATGCAAATCCAGCATGACCATTTTCTAACACTGCAATCATTTCTTCTAAAGCTGAACGAGTTGGATTACCTGTTCGTGAATATTCATATCCTTGATGCTTACCAACTGCTTCTTGTTTGTACGTACTCGTTTGATATATCGGCACGTTTACAGATCCAGTTGAAGGTTCTCCTATGCGAATACCATGAATTAACTTTGTCTTTGCTCTCATTTTTTATTCCCATCCTTTGTATATGTCTTTACTTAAATAGCGCTCACTACTATCAGGAAAAATCGTTACAATATTTGTACCTGGTGCTGCGTTTTCTGCCTCAAGTAAGCTTGCATGAAATGCCGCTCCTGAAGAGCTTCCAACGAGAAGGCCTTCCTTTTGCGCCAATTCTTTTACACGTAAAAATGCATTTCGATCAGAAATTGTATGAATTTCATCAAAATAAGATGTTTTTAAAAATGGTGGAATGAATTCAAGACCAATACCTTCTGTTTCATGTGAACCAGCTTTACCGCCATTTAAAATAGATCCTTCTGGTTCTACAATAACCGTTTTAATATCAATATTTCTTTCTTTTAAATAAGACGCAGTTCCCATAAATGTACCGCCAGTTCCTGCCCCTGCAACAAATATGTTAATCTCTCCATTCAGTGCGTCCCAAAGTTCAGGACCTAGTGTTTTGAAATAAGCACGAGGGTTTGCTTCATTAGCAAACTGACTTGGAGAGTATGAATTCGGTATTTCCTTTACTAATTCTTTTGCCTTTGCAATTGCGCCGGTCATTCCTTGCTCAGTCGGGGTATGCACGACTGTTGCACCTAGCGCTTTCATTAATTCTTGTTTTTCAACACTAAATTTCTCTGGTACACAAACAATGACGCGTAAATCATGTTCTAACGCTGCAAGTGCCAGTCCAATACCTGTATTTCCAGCCGTCGGTTCAATAATTGTTCCGCCCTCTGCAACAAGCCCTTTTTCTAACGCATCTTCGATTAATTCTCTTCCTAAACGATCCTTAACGCTTCCGCCTGGGTTGTAAAATTCAAGCTTTGCAAATAAACGGACTCCTTCCGGAAGTGAAAAACGAGTAATTTCTACGATTGGTGTATGACCAATCAACTCATGAACTCCACGATATACATTCATCGTGTTCTCCCCCTTATTTGCCAATAAAGAAAAGGCAACTGTATGTATTTTCTTTATATGAGACAGTTGCCTTTTTGTTACATTACTTTAACTCTTCTAATACTTTTACGATAAAGTTTGTAGAATGAAGAGCTGCTTGATCTAAAAATTGATCAAATGAAACATTTGATTCTTTACCTGCAATATCAGAAAGTGCACGAATAATAACAAACGGAACTTCATATTGGTGGCATACTTGCGCAACAGCTGCTGCTTCCATTTCTACTGCATAAAGGTCTTCAAATTTATCACGAATTGCTGCAACGCGGTTCGGATCATTCATAAATGAATCACCTGTTGCAATCATTCCTTTTACAACTTGAATATTTTCTTCTGCCTGCATACATTTCTCAGCTAATGCAACTAATGCCTCATCAGCTTTAAATCCAGGTGGCATTCCTGGCACTTGACCATATTCGTAGTTAAATACTGTTACATCTACGTCATGGTGACGAACTTCTGTTGAAATAACCACATCTCCAACATTTAAAGAATGATGGAATCCACCAGCTGAACCAGTGTTGATTACTTTTTCAGGTTTATATTTTTCTAATAAAATTGTCGTTGACATAGCTGCATTTACTTTACCAATACCAGACTTTAGCAAGATTACTTCATGTCCTGCCAATAGCCCTTTCGTAAATTCACAACCTGCAACAGTTTCTGTTTCTGCTTGTTCTAATTTGTCACGTAAAATACGTACTTCTTCTTCCATTGCTCCAATTACAGCAATTCTCAATCTAATCCCTCTTTCTATTGCTTAGTTGCCTCCATTACCCAAACGAAATGATTTAATCTCGTAAACGTTACATGGAAGCCATTGTTTTCAAAAATAGATTGCATGATCGGAATACGTGTATAGTATTCTGTTTGCAAATCGTTTGCTAACTGATGAAAACCTCTTTGTTTTGCTGTCTCAACAGTTTTATCATATGCATCTTGATCTGCAAATATCGTATCAGCAAACACTATTTTACCACCTTTGTTTAGCAATTGACTATACTTCGCAATTGCTACGTCTTTTTCATCATCTGTTAAATGATGAAATGCATAGGTGCTCACAATTGTATCAATTGAATTTGGAACTTCAAATGAAAGAAAATCACCCTCTGTAATTGAAAACTCTTTTGGTAATTTCTCTTTTGCGATAGTACGCATTTCACGTGACGGTTCTATACCGTAAACTGTGCGGCCAGCAAGTAATAATTTATTTGTTAAATTGCCAGTACCAACACCAAATTCTAATACGTTGCCAAATGACTTGTTAACTACATCCTCTAAAATGTCCTCATAATGGGCAAAAACTTCTTTATATTGTATATCTTCGCCTTGTACAAATGAGTCGTACGTATGAGCCCATTCATCAAATAAACCATTAAATTCTATGCCCATAAAAATTCCCCTTTTTCTTATCGGTTTTATCAGTATGATATTCCCTCTTTCTAAAAATGTCAATTGAAATGTACATAGTATTTCCTTCTTTTCTTTGTTACACTATAGGTGATTATCACAGGAGAGGGGGCATCTTTGTGTCATTTACCTTTGAAATGTTAGAAGATAAAGTAGAATTTTTCGAGGCTGCAAACTTGGTTTCTTTAGAAAAGAAAATTAGCGAACAAATTGATAATAATAAAGCACTTATGCTCGAAGTTCATCATATTTCTCACCAAATGATTATGGATCCTGAAAGCAAAAGACCTTATTATAGTGCGGTTGTTCATTTTAAATTAAAGAAATTACGCTAACTAAAAAAGAGAGGCTCCTAAGAGCCTCTCTTTTTTAGTTTAGAGTTTGAACGAGTACTGGTTTCCAGCCCTCATTGTCTACCCAATCAATATTTACATAATATTTTTTACCTGATTGCTTATCTTGCACGTTACCGTAAGCTTTATTCTTACCGTTATTTCCGATTCTATGAATAACCAATTGCTCTACCGGAACGTCAATTGCAGCGGAAATCGCCTGATTCATCTCATTCCAATCTGCTGTACCTTTTTGAAACGTCATCGCAGGTGTTGCACCTTGTTCTGTACCTACTGGCTTCCAAGAAGGTTTCGTATAAGCATCTGTTGCCTTTGGCTGTGTTTTTTCAGCTGATATTTTCTCATTAGTTTTTGCTTCTTCTTCAGCTTTTTTCTTTTCTTCTTCAGCCTTTAGCTTCTCTTCTTCTTCCTTCTTCTTAGCCTCTGCTTTCTCTTTCTCTTGCTCGTTCTTCTTCGTCTCTTCTTTACCTTTTGCTTTCTCAGCTTTATTTTCTTTTGTTGTTTGCTGAGCTACTTTTTTATTATCACTAGAAGACGCTTGCTCTTTTGTGTCAGGAACAAACAATTGATATGCTACAATAGCTACTGCTACTAATACAATAGCAATCGCAATATTTAAAACACCGTTTTGACGACGTTTTTGTTGTTTCTGTTGGAATCTAGATCCTCCTGCCATTCTTCAAACCTCCATGCAGTTTTTCATACTTGCTATTGTAACATTAAATCTAGAAAGGTTGAACATTTACAATAATATTTTCACGAAATGAAAACATTTCATAAATAATTGCAAGATTACTTTTCAATTTCTAATTGATGAATTGCTTCTACCATTTCTGCAAAAGCTGGTGTAACTACATTTACGTTATCTGTTTCTATATCAACTACAACTAAAGCATATCTTGGGTTTTCATATGGAAAATAACCTGCAAACCAGCGATTCACCTTCTCTCCTTTTCCTGTTTGTGCCGTCCCAGATTTTCCAGCGACAGTTAGTGGCAACGAACGGAATGCGGTTCCCGTTCCTTTCTCCATCGTTACAACGCCTCTTAACAACTGTTGTAATTTTTTCATCGTTTCATAAGAAAGCTGTTTCCCATTTAATTTATGATTTTCAAATGTAAAAAAGTCGGTTCCATTTTTATACGCTATTTTTTTAACGACTTTCACTTCCATCTTCTCTCCACCTCTAGCAATTGTCGCCATCATATTCGCTATAGCTAGAGGTGACACACGTACATCTTTTTGTCCGACCATCGTTTGAGCAATCGCTTTTCTACTATCTTTATTTTCTTCGCTTTCCCAAATAATAGCACTCTTTTCTTCTGGCAATTGCTCAAATTCTGGTGTATGAAATACCGAACCTTTCCAACCTACCTTCTCACTTGCTCCTAAGGCCTCTAAATACGTTTCTAATACTTCCCTATCCTTTTGCATTAGTTCATCACCTAATACGGCAAACGTTCGATTACAGCTTCTAGCAACGCTTTCCTTAAAGTTTAATGACCCCATCATAACTTGCGGAAGATTTTCACCGTATAAATCCGTATTACAGTTAAATGTACGATTAAACCGCACCAAATTCTCATTAATTCCTGCTGCTGCAACTACTGTTTTAAAAACAGACCCCGGAAAATGAGGAGTTAACATTTGATTTTCAAGTGTAGCTTTATATATCCTCCTATCATTCATCTGTAAAGAAGGCCTACTTACCATTGCTACAACTTCACTATTCTTTATGTCTAGTAATACTAACCCACCTTTTTTTATTCCGTTTTCATCTATAATCTTCTCTGCTCGTCGTTGCAACGTTTTATGTATTGTTGTTTGAATAGTAACTGGATAAAATGGATTTCCTGGTGAAGTGTATTTCGCCTGCTTCCCAAAAATCGGTTCTCCTTGTCGATCCACTTGATATAGTACTTTCGCTTCTCCATCAGTCAGTAAAAATTCATCAAATGATTGTTGCAATCCAGAAATACCAATTGGCGTTTGTTTCGAAGTTTTTTTCATTTCTCCATAACGCTTTTGAAATTCCTGTTCATTCTCTCCCACATCACCAATTAAATGATCTGCCTCTCCCATTTGCTTCAGTCGAACTTCTGCTGCTACAATACCTAAAATATCTAATTGATTTACCTTCTTCATCTGCTCGAGCGTTAATTGAAATGGGGTATTCTCCCTTCGTAATATAAATGCTTGATTCTTATTTTTCATTTGCAGTCTTATCTCTTGTCTTGACACACCAATGATATGCGCAATTTTCTCTAACATGTCATTTTTTATTTGTAAAAATGGAAAAATAATTAAGACTGGATATTTCTCTTCACCAATTTCCTTACCATTTCGATCTGTAAAATGCCCTCTTCCATTATCTACTGTAAGTGATTGTGTTCGTTGCGTAACACTTTTTTCAATCAGATTGATATTTCGGTCAGTAAATGATTCCGTATCTATAATCTGTATTTGGATTAGACGACAAAGTAATAAAAAAATCACACCCATAAAACAAATTAAAACAATTATAATTCTCCGTTTCATTTTCATAAAAAACACCTCGTCTATTGTAGTTTAGACGAGGTGTTTCACCTTTTATACAAATAAAAAATCACTCGTTTTTACACGAGTGATTTTTTACGTTATTTTACAGAGATAATCTCTACTTGCATTTCTCCACCTGGTGTTTGGATTGCTACCTTCTCACCAATTTGCTTACCTAATAAGCTTTTTGCGATTGGAGAATCGTTAGAAATTCTTCCTTCAAATGGATCGGCTTCTGCGCTACCTACGATTATGTATGCTTCTTCGTCTCCACCTGGTAACTCTTTAAATGTTACTGTTTTACCTAATGTTACAACTGTAGACTCTTCACCATTGTCTTCAATGATAACCGCATTACGAATCATGTTTTCAAGTTGTGTAATACGTCCTTCTACGAATGCTTGCTCATCTTTCGCTGCATCGTACTCAGAGTTCTCAGAAAGATCTCCGAAGCTACGTGCGATCTTAATACGCTCTACAACTTCTTTACGTCTTACTGTTTTTAATTGTTCAACTTCGTTCTCTAGTTTTTGCTTACCCTCTTGCGTCATAGGGTATGTTTTTTCTGTTGCCATGTTTTCCACTCCTTTTATATACCAATCCCCCGAAAAAAAGAGGAGTTCCATATGAAAACTCCTCCGCTTATATAGCGGAGGTTTCTAGCACACGTAGCACTAGTGGAGTTGTCACATACAACCCCTTATTCTCCAATTCTTCCTTATATAAAGAAGGTATGTATGGAAAGTTGATATAAATATGCCCTCACCTATTGGTAGGTGAGGTTTCATGTTTCATTGTATTCGATAAGAAGGGAAAAAATCCCTTCCTATCGTATATCTTTTACTATGCTATTACAAATTTACTTTTTGTTCAAGAATTGTTGCAATTTTTGTAACCATAATATCAATTGCAACATGGTTTTGTCCACCTTCAGGGATAATAATATCCGCGAATTTCTTAGAAGGCTCAATAAATTGATTATGCATTGGACGTACAACGTTTACGTATTGGTCGATAACTGAATCCATTGTACGACCGCGCTCTTCAATATCGCGCTGCATGCGGCGTAAAATACGAAGGTCTGCATCTGTATCAACGAACACCTTAATATCCATTAACTCACAAAGACGTGGGTCTTCTAAAATAAGAATTCCTTCTAAAATGATTACATCTTTCGGCTCAACTGGAATAATTTTTTCTGAACGCGTATGCAATGTATAGTCATATATAGGCTTTTCCACTTGCTCATATGCAAGCAACTGCTGCAAATGGTCAATTAACAAATCATTATCAAACGCTAACGGATGATCGTAATTTGTTTTTAAACGTTCTTCCATTGGTAAATGGCTTTGATCTTTGTAATAATAATCTTGCTCCAAGATTAAAATGGAATGACCTTTAAAATGGTCAAAAATCGCTTTCGTTACACTTGTTTTTCCTGATCCTGAACCACCAGCGATTCCAATTACAACAGGCTTATTCGTCCCCATTCGACTACCACTCTTTCTTATTGAAGTATGTTTTTGCGCATCATATTATTCACATACACTGGTTGATCCACTTTGAATTTCACGATTTGCAACGGATGTCTCGCTGCATCTAATTCGTTTCCATCCTCATCCCAAATTTTCTCCACCGTCTGCGTAAAGTTTTCTATTTCTGGCCCAAAGAACTCCACTTCATGTCCTGGTTTGAAGTGATTACGTTGCTCAAGCGTTACGATGCCCGTTTCTTCATTATAATCTAACACTAAACCAGCAAAATCATACGTTGTTTTCTTACTATGATTTCCAAACATTTGCTCTTGATGTCCTGGAACCCCTTCAAAGAATGCAGGAGCTGTATCACGATTTGCACATTTATCAAGTTCATCTAACCATTCTTGTTTAAACTCAAAGTTATCCGGATCCGCACAATACGCATCAATTACTTTACGATATACAGTTGCTACAGTCGCTACGTAATGGATAGATTTCATACGTCCTTCAACTTTTAAGCTATCAATTCCAATTTCAATCATTTTCGGAATTGATAAGATTAAATTTAAATCTTTTGGGCTCATCGCAAAGTGAGCATCTTCTTCTTGGAATAGAGGAAGCTCTTTTGCATCTTTATGTTGTGATACCGTTTGAACTAAATCATAATCCCAGCGGCAAGATTGACAACAACCACCACGGTTAGAGTCACGCGCTGTCATATGGTTACTTAATGTACATCTCCCTGAATACGCGATACACATTGCACCATGAACGAATGCTTCAATTTCAACATCAACTTTTTCTTTAATTTCTTTCATTTCTTCATAGCTTGCTTCACGAGCTAATACAAGACGATGTAAACCTTCTTCTTTCCAATACTGTGCTGCTTTCCAGTTGGATAGTGATTGTTGTGTACTTAAATGCACCTCAACAGAAGGAGCTACACGTTTACATGTCTCAATAATAAGCGGATCGGCAACGATAATTCCCGTTACGCCAGCTTTTTCAATCCCTTTTAAATATTCCTCTAGCCCATCCATATTTTCATTATGTGCAAAAATATTTGTTGTTACGTATATTTTTGCTCCATATTTCTTTGCAAATTCAACGCCTTCTGCCATGTCTTCCAGCGTAAAGTTACCTGCATTAGAACGAAGACCAAATTCTTGTCCACCTAAATATACAGCATCTGCCCCATAATGGATAGCTACTTTTAATTTTTCTAAGTTACCCGCAGGGATTAACAGTTCAGGTTTTTTCACAATAACGCGTTTGCCATCGATCACTCGTGAAATTTCTTGTACAGTCATTTCCTACACCCTCCTCGTTTAGTAAACCGTTTCTTTAAAGAAGAATCCTGTATCTAACGGACGATTTACCGGTTGTATTTCTTCTATCTCTTTAAATAAATCATCTTTCACGTCATAATACGCATCACGATCTTCTACACATAAATCAATCGCCTTACGATATTTCTTCGTTACCTCAATAATGTACTCAGAACTTTTTAGGACACCATCAATTTTTAAGCTATCGACTTCAGCATCGATTAGTTCCTCTAACTCATCGATGAAACAAATATCATTCGGACTCATAATGTGAGTACCATTTTCATCTTCATAAATTGGATATTTGTTATTACGTTCCGGGTCGTATAAGAACATATTCTCTTCATACTTTTTCTTTTCGGTGTCGAGATTACGCCCTTGATACTCAAAGTAGTTTCCTACTAGTGAACGCTTCGATTGGAACATGCAAGTCATACCGTGAATTTGCACTTCAAGTTCCACTTCAGCATTTTCTTTTAATTCAGCAATTTCATCTAAGCTAAGCTCACGAGCTAATACAGCGCGTTTCGCTCCTCTTTGCCCCCAATAGTTACAAGTAAACCAGTTTGTTGCTGTCGTTTCTGTATTCCAGTGAAGTTGCATATTTGGTGCAACTTCACGAACAGCCATTAATACCGCTGGATCTCCGAAAACAATCGCATCTACATTTACCTCATTTAAAAAGGCAACATAGTCCGTTAATTCTTCTACTTTATCATTGTGGAACATCGCATTCATTGCAACGTATACTTTCACACCATTTTCATGTGCAATGTTTACAGCTTGTTTCACATCTTCACGTGAAAACTCTCCTGCCAAACGTAAACCAAACTTTTGTTCACCAACCATTACTGCATCTGCCCCTGCTTTCGCAAGAGGTTCAATATCCGCCACCGCTCTAGGCGTTACTAACAATTCAGGTTTCTTCATACTTTTGTCACCCTCTCTTTTTACTTACAGCCACTCCATCGCCAATTGGGAAAATCGTTGTATCATATCCTTCATGATTCATAAGCCATTCATTGTACGTCTTAATACGACGAATCAAACCACGGGTACGTCTATTTTCAATTTTCTCTTTTGTCGTCACAAGACCATGGTACATAACGTTATCTGAAATAATAACGCCACCAGGATTTAATAACGGTTCGTATAAGTCAAAAAAGCGACGATACTGCCCTTTCGCTGCATCAATAAAAATAACATCAAATGTTCCATGTTCTTTCACTTGTTCGCCCGTTTCTAAAGCATCACCGTAAATAACAGAAATACGGTCTGTTACCGAGGAACATTCTATATATTCAAGTGCCTTTTCATATCGTTCACGATTGCGCTCTACTGTCACAATGCGAGAGTTCGGAATAGCTTGCATCATACGAATACTAGAATAACCGATTGCTGTTCCAAGTTCTAAAATACTTTCCGGTCCAATTAAACGTAAAAATTGCAGCATAAATTCCATTCCAAGTCGATCCATAATCGGCACATGGTTTTCAGTTGCATACTCTTCCATTTCAAGAATTAATTTATCTTTTGGATCAATAAATGATAATAGGTACTCGTTAACTGTATCCTCCATAATTGGTCCTCCTTATTTACATGGAGAAGTGCCTCTATGACGCGTCAACCTTTGTCTTTTCACACATAGAATGCAATAAAAATACAAGCCAGTTTCACCCTTAGCTTGTACGTCCCGTTTTGATATTAAAAACGATTCTTCTGCCAGTTTTTAACCCGATATATTTTACCACAAAAAAGAGGGATATGCGACCCTTTTCGCTATCCCTCCCCATTTCACTGTTTTTTCGTAATGTATTTTTGCTTTAATGCATTATGTTCTTCTAATGTTTTCGCATAATACACTTCACCACTTGGTGCAGCTAAGAAATAATAATAATCTGTTTGCGCAGGATCTAACGCTGCTTCCACTGAATGTTTACCAGAGTTTGCAATCGGTCCAACCGGCAACCCTTTCACAACATACGTATTGTACGGTGAGTTTACTTTCAAGTCTTCGTATAATACACGTTGTTTATGCTTTCCAAGCGCGTATAATACCGTCGGATCCGTTTGAAGCGGCATGCCTTTCGCTAAACGATTATAGAAAACACTAGAGATTTTTTGGCGATCAGTAAAGCCAGTAGCCTCTTCTTCAATAAGTGAAGACAACGTGAGAAGTTGATGAACATCCCAGTTCTTCCCTTTCATTTTCGCCTCATTTTGAACAATAATTGCATTTGTTTTCTCAAGCATCGGGATTACAATTTCTTCTAATTTTGTATCCTTTTTATAGAAAGAATACGTTGCTGGATATAAGTATCCTTCTAATGGATATTTAATGTTGCTATCAAAAATTTTATCTGTTAATAGCTTCGGATACTTTTGCTGCATTTTTTGAATAAATGCTTTATCGTTTAATTGACGCACAACATCATCTTTATTCCACTTTAATTCTGCCGCAATCACTTCAGCAATTTCAGTTACTTGCGCCCCTTCTTTAATCGTCACTTTATAAAGAGCCGGACGATGTACGTTGCCAGATGACATTTGTTCAATGACATCGTTGGCACTCATCGAAGGATTTAATAAATATGTACCTGCTTGTAAGCTTTTCGACTTAAATTTCGTATAAAAACTAAAAACTGTACTGCTTTTCACAGCACCTTTTTCTTCTAAAATCTCACCGATTTTACTTGTAGATGACCCCTTTGGAATCTCTACCTCAATCTCTTTTTTATTTCCACTATCAACTGGCCCTAATGCAGATGAAATATACGCATAGACTGATCCACAAACTAAAAGCAGTGCGATAATCGAAATTAAAAAAATGCGTCTACGCTTCTTCTTCACTTGATTCTCTACCAAAATTCTTCCTCCTTATTCAATTGTAGACCGTATACACTTCCTCTATACAATGCCCTACAAACATAAAGCAAAACCAATCATTTCTAAATAATCGGTGACAGCTACTTATTTAAAGCCTTTTTTCATACAACCCGTCTTATTATACTATAAACAATTAAGTAGTTTCGAAAAAAAATCTGTCATTTTGCATATGAATACAAAAAGGCGAACTGTGTACACAGTTCGCCTTTTTATCCATTACTATTCTTCTTCTTGCTCATCAGCAAGAGTGTTAAACATTTCTTGTACCATTTCCCACTCTTCTTCAGATTCAATTGAAAGTAATGTTCCGCCCTCTTCTTCACTTTGCTCATATGCCATTGCATCGAAGATTTGGTCTCCATCTTCGTCTACTTCACCGATTGGAGAGAAGACTACGTAAGATTTTTTGCCGAATTTTTCAGCATCAAAAGTGAAAATAATTTCACATAAATGTTCGTTTCCTTTTTCGTCTACAATTGTAATTTGATTTTCTTCCATTTTGGTCACCTCTTATTTACTATCTAAAAATCCTTGTAAGATCACGACTGCAGCCATCTTATCGATTACCTGTTTTCGCTTCTTACGGCTCACATCAGCTGAAATGAGCAGACGTTCCGCTGCCATCGTCGACAAACGCTCGTCCCACATTACAACTTCTAATTGTAACAGATTTCGCAGGTTTTCTGCAAATTGCTGGCACGCTTCACCACGAGGGCCGATTGTACCATTCATATTTTTAGGTAAACCTACTACTATTTTGTCCACATTGTACTGTTTTACCAACTCAGAAATACGGTCAAAACCAAAGTGGCCTCGTTCTTCGTTAATCCTGATTGTTTCCAGCCCTTGTGCTGTCCAGCCCATTTCATCGCTCATTGCAACACCGACTGTTTTAGTACCAACATCTAAACCTAATATCCGCATAAACTACTCCTCACGATGATGTTTCAAGTAAGACTTCACAAGCTCTTCAATTATCTCATCACGTTCAAGCTTGCGAACGATGCTTCGTGCATCTTTATGGCGAGGTATGTATGCTGGATCTCCACTTAATAAATAACCGACGATTTGGTTAATCGGATTATAACCTTTTTCTTGAAGTGCATCATACACAGTTAAAAGTACATCATTTACATGGACACTCTGTTTTTCATCTTGAATGCTAAACTTCATTGTCTTATCAAAACCGTCCATTTCAAGCACCTCACTTGTAAGTAGTAAGTATAGGGAGAAGAACTTCTCCTCTCCCTACCATTGTACACTACTATCTCTTTATTTTGAAACAGATTTAACGTACTCTTGTACAAACGCTAAAGCTTCCTCTACTTGCGCTGGGTTTTTACCGCCTGCTTGTGCCATATCAGGACGGCCACCACCGCCGCCTCCACAACGAGAAGCTACTTCTTTCACAAGTTTACCCGCATGGTAACCTTGACTAATTAAATCTTTCGTTACGCCAGCTAAAATGTTTACCTTATCGTCATTTACAGACGCTAATACAACAACTGCAGACTCTAATTTATTTTTAAGGTCATCCATCATTGTACGTAAGTTGTTCATATCTGCAACATTTACTTTCGCCGCTAATACGTTCACGCCATCAACTGTCATTACTGAATCAGTTAAGTTTCCAGCTTCGATATTGCTTAATTTCGCAGCAAGAGATTCGTTTTCTTTTTGAAGTTGTTTTACTTCAGTAAATAAACCATCAACTCTTGTTAAAATATCTTTTGGATTTGTTTTCATTTTTCCTGCTGCTTCTTTTAATAAACCTACTTGATCGTTCATTAATTCGTATGCAGACTTACCAGTTACCGCCTCAATACGACGAGTTCCTGCACCGATACCAGACTCAGCAACGATTTTGAAAATACCAATAGAAGCTGTGTTATCAACGTGACAACCACCGCAAAGCTCTAAGCTGTAATCGCCTACTTGCACAACGCGTACAACATCGCCGTATTTTTCACCGAATAATGCCATTGCGCCCATTTCTTTCGCTTCTTCGATTGCTTTTTGAGAAATCGCAACATCAATACTTTCCCAAATTTTTTCGTTTACGATACGCTCAATTTTTTCTAATTCATCAGCTTGTACTTGACCGAAGTGAGAGAAGTCAAAACGTAAACGTTCAGATGTTACAAGAGAACCCGCTTGGTTAACATGTGTTCCAAGTATATCTTTTAATGCTTGGTGCAGTAAGTGAGTTGCTGTATGGTTTTTCACAACGCTACTACGGTTTTTCGTATCGATAAGAGCTTTTACAGCCGCTTCTTTCGTTAATGTACCTTCTTCCACAACTACTTTGTGTAAGTTTTGACCATTTGGTGCTTTTTGTACGTCTTTTACAACAACTTTCACGCCGTCAGCAAGAAGGTAACCACGGTCTGCAATTTGCCCACCGCTCTCAGCGTAGAATGGCGTTACATCAAGCATTAATTGTCCTTCTTCACCTGCTTGTAAGCTATCTGTATACTCACCATTTTTCACAAGGGCAACGACGTTACTTTCTGTTGCAACTGTACCGTAACCAACGAATTCGCTCGCTACTTTAACTTCACCAAGTACACCGCCTTGAACTTGCATAGAATCAACGTCTTGACGAGCAGCACGTGCACGCTCACGTTGTTTCTCCATTTCATTTTCAAAGCCCGCTTGATCAACTGTCATACCAGCTTCTTCTGCATATTCTTCTGTTAATTCAATTGGGAAACCGTACGTGTCGTATAGGCGGAACGCATCTACGCCAGAAATAACAGTTGTTTTTTCTTCTTTCGCTTTTGCAATTACTTCAGCTAAAATTGATTCACCATCATGAAGTGTTTCATGGAAACGCTCTTCTTCATTCTTCACAACTTTTGCGATGAAATCTTTCTTTTCAAGTACTTCTGGATAGAAGTCTTTCATTACTTCTCCAACAACCGGTACTAATTCAAACATGAACGGACGGTTGATGTTTAATTTCTTAGAATAACGAACAGCACGGCGTAATAAACGACGTAATACATAACCACGGCCTTCGTTAGATGGAAGAGCACCGTCACCAACAGCGAATGTTACTGTACGGATATGGTCAGCAATTACTTTAAACGCCATATCTTTTTCCAAATCGCCATTACGATATTTCTCACCAGAAATTGATTCTGTTGCACCAATCATCGGCATGAATAGGTCTGTATCAAAGTTCGTAGGTACATCTTGAACGATAGATGTCACACGCTCTAGACCCATTCCTGTATCGATGTTTTTCTTAGGAAGTGGCGTATATGAACCGTCTGGATTATGGTTAAATTGAGAGAATACAAGGTTCCATACTTCTAAGTAACGCTCGTTTTCTCCGCCCGGATATAATTCTGGGTCACTAAAGTCATTACCGTAAGATTCACCGCGGTCATAGAAAATTTCTGTATTCGGTCCACTTGGTCCTTCACCGATATCCCAGAAGTTTTCTTCTAAACGGATGATGCGTTCTTTTGGAACACCCATTTTCTCATTCCAAATTGTGAATGCTTCTTCATCTTCCGGATGAATTGTAACAGATAGTAATTCTTTATCGAATCCGATCCATTTGTCGCTCGTTAGAAATTCCCAAGCCCAAGTAATTGCTTCTTCTTTGAAGTAATCACCGATTGAGAAGTTCCCTAACATTTCAAAGAATGTATGGTGACGAGCCGTTTTCCCAACGTTTTCAATATCGTTTGTACGAATTGATTTTTGTGCATTTGTAATACGTGGATTTTGTGGGATTACACGACCATCAAAATATTTCTTTAATGTCGCTACACCACTATTAATCCATAACAGAGATGGATCTTCATGAGGAACTAGTGATGCACTTGGTTCTACTGCATGTCCTTTTTCTTGGAAAAAGTCTAAAAACATTTGACGAATTTGTGCGCCTGTTAGTTGTTTCATTGTATTTTCCTCCTTAAATATAAAAAACTCCCGCCCCTAATAAAAGGGACGAGAGTTAACTCGCGATACCACCCTAATTATGAATTGATTATTATAACAATCAATTCATCACCTCATGGTGCCGTAACGTGGCAAGACGGCAGTGATTAGCTGCTCTCAGGATTAGCTTTCTGTTACCCTTCATTTAAAGCTCCTTTCAGCCAGTGGAAGCTTCTCTCTACAAATGGACTGTAACGTACTTGTTCCGTCATTGATTTAATGTATTATATGACTAAATATAATAGAATTCTCTTAAGTTTGTCAATGTAGATAATCATTTATATTGTATCAATTGCTTATTAATCATAGTTATTCTACTATTCATTCTTAACAGCCTTTAAATATATTATGCATTTATTACTAAATAGGAATCTCCTCTCAAAAAATACTTTATGCGAATTTCTAAATATTACATTATTTGTTATAATTAAATTATTAACAATAAAGGAGCGATTACAATGACAACCTTATTGAATCAAGCTAAAGAAATGTTAACAACTGATGAAAAAATCCTTTTTTATGCAGCATGCTCATTAAATATATTTATATATCGTTCCGTCGCAAGACCAGGACTGTTAATTTTAACGAACAAACGGCTCTTCTTTTATGGACCAGATGTAAGTAAGAACCCAATATTTGAAGAGTACTCTTTTGCAAACATTTCTAATCTACAAGAGCAAAAGCGTCTTTTCAGCAATCAAATTATATTTATGTACGATAATGAATGGAAAAAAATAAAACATATTCAAACAAATGATGTAAGCTCTCTCGTTCAACAAATACACGAGCAACTCTCTAAATAATGATAGCCCTCTACTTTTATAAGTAGAGGGCTATCATATTACACATCTTCTTTTTTCCAAAGAGGCCTTACATGAACAATCACTGTACGAATAACTGCTAAAATTGGAACTGATATTAGTAATCCTACAATCCCGGCTATCTCTCCTCCAACTAGTAATGCAAGCATAATAATAACAGGATGCATACGAAGCGACTTACCAACGATGTAAGGCGATAAAATGTTACTTTCCAAAAATTGCAAAATAGCAATCGTAATCCCCGCCTTAATGAGTAAACTCGTTGATACCGTTGCCGCAATCATCAACGTCGGAATCGCCCCTAAAATAGGACCAAAGTACGGGATTATATCCGTTACCCCAATAATAATGCCGAGTAATAACGGATATTTCATACCGATAAACCAAAAAGAAAGAACAGATACTCCCCCTAATACTAAGCAAACAAATAACTGTCCTCGAATATAACTTCCGAGTGATTTATCAATTTCTTTCGCAAGCATTTGCCCCGTACTACGCCACTTACTCGGGACTAATTTCCAAAATACATGATAAAACTCACCGTAATCTTTTAATATGTAAAATACAATGAACGGAATTAAGAAAATAATGAGTAACGAATCCAGTACACCACGAGCTGTGCTCATGACTTTATTTAAAAGCGCTTGAATCTTCGTTTCTACACCACCAAAAATTTGTTTCACCTTTTCATGAATAAATGATGGGAAATTCGCTGTTTGTTCTGTAACTCCATCCATCCAAGAATCGTACATTTTTGTAAACTGCGGAAATTGTTCATTAATTTCTTGTAACTGTTTAATAACAACTGGCGTTCCTTTATAAATTCCATAGCCAATTCCGCCAAAGAAAAGAATATAAATGAGCAAAATAGCAAGTGTGCGTGGCATTCCTTCCTTATGGATTTTTTCAATTAAAGGGTGTAATAAATAAGCAATAAAACAAGCAATAAAGAACGGTGTGATTGCCACTTTAAATACAAAAATAATCGGTGCCCATAGTGGCTTAATTTTTAAAAAGACGAGCAAACAAAGAAAAACGAGTAACAATAATCCTAAACGATATATCCAAATGATTTTAAGATTCTTCACACGAAAAACCTCCTCCATCTTTATTTTGAAAATAAATAGGTTAGGTTATGTGCAAAAGTTTTAAAATCTTTTTATACAGACCATACTGTTTTTTAAAGACATACATATATTTAACATAATAAGGACAACCACCCCTGAAAATACAAAATGTCAAAATATAATCAGGAGGGCTCATAATGATCTTATTTATGCTTGCATTATCCGCACTTTTTATGCTTCTTGAATGGATTTGTATCGGGTTTGGTATTTGGAAAGGCTTCTTTATTCGTTCCTCACGAAAGGAAAGAGCTAAGCACTTATGGCATTATGGAATGCTTGGCGTTGGATGCTACGGTTTATCTTATCTCTTCTCTGAAATCGGACTTTTATATTTGCATACAAGCGCATAAAAAAACTCCCTTATCATAAAGGGAGTTTTTTACGCCTTATAAATAAGACTTAATCATCTTACGTGCTTTTTTCACATTGCGTTTTGAGAATACATCTTGTTTGCGAGCATATTGATACGCTGCAGCTCCAACACCTAATGCGATTAATGAATTGCGTAGATTCAAAGTAAATCCCCCTTTTCGTTATCCGATCGTTCTTTCATTATCATCAAATAAATCATCAAGAGAGCTTAATGAACCATCTTCCTCTACTTGATGTGTATGGATTTTCCCCTTTGAAACCGATAATTCGATATAACAATTCCAGCAATAAAATTGGTTGACACCTATTTTTCCGATGTCTTTCCCTTTGCAATTTGGACAACTGAACATATGGCTTTCATCTCCTTACAGTCTCCCAGATTCTATTCGCCATTATGTCCAAACTGCATTCATTTATACATTGCTAGAACCTTTCAACGTTATACGTTTGAAAGGTTCACTATATAATTTCACCTTGTTACATGAAATCATACGGTGAAATGTTTTCCACGTCCATTTCTTCACCATTAACCGTCACCATCTGCACTTCTCCTTGTGATTCTTGCAATCGGCCAGCTAAAGTCGTTTGACGCATTGCATCATCAAGGCGATTTACACCGGATTGAAACGCTGCTTCCTCCCCGCAAATAATAAGGAATTTCTTACTCCTTGTAATACCCGTGTAAATTAAATTACGACGTAACATACGGTAGTAGCTCTTTACAATTGGCATAATAACTATTGGGAATTCACTACCTTGTGATTTATGAATCGAGCAGCAATAGGCATGCGTAATTTGATTTAAATCCGGCTTTGTATATGTTACTTCAATTCCATCAAATGAAACGATAATCATATCTTGTTGCTCGACATTTTCTTTCGCATAAAATACTGAAACAATTTCTCCAATATCACCATTAAACACTTGGCTTTCCGGCTGATTGACTAATTGAAGTACTTTATCACCTCTCCGGTATACAACGTCACCGTAGGCAATTTCTTTACTCTTTTCTTTTTTCGGATTAAACACTTCTTGAAGAGCTTCATTTAACACATTAATACCTGCTGGTCCGCGGTACATTGGTGCCAACACTTGTACATCTCTTGCACTAAAGCCTTTTGTCTTAGCATTTTCACAAACCTTTTTAACAACCTCAACAATTTGAGCACCTGCACAGCTGATAAATGAACGATCTTTTTTATTTTGTGCTAAATCTGGCGGAAGTGTTCCGTCTTTTATCGCATGGGCAAGCTGAATAACAGACGAACCTTCTGCCTGACGATAAATTTCTGTGAGTTTTACCGTTGGAATGGCACCTGCATTTAATAAATCTTTCAACACTTGTCCAGGTCCTACCGATGGTAATTGGTCTTCATCACCTACAACGATTACTTGGATGTTCGTCGGCAAGGATTTAAACAATTGATTTGCCAGCCAAATATCTACCATCGAAAACTCATCAATAATAAGGAGCTTCCCTTGAACAGGGTCTGTTTCATTTCGCTGGAAAGACCCTTCTGGCGTCCATCCAAGCAGGCGATGAATTGTGCACGCCGGAAGCCCCGTCGATTCACTCATTCGCTTCGCTGCTCTTCCTGTTGGAGCCGTTAATAGTATTGGAAATGGATTGTCATCACTATATTCATTTAGATTTAGTGATAGCCCGTGAAGCGACGCATACATTTCAACAATTCCTTTAATAACTGTAGTTTTCCCCGTTCCTGGTCCACCTGTTAATAACATCATCGGCTTATGAAGTGCAGTTTGAACTGCTTCTTGCTGAAGCGGTGCATACTGTACCTTTAGCTGTTCTTCAATTTCACCTAATGTCTTTAACACTTCTGCTTCAGGAAATGCAGGGGTTTCCTCTTGATTCATAAGCCTGCGAATGGACTTTACAACGCCTTTTTCAGAGTAAAATAACGAAGCTAAATACACACGCTCTTCTTCTATGATGACTTTCCCTTCACTTTGCATCATTTCAACGCAGCCTACAATATCTTCCTCAGTCACTCCGCCTTCTTGATTATTTAAAAGTGACATCGTTTCTCTTACAAGCTGACCTTTTTCCATATACACGTGACCGAGTTGTAATGAAATATTCTCTAACGTATAAAAACACCCTGCACGTACACGGTCATCGTGATTGCCCGTTATTCCGATTGCACGCCCTATATCATCTGCTCTTCCAAATCCAATTCCGTCCACTTCTTCAATAAGTTTATACGGATTATTACGAATCACTTCTAATGTCATCTCTTTATATTGCTGATAAATTTTAATAGAAAGTTTTGTTCCAAAACCGTAACCATTTAAAAAACTCATCACTTTCTCGAGCCCTTGATGCTCAATAATCGTCTCATATATTTCCTGCGCTTTTTGCTTGTTTACAACACCACTTAACGCATCCGGATCATCCATAATTTTAGAAATCGCATGCTCACCAAGATGGTCCACGATTTTTTCGGCTGTACGCTTTCCAATCCCTTTAAATAAATCGCTCGCTAAATATTGCACCATACCTGCTTTTGTTTGTGGCAATTCTTTTTTAAACGTTTCAACTAAATATTGTTTTCCATACTTTGGGTGGTCTTTAAAATGACCTGTTAATGTAAACACTTCATCTTCATGCATACGGGGAAAATGACCGTTTATCATTACTTTTTTTTCGTCGTATGTTTCATTCGTTTCAATGACTTTCATACTGACAACGGAATAGAGGTTTTCTTCGTTGTGGAAAATGGTATGAAGAACTTGCGCTTTTATAAATCTTTTTTCTTCCTCAAACAAATCCATTGCATGTTGATTTCCCATATTTCCTCTCCTTTCCGAGTTCTTTTCACTTTAATGAGCAGTACATCCCCCACCTCTTTCACAATCTTTAGATGAGGGGTAACTGCGCATTAAACTATAATTTCACTTTATTCAGCTTCTTGCTCTAATAAACGAATACCATTACCAGCTAAAAAGTGGTCTGCTTGAATTTCAGTCGCTTTCTTAAATAAAGTAAGAGCTTTCTCGTTATTCTCCTCGAATACGTACGCAACACCTAAATTATAATACGCATCTGCATGCTCTTCATCCATTTCTAACACCTTTTCAAAATAAGGTTTTGCCTCTTGAATATGTTCTAGTCGTGCGAAGCAAAGTCCGCATTGGAAAACAGCTTCTACATCGCCTTCATCTAATTCCGTCGCTCTTTGTAAAAATGGAAGTGCAAGACGATCATTTCCAAGTTGCACATGTGTGATACCTAACATAAATGTTACGTCAGCTGATTGTAATCCCACTTGCATCGCTTGTTCAAATACAGCCTTCGCCTCTGCAAATTGCTCTTGACCGTAATATACGTTGCCTAATCCATAATAAGCAGCCGCAGATTTACCATCTAATTCTAATGCACGTTTATAAAATAAAATTGCTCGCTCACTATCACCTAATACATCTAATAAATTCGCAAAGTTAATGTATCCAAGCGCATCTTTCGGGTTTTCTTCGATTGCTTCTGTGAAATTTTCAGCTGCTTCTTCCCAGTTTCCTTCTTGCATATATTTAATACCTGTTTCAAGTTTGTTTGACATATCCTTCACCTCTACAACAAATTATAACAAAGAATGTATTTTCCAAGCGAACAAAAATTCGCTTTATGTAAAAGAAACCTCTAACCGCTAATCGGCAGAGGCTTCTCGTGTTATCCTAAATAATCTAATTTCTTACCACTATGATATACTTCATCAATTGTAGCGCCGCCTAAGCACTCATCTCCATCATAGAAAACAACTGCTTGGCCTGGCGTAATCGCACGAATTGGCTCATCACAAAGAATACGAACTGTATTTTCATCAACGATTTGAACCGTTACTTTATTGTCTGCTTGACGATAACGGAATTTCGCTGTACACGTAAATTCTTTTTCCTTCGCTTTATTACTTACCCAGCCTACATTCGTAGCAATAACTTCATCACCATATAGAAGTTCGTTATGGAATCCTTGATCAACATATAAAATGTTTTCTTTCAAGTTTTTTCCCACAGCAAACCACGGATCACCATTACCACCAATACCAAGGCCATGACGTTGTCCAATTGTATAATACATTAAACCATCATGTTTCCCTTTCACTTCACCAGATAATGTTTGCATCACACCTGGTTGCGCCGGTAAATAGTTACTTAAGAAATCTTTAAAGTTACGCTCACCGATGAAGCAAATACCAGTACTATCTTTCTTCGCCGCTGTCGCTAAACCAGCTTCTGTCGCCATTTCGCGAATTTGTGGTTTCTTTAATTCACCTAATGGGAACATTGTTTTTGATAGTTGCTCTTGGCTTAATTGATTTAAGAAATATGTTTGATCTTTATTGTCATCAACGCCGCGAAGCATTTTATATTCGCCGTCCATATAAGCAACGCGTGCATAATGACCTGTTGCTACATAATCAGCACCAAGTGCAATTGCATGCTCTAAAAATGCTTTAAATTTAATTTCTTTGTTACACATTACATCTGGGTTTGGTGTACGACCAGCTCGGTACTCATCTAAAAAGTACGTGAATACTTTATCCCAGTATTGTTTTTCAAAGTTTACTGCATAATACGGAATGCCGATTTGGTTACACACTTCAATTACATCATTGTAATCTTCTGTTGCTGTGCAGACACCATTTGCATCTGTATCATCCCAGTTTTTCATAAAAATTCCGATTACATCATAACCCTGCTCTTTTAATAAAAGAGCTGCTACAGATGAATCGACGCCACCGGACATCCCGATGACAACGCGTGTTTCTTGAGGTAGTTTGTTCATCATGTCACCTCCCATGCTAATTTTGTGTTAATCGCTTCACGATTTTCACTGTTTCGTACGCCGCTTTTTCAATTTGCTCTTTCGTATTTCCAAGTCCGAAACTAAAACGTACGGATGAACGTATTCGATCGGAGTCTTTTCCGAACATCGCCACTAATACATGTGATGGATCAATCGAACCAGCTGTACAAGCAGAACCACTTGATACTGCAATACCAGCTAAGTCTAGGTTTACAAGAAACGGTTCAATATTCATTCCTGTAAAACTTATATTAAACACATGTGGTAAGCGATATTCCAAGTCTCCGTTTACCTCGAAATGAATGTCCTCATTTTTGAAGACAGATACCATTATATCTTTAAACTCTTCATATTGGGCATTTTTTTGCTCACGAGTTTTTTCAGCTAGCGAAACTGCATGTTGAAGTCCAACAATACTAGGTACATTTTCAGTACCAGCACGACGTTTTCTTTCTTGCTCTCCGCCTATTAATAACGGTTCAAATTTCACATTTGCACCAGCATATAGGAACCCTACACCTTTTGGGCCGTTAATTTTGTGAGCGGAAATCGATAATAAATCAATACCAAACTCTTTCACATCTATTTCTATTAAACCGTAAGCTTGTACAGCATCTGTGTGGAAATAAGCTTGATGCTCTTTTAACAGCTTACCTATTTCCACAATTGGTTGTATTGTCCCTACTTCATTATTCCCGAACATAATAGATACAAGAATCGTCTCTTCCGTTAGTGCCTTTTGTATGTCAGAAACTTGAACACGCCCTGTTTCATCAACAGGTAAATACGTCACTTCAAATCCTTCACGCTCTAGCAATTCACACGTATGCAAAATCGCATGATGTTCAATTTGCGTTGTAATAATGTGGTTACCTTTATGACGATTCGCACGCGCTACACCTATAAGTGCTAAATTATCAGCTTCTGTACCACCGCTCGTGAATATAATTTCATTTGGACTCGCGTGAATGCTACGTGCACACACACGTCTCGCCTCATCTACCGCATGGCGCGTTTGACGCCCATAAAAGTGAATACTAGACGGGTTTCCAAATGTTTCTGTCATATATGGAATCATCTTTTCGACTACTTCTGGGTGAGTCGGAGATGTCGCAGCATGATCTAAGTAAATGCGTTCCATTAAATCTCCTTCTTTCCAAATCGTTTCACAAGGAATTAAATGTAAAACATATAGCCCCCGTGATTTTCTTCCTCATAACGTACTAAATCTTCTAAAGTTGTACTATCTAATACTTCTTGCACTGCATCACGAACACGCATCCATAATTGGCGTTGTGCTGGTTCTTCTTCTTCTATCATTTCTACAACACTAATTGGACCCTCTAGTACACGGATTACATCTCCAGCTGTAATGTTGACTGGCTGATCAGATAATACATATCCACCATATGCACCACGCGTACTCTTTACAAGACGAGCGTTACGAAGTGGTGAAATTAATTGCTCTAAGTAATGCTCAGATAGATCATGTGCCTGTGCAATTGATTTTAATGAAATTGGGCCTTCACCAAACTTTTTTGCAAGGTCGATCATAATTGTTAAGCCGTAGCGGCCTTTCGTTGAAATCTTCATCTATTTGCACCTCATTTCAAATTTTCACTTCTATTGGTTATATCTTATTTATCCCGCTATTTGCAGGCAGTAAAACTCCCACCTCAAAATTCGGCTGGAGCAAAGAAGTTAGGTGGGGGATGAACAAAACCCCCACTGATTAAAGTTTCACTTTATAAAAGAACACAATTTAAAATCCTATGAAATTATAGCATAATATAGTATTATAAGAAATTTCAACTTGTGTATCAAAATGATAACATAAAATCACATTGAAAAACTCGGAAATTATTACAATTGAAAGAAAAATAGGAATATTCATATTCATATTCCCCACAAAACAGCATCCTATTTCAAATTTCATCAAAAAAAATGATACGATAGAATGAGATTATACATTAAGGGAGAGGGTCAAATGAAACAACCACTCGCACATCGAATGCGCCCTACAAATATTCAAGAAATTATCGGACAACAGCATTTAGTTGGTGAAGGTAAGATTTTATGGCGAATGGTCCAAGCAAATCATTTTCAATCAATGATTTTATACGGTCCTCCAGGCACAGGAAAAACATCAATCGCCAGCGCAATTGCAGGAAGTACTGGAACCCTGTTTCGCCTCTTAAACGCTGTTACTCATAATAAAAAAGATATGGAAGTTGTCGTACAAGAAGCGAAAATGCATCGGCACCTCGTTTTAATTTTGGATGAAGTTCATAGGCTAGATAAAGCGAAGCAAGACTTTCTATTACCCCATTTAGAAAGCGGACTTCTTACTTTAATTGGTGCAACGACAAGCAATCCGTTCCATGCTATTAATTCTGCTATTCGAAGTCGTTGTCAAATCTTCGAATTACACGCATTAACAGAAGATGATATTTTAATTGGCTTAAAACGAGCGCTTGAAGATAAAGAAAAAGGGCTTGGGGAATATGATGTAACTGTTACGGATGAGGCATTACATCACTTTGCAAATGCGTCAGGCGGAGATATGCGCTCAGCTTATAATGCACTTGAACTAGCTGTTTTATCTAGCTTTACAACTGACGACAAAGCCGCGGAAATCACACTTGAAATCGCGGAAGAATGCTTACAGAAAAAGAGTTTCGTTCACGACAAAGGTGGCGATGCTCACTATGACGTTTTATCTGCTTTTCAAAAATCAGTACGCGGAAGTGATGTGAACGCCGCACTTCATTATTTAGCACGTCTTATTGAAGCTGGTGACTTACAAAGCATCGGTAGACGTCTGCTTATTATGGCATATGAAGATATCGGACTTGCTAGCCCACAAGCTGGACAACGTACACTTGCAGCGATTGAATCAGCTGAACGGGTCGGCTTCCCAGAGGCACGCATACCACTTGCAAATGCTGTTATTGAACTTTGTCTATCACCGAAATCAAACTCGGCCTATAAAGCACTCGATGCCGCACTACACGATTTACGTAATGGCCAAACAGGCGATATTCCAAGTCATTTAAAAGATAGTCATTATAAAGGAGCCGAATCGTTAGGAAGAGGCATCGGATACTTATATCCACACGATCACCCAAACGGTTGGGTACAACAACAATACTTACCTGATAAAATTAAAAACAAGCAATATTATAAACCGAAAACGACAGGAAAATTTGAACAAGCACTTTCTACTGTTTATGAAAGATTACAAAGTTCGCATAAAACGAAGAATAAAGGGTAATATAAGCGAAAACGTCACCATTACGGAGGGTTCGCTTATGAAAACACGTCAAGATGCATGGACAAAAGAAGACGATCTCCTTTTAGCAGAAACTGTTTTACGACATATCCGCAGCGGAAGTACACAAATAAAAGCATTCGATGAAGTTGGTGATACATTAAACCGAACTTCAGCAGCTTGTGGCTTTAGATGGAATGCTGAAGTAAGACCATATTATGAAGATGCGGTGCAAATCGCAAAAAAACAACGTAAAGAATTAAAGCGTTCGGAAGCTAAAATAGAAAAAGAGCAGTTCACACAAACTCGGCAGCTCGTAATCGATGCCGAGTTTTCAGAAGATATTGCCCCAAATAAACAAGATCTTACAATGCAAAATGTCATCTCATTTTTGCAAAACTTGGAGCACAATAACCCTTCACTCGCAAAGTTACAAACTGAAAATGACGTATTACAAGATCAGCTCACTTCCCTGAAAAAAACGAATAATGAACTTGAAGCAAAATTAGCTGTTCTCACAAAAAAACAACAAGCAATCGAAGAAGATTATGCAATGCTTGTTAGAATTATGGATCGTGCTCGAAAACTTGTTTCGGTCGAAGAACAAGAAGAGCAAATTGCTCCGATTTTCAAAACCGATCAAAATGGAAATTTAGATATTATATATTCTGCAGAAAACTAAAAACAGGGATGCCACTTTTTCAAATAAGTGACATCCCTGTTTATTTTCCCTTAGTGAAAAAGCACCACAGTAAATGAAATTATATTAACGATTCGACATCGACATTTCTTTAAAACATACAAAAAGCATATATCCTAAACGATATATGCTTCCTTTTTATTCTTGCCCTACACGCTTCACTTCTACGTTTTTAATACGTTCACGTACAACGTGACTTGCCATAATTAAACCAGCCACAGATGGTACGAACGCATTTGAAGAAGGTGGTAATTTCGCTTTACGAATTTTTGCATTTTCGTCTGGTACGATTTCTTTACGTACTTCTTCACGAATTACGATTGGGTTTTCGTCAGAGAAGACAACTTTTACACCTTTTTTAATACCATCTTTACGAAGCTTCGTACGAATTACTTTCGCAATTGGATCTGTATGTGTTTTAGAAATGTCCGCAATACGGAAACGAGTTGGGTCCATTTTATTTGCCGCACCCATACATGAGATAATTTTGATTTTACGACGTAAACATTGTTTAATTAAATGAATTTTGAACGTAATCGTATCAGATGCATCTACTACGAAATCTAAACCGTGTTTAAAGAACTCTTCATATGTTTCATCTGTATAAAACATCTCTAGTCCAATTACTTCACACTCTGGATTAATATCTGCAATACGCTCTTTCATTAATTCTACTTTTGAACGTCCTACAGTAGATACTAACGCGTGAATTTGACGGTTTACGTTTGTAATATCTACAACATCTTTGTCAACTAATACGAGACGTCCTACGCCAGAACGTGCTAACGCTTCTGCGGAAAATGATCCTACGCCGCCAATACCTAAAATACCGACTGTACTATTTTTTAATATTTCAAGGCCTTCTTTTCCAAAGGCTAATTCATTACGTGAAAATTGATGTAACATTCAGCTCTACACTCCTATTACAAAAATGGTCTACCATGTATTCTAGCGTTTTTCCGACTATTTGTATAGAAAAAGTTATAGAATTCCTAAAAATACGTATTTCAAACAAGGAAAACATAATGTAAAACCGGACTTTTTAAACAATCTCTATAAAAAAAGCCTAGATGGGGTTAGTATAACCATCTAGACTCTATTCTTACTTCTCTTCTTTCAAGCTCAATTTTAAGCTTAGCTCTTCAAGCTGAGCTTCTGCAACTGGGCTTGGCGCTTCTGTTAATAAGCAGCTTGCGCTTGCTGTTTTCGGGAATGCAATTGTATCACGAAGGTTCGTACGACCTGCAAGTAACATAACAAGACGGTCTAAACCTAATGCGATTCCGCCGTGTGGTGGTGTACCGTATTCGAATGCTTCTAATAAGAATCCGAATTGTTCTTGTGCTTCTTCTTGTGAGAATCCAAGTGCTTTGAACATTTTTTCTTGTACGTCACGCTCGTAAATACGAAGTGATCCACCACCAAGCTCATAACCGTTTAATACAAGGTCATATGCTTGTGCACGTGCTTTTTCTGGTGCTTTTTCTAATAACTCAACGTCTTCACGGAATGGCATTGTGAATGGGTGGTGAGCTGCGAAGTAACGATCTGCATCCTCATCGTACTCAAGAAGTGGCCAATCAGTTACCCATAGGAAGTTAAATTTACTTTCGTCAATTAACTCAAGTTCTTTACCTAGACGTAAACGAAGTGCACCTAAGCTATCTGCAACAACACTTTTCTTATCTGCTACGAATAGTAATAAGTCACCAGCATCCGCTTCTAATGTACTCATTAACACGTTTGCCTCTTCTTCACCGAAGAATTTCGCAATCGGTCCTTTTAAGCCGTCTTCTTCAACTTTAAGCCAAGCTAGACCTTTTGCACCGTATACTTTGGCGAATTCAGTTAATGCATCGATGTCTTTACGAGAGTATTTGCTCGCTGCACCTTTTGCGTTAATCGCTTTTACTTGTCCGCCGTTTTCTACAGCACTTGTAAATACTTTAAATCCACAGCCTACTGCAAATTCAGATAGGTCTTTTAGTTCCATTTCAAAGCGTGTATCCGGCTTATCAGAACCAAAGCGAGCCATTGCATCAGCATATTTCATACGAGGGAATGGTGCACTAACTTCTACACCTTTTGCATCCTTCATGACTTTCGTCATCATACGCTCCATCATTTCTAAAATTTCATCTTGTGTTAAGAATGATGCCTCGATATCAATTTGCGTGAATTCCGGTTGACGGTCCGCACGTAAATCTTCGTCACGGAAACAACGTGCTACTTGATAGTAACGCTCAAATCCACCGACCATAAGAAGCTGTTTAAATAGCTGCGGAGATTGAGGTAATGCATAAAATTCACCATCATGCACACGGCTTGGTACTAAATAGTCGCGAGCTCCTTCTGGCGTGCTCTTCGTTAAAATTGGTGTTTCAACTTCTAAGAATTCTTCTGTATCTAAGAAGTTACGAATTGTTTTCGTTACGTCATGACGCATTTTGAATGTGTTGAACATTGCAGGACGACGTAAGTCTAAGTAACGATATTTTAAACGCACATCTTCTGATGCATCTGTATCATCAGCAATAATGATTGGCGTTGTTTTCGCTGCGTTTAATACATTTACTTTCGATGCTTGTACTTCAATACGACCAGTTGCCATATTATCATTAATTGCGCCTTCACCACGTTCAACAACTGTACCTTCTACGTGCAATACGTATTCGCTACGAATCGTTTCTGCTACTTCTAACGCTTCTTTTGATGTTTCTGGATTAAATACAACTTGTACGATACCTGTACGGTCACGTAAGTCGATAAAGATTAATCCACCTAAATCACGGCGTTTTTGTACCCAACCTTTTAATTGAACTGTTTGTCCAACCGCTTCTACTGTTACTTTTCCGCATGCATGTGTTCTTTCAGCCACTTTAAGTTCCCCCTATATTAATTTCTCTGCTACATATGAAGCAAATACATCTAACGCTACTTCTTCTTGTCCGCCTGTTGCCATATCTTTTAAGTTAATGATGCCTTTATCTAGCTCATCTTCCCCTAATACAGCTACGTATTTCGCATTTAAACGATCTGCAGATTTAAATTGTGCTTTCATTTTGCGATCTAAATAATCTTTTTCAACTGATAATCCAGCTTTACGAAGATCGAACGCAACTTTTGCAGCACGGTCTTTCGCTTTTTCACCAAGTGCTACAACGTAACAATCAATACTATGTTCAATTGGTAACTCAATATTTTCAGCCTTCAGCGCCATAATTAAACGCTCAATACTCATCGCAAAACCGATACCTGGCATTTCCGGTCCACCGATTTCTTGTACAAGTCCGTTATAACGGCCACCGCCACTTAATGTTGTGATAGCACCGAAACCTTCTGCCTCACTCATAATTTCAAAAACAGTGTGTTGGTAGTAGTCTAAACCACGTACTAAATTCGGATCTTTCTCAAATGGAACATCCATCATCGTTAGTAGTTCTTGTACTTTGTCGTAGTATACTGCTGAATCTTCGTTTAAGTATTCTGTAATAGATGGTGCCGTGCTCATTAATTCATGATTACGGTCCTTCTTACAGTCTAAAATACGAAGAGGGTTTTTTTCTAAGCGAGATTGGCAATCAGAACAGAATTCTCCGATGCGCGGCTCAAAGTGAGCAATTAACGCATCACGGTGTGCTTGACGACTCGCTGCATCACCTAAGCTATTTAATACAACTTTAATATTTTTCAAGCCCATACCGCGGTAAAACTCTACAGCAAGTGCAATTACTTCTGCATCAATTGCTGGATCGTTACTACCAATTGCTTCAATACCGAATTGTACGAATTGACGATAGCGACCTGCTTGTGGTCTTTCATAACGGAACATTTGGCCGATATAGTATAATTTTGTTGGTTGTGTTGCATCACCGAACATTTTGTTTTCAACGTAAGAACGTACAACAGGTGCAGTACCTTCTGGACGTAATGTTAAACTACGCTCTCCACGGTCTTGGAATGAATACATTTCTTTTTGTACGATATCTGTCGTATCACCAACACCACGTAAAAATAGCTCTGTGTGCTCAAAAATTGGTGTACGAATTTCTTTATAATTGTAACGACGGCAAATGTCGCGCGCTTGCCCTTCGATATACTGCCATAACTCAACACTACCTGGAAGAATATCTTGCGTTCCGCGTGGGATTTGAATAGACATATTCAGTTCCTCCTCAAATTGTTTTAATCTTAATAAAAATAAAAAAACTCCCGCCTCTACTGTTTGAACAGTAGGGACGAGAGTATTATACCCGTGGTGCCACCCTAATTGAAGCACGTATGCTTCCACTTTTTTAATAACGCTTAAATTTGCGTTCATCTCTACTAAGCGTATAAGCCTTTCAAGTTGAAACCTACAGAGTGTCATTCAATCAGTCATCATGTAGAAATGTTTTCAGCCTAGGACATTCCTTCTCTTTCCATGTGTATCTCATTTACTCTCCTCTATCAACGGCTATATTCATATGTAAATATAAAATTACTATACGTTTGTTGAGTAGGATTGTCAAGTGCTCTAAGAGCGCTCAATTTGCTTCTTTAGGCGCTTTACATCTTGTAGTGAAATTCCAAACTCAGAAGCAAGCTCCATTGAAGTATTGTTTTGTTCTTTTGAAATAAAATCATGTAAATTTACGTTAAACAGTTGATTTGCACCATTTGTAACAGAATGCCCTTTTTCATTCATACGCATACGTATATCCCTCACATTCAATATGGTTGTTTTACTTTTTATTGTTCCATATTGATGAGATAGTTATACATAGCTGAAACAGTTATTGATTCCAAATAAACATAAGAATGCGATTAACAATAATAACGGTAGCCAATCCACTCGCAAGTAAAGGGTGCTTCAAATGATACAACGCTGCAACACCTACTCCAAACACGATAATTTCTAACAATACATGCAATATACCACGCACTTCCCACTCTGCGTATGGAGCTCCAAATAACCCCCATATGACAGCAACAACAATCGGAAGACTAATAGCCAGTGTAATTTTTACAACAGGTACTTCTCCTATTCGAAACCCCCAGTATCCAACAATCCCAAGAATGCATAACTCCAGCATAAAACGTAAAGCTATATTGAATTCTTGAAGCATGCTACACCTTCTTTTCCTTTTATTCCTCTTCAAATTAAATCCTATTGTAACTAAACAAAACATACCACAATGTATGAAAAAAGAGAGGACCTATAATCCTCTCTTCCCCGGCAACACTATTTACTTTCTACAATTAAGGTCACCGGACCATCATTGATTAAAGAAACGTCCATCATTGCTCCGAACTGTCCTGTCTCCACATGCAGTCCTTGTTTACGAACTTCTTCATTAAAGAAATCATATAAATGTTCTGCATAATCAGGTTTCGCAGCATCCATAAAGTTTGGACGTCTTCCCTTGCGGCAATCTCCGTATAATGTAAATTGCGAAATAGATAGAACTTGTCCCTTCATATCAAGTACAGAGTGGTTCATCTTTCCGCTCTCATCTTCAAAAATACGTAGGTTTGCAATTTTTTCTGCGATATAAGTTGCATCTTTTTCTGTATCTTCATGCGTAATGCCAACTAGTAATGTTAAACCGAATGGAATTTGTCCTACAATCTCGCCATCTACTGTGACAGACGCTTCCTTTGATCGTTGTAAAACAACTCTCATCTTTTCTACACTCCCTATTAATGCATCATGCGTCGTACGGCATAAATTTCTGGAACACGTTTAATGCGCTCTACTACTTTTTTCAAGTGTTGTAAGTTTCGAATAGAAATCGACATGTTAATCGTTGCCATCTTATTACGATCACTTCTACCAGAAACAGCTGAGATATACGTCTTCGTTTCTGTAACAGCTTGTAATACTTCATTCAATAAACCACGACGATCATAGCCTGAAATTTCAATATCAACATTGTACTCAATTTCTTTTTCAGGACTACCTTCCCAATCTACTTCTAGTAAACGCTCCACCGCTTCTTCTGTATGCACATTGACGCAATCGCAACGGTGAATTGATACGCCTCGACCTTTCGTAATATACCCAACGATATCATCACCTGGAACTGGGTTACAGCATTTTGATAAACGAATTAACAAATTATCTGCACCACTTACCTTTACACCAGAATCCCATTTTCGAATTTTCATCGGTTTACGAACTTCTTTAACTTCAACGATGTCTTCTTCTTCACGTTGTTTACGGAACTTGTCCGTTAGTCGCGTAACAATTTGCGCTGCTGTAATTCCGTTATATCCAACTGCTGCAAACATATCTTCTTCATTTGCAAAGTTAAACTTCTCAGCGACACGTTTTAAATTATCAAGCGCTAATACTTCTTTCATCTCATACTCTAAGCCACGCACTTCTTTTTCAACAAGTTCACGGCCTTTTTCAATATTTTCATCTCTACGTTGTTTCTTAAAGAATTGACGTATTTTATTTTTCGCATGAGATGTTTGAGCAAGCTTTACCCAATCTTGACTTGGACCATACGAATGTTTCGATGTTAAAATTTCAATGATGTCACCAGTTTTCAACTTATAATCAAGCGTCACCATTTTCCCATTTACTTTTGCACCAATTGTCTTGTTTCCAATTTCCGAATGGACACGATACGAAAAATCAATTGGAACAGAGCCAAGTGGTAATTCCATTACATCGCCTTTTGGTGTAAAGACGAATACCATGTCAGAGAATAAATCAATTTTTAATGACTCCATAAATTCTTCTGCATTAGAAGCTTCATTTTGCCATTCTAATATTTGACGGAACCAAGTTAGTTTCTTCTCTAATGTACCCGTTGTTTCTGCTGCTTTACCTTCTTTATACGCCCAATGTGCCGCGATACCGAATTCTGCAATTTCGTGCATTTCTTTCGTACGAATTTGCACTTCTAGCGGATCACCTTTCGGTCCAATTACAGTTGTATGAAGAGATTGATATAGATTTGCTTTCGGCATTGCAATATAATCTTTAAAACGACCTGGCATTGGTTTCCAGCACGTATGAATAATTCCAAGCACCGCATAGCAATCTTTAATACTATTCACAACGACACGTACAGCTAGTAAATCGTAAATTTCATTGAATTGTTTATTTTGCAATGCCATTTTACGATAAATACTGTAAATATGTTTTGGTCTTCCAGAAATCTCAGGTTGAATTGAAACCTCTTTTAATTTCTCGCGAATGCCAGTCATTACTTCATCTAAATATTCTTCACGCTCTGCACGTTTACGCTTCATTAAATTCACAATACGATAATATTGCTGCGGGTTTAAATAGCGAAGTGACGTATCCTCTAACTCCCATTTAATAGTACTAATTCCGAGTCTATGTGCTAAAGGTGCAAAGATTTCTAACGTTTCATTCGCAATGCGACGCTGCTTCTCTTGAGGCAAATGTTTCAATGTACGCATGTTATGAAGACGATCAGCTAGTTTAATTAAAATAACTCGAATATCTTGAGCCATTGCGATAAACATTTTGCGATGGTTTTCTGCTTGTTGCTGCTCATGGGATTTATATTTAATCTTTCCAAGCTTTGTAACACCATCGACAAGCATAGCGATTTCTTTATTAAATTCCCGTTCAATGTCTTCTAATGTAATTTCTGTATCTTCCACTACATCATGTAAGAAACCTGCCGATACTGTAGCCGGATCCATGTGTAAATCAACTAAAATACCTGCAACTTGAATTGGGTGAATAATATATGGTTCACCCGATTTTCTATATTGTTCGCTATGTGCATCACGCGCATATTCATAGGCACGTGCCACTAGCTCAATATCTCCATCCGCTAAATATTGACTTGCTTTCTCGAGTACCTGTTCAGCTGTTAGTACTTGCTCATTTGCCATCGAATCACCTTTTATTGAAAATTGACTTTATCTTTATTGAATAGAATAAATTATATTCTATCATTATAACCCAATGATTGTGAATTGTGAAAAGGAAAAGATTTTACTGACATTTCACCATATTTTTTTGTGCAATTATACAAAAGTACCCGCTCCTCTCCAAGAGATTCACGGGTACTTTTTTATCACCGTAGTTTCACCTATATAATGATTAGTATTTTTCTAATACTAATACATCGTAACCATCTAACATTTTACGACCATCTAAGTAAGTAAGCTCTACTAAAAATGCAATTCCTGCTACAACTCCACCAAGTTCTTCAACTAGTTTAATTGTCGCTTCGATTGTTCCACCTGTAGCTAATAAGTCATCTGTAATTAATACACGTTGGCCTGGCTTAATTGCATCTTTATGGATTGTTAAAACATCCGTTCCATATTCTTTACCGTAGTCAACTGTAATTACTTCACGTGGTAATTTCCCTAATTTACGAACTGGTGCGAAACCTACTTCTAATGCATAAGAAACTGGGCAACCAATAATAAAACCACGCGCTTCTGGTCCTACTACAACATCAATGTCTCTTTTATTTGCATACTCAACGATTGCATCTGTTGCTGCTTTATATGCTTTTCCGTCGTTCATTAAAGGTGTAATGTCTTTAAACACAATACCTTCTTTCGGATAATCTGGTACAATTGCGATATGTTGCTTGAAATCCATATTTCTGAATCCTCCTCAGATATAAAAGATTTGTAAATACAAATCCTTTACCCTAACTGTTCTACTTATTTATGATCACGAATCGTTTCAAACCATGTATATAGTTGCTGATATGTGCTATAAACCAATTCTTTCTCTAATTGTAAGTGGTTCATTTTCTCACGATATGTGTTCGATTCAATTAAATCACGCTTTTGTTTTTTGTCTGCCATAAAAATGACACCGTCTTTTATTGTAACAAATTCTAACTCAAAAAACACCTGTGTCATGAAATTTACTGTATCTTTTGACCAACCTTTATGACGACACAGTTGTTCCCCATATTGTCTTAAAGAAAATGGTGTTTTTTGGCTTAAGAAAGAATAGTACCATTTAAAATGTTCCCTCGTTGGGACCGTACTAAATAAATGATTATTCTCTTGATAAAATAGTGTGTAAATTCGAGCTGGGAATCCAGCCTTAAATACATCACCTAATTCATCTGTTCCTTTCGGCAAATCAAGTAGCACAATGTATTGATCATCAAAATGAGCTACCTCTGATGCATGCACGAGCTGTTCTTTATAGCCTTCTAAAGAAAATTTATTCAATACCTCTTCAGAAAAATACACCATTGTTATTTTTTCTTTCGGAAGTTCTGCTAAATTTGCTTCTACATTACGCATACTACGCCAGTCAAATAATTGCCATGCCTCTACAGCAATATCTTGCACCATTAATTGCGGCTTTTTAAAGTTATTCCATTCATTAATGGACACTTCTCCTACTACAGAAACCTTCGCAACTGGAGAGATTTCTTTCGCATAAGTACCAAATCCAAATCCAATCGTGTCCAGTGTTGCTTGTCCATCACGAAGAGCCATTTTTAAATGCGAACCATCAGATCCAATTGCACGGATACTTTCTAAGTCGGCATCTTTCACCGCAATACGCGGTTTCGGATTTCCTACGCCAAATGGCGCTAACTTTTGCATATCCTCAATCGCGGCAAGCGTTACATCCTCTACTTTACAAAATGCATCCACTGCTGTAATCGGAATAAAATCTTCTGCTGTTAAAATTACATCTGCTTGCTCATTTAACCTGCGTCTTAATTCATCCACATCATTCATATTAAGCGTCATTCCCGCTGCCATCGGATGACCTCCGAAATGCGGTAACAATTCACGGCAATCTGAAAGGTTTGCAAACAAATCAAATCCTGCAATACTACGAGCCGATCCCTTTGCTGTTTCTTTATGAGGATCAATGCTTAATACAATCGTTGGACGATAAAAACGTTCAACTAACTTAGAAGCGACAATTCCAATTACCCCTGGATTCCAACCTTCTTTTGCAAGGACTAATACTTTATTTTCTTCTGGCGGGAAATTATTTTCGACTTCAGCGATAGCTTCTTCAGTAATTTGCTTTACAATATCTTTTCGAAGTTTGTTCAGCTCATCAATTTCTTCAGCTAGCTCTTTCGCTTCCTCTGGATCTTCTGATAATAAAAGGTGTACAGCAGGTGTTGCATCTTCCAAACGACCAACTGCATTAATACGAGGTGCGAGTGCGAACCCGATGCTTTCTTCTGTAATTTCGCTTTGCGAAACGTTAGCAACTTTAAATAACGCCTTTAAACCGATATTCCGAGTCATTCGCATATGCTTCAGTCCACGCTGTACTAACAATCTATTTTCACCGTGAAGCGATACTAAATCGGCTACCGTACCGATTACTGCAATTTCCAACAAATGCTCTGGCACACGGCCCAAAAGTGCATGTGCAACTTTAAATGCAACACCAACACCCGCTAAATAATGAAACGGATAAACACCGCCTTCTAATTTCGGGTGAATAATCGCAAGTGCCTCTGGTAATTCTGGTGGTGGCTCATGATGATCTGTAATAATAAGATCTATTCCAAGTTCCTTCGCTACCTTCGCTTCATGTACCGCTGCGATACCAGTATCGACAGTAATAATTAGTGAGAACCCTGCACTGTGCGCCCAACGAAACGCTTCTTCATTTGGCCCATAGCCTTCAGTAAAACGATTTGGAATATAAAACTCTACTTCTGCACCTAATTCTTTGAGAGCAAGATATAACACAGTCGTACTACTTACTCCGTCCGCATCATAATCGCCAAATATTAATATTTGTTCTCCATTTTCAATAGCTTTTTTCACACGTTCTACAGTCCGATCCATTCCTTCAAGTAAAAATGGATCATGAAATTCTTGATCTGCTGTATTTAAAAAGTCTACAATCTTATCTTCTGTATTTAAGCCTCTGCCGAGAAATAATGAAGTCACAAGAGGTGATAGTTGCAATTTATTTGCTAATTCACTCACTAGTTCCTCATTATATTCTTTTTCTTTCCAACGCGTCTTCGGTTGTAACACGAAATCACCCCTTAACCTATCCATTATACAAGACAGATTAAGGAGTGACAATATAATGCAAACTACGATTCGATATCTATATAATTAAATATCCGTTATGTTTAATTTGGAGAATACGGATTAATATGTACAAAAACATTTTGTACGTTATCTTGTTTCATAAGTGTTTCTTTTACATGTTTTCCAATGCGATGACCTTCTTCTACAGTGATATATGGATCTACAGATATTTTAATATCAACAATAACATAGTGGCCATGTTCCCTTGCATATAAAGAGCCGATTTTTTTCACACCTTCCACTTGAAAAACTGCCTCCCTAAGCGGAACAACATCTTCTTCATGCAGAACATGATCGAGCGTTGCATGAATAGCTTCTGCTCCAATACTCCACGCCATCTTAGCAACGAGAATTGAGACAAATAATCCTGCAATTGGATCGGCATATACAAGCCAATCTATACCTAACTTACCACCGATAATAGCTGCACAAATGCCGATTAAAGCTGCAATTGAAGAAAACACATCCGAACGGTGCTCATATGCATTTGCAATAATTGCATCACTATTTATCCTCTTCCCTAATCGATATTTATACTGAAACATCCCTTCTTTCACTACAATCGAAAGAATAACTGCAAAAATCGTAATTCCTTTTGGTGGTTCTAAATCTTGTGAAAAAGCTTTTATAGACGAAATCGCTATCTCTATTCCAACAATAAATAATAATACCGCAACAATAATCGCTGAAATCGATTCCGCTTTACCATGACCATACGGATGATCTTCATCAGGCGGTTGCTTTGCCGCTCGTAATCCAAAAAGTACAGCTAACGAGCCAATTACATCTGATCCAGAATGCACCGCATCCGCTAAAAGTGCCTTACTGTTTCCAATATAACCAATTACCGCTTTTACAATCGCTAATATAATATTACCAACGATTCCGACAATAGCACCAAACTCGGCCTGTTTAAAACGTTCATCTTTTTCCATAATTGAAATCCCTTCTTTTCTTAACCTATCTTTTTATCCCGCTATTTGCGGGCAGTAAGCCCCCCACCTCAAAATCCGGCAAATACAAGGAAGTTAGGTGGGAGATCAACTGCCCGTAAAAGCCCGATTGGTGAGGGCTAATAATAAGTGGGGATGAACAAAACCCCCACTTATTAAAGTTTCACTTTATTTTAACAAAATCAGCAATAACATCACCACTTTATTCCATTTCATTCTTTCAAAAGTTGCTATCTTATTGTATCCACAAACGAAAAAAGAGATGCCTCATAATGAGACATCATCTTTTTTATACTTGCGGTTCAGGTTCTTCTTTCTCAACCTTCTTCTTGTTTTTGCCCTTTTTCAAACGGCGGTTTTCAAGCATTAACCAAATTTGAGAAGCAACGAAAATAGAAGAGTACGTACCTACAACTAATCCAATTAATAATGCAAGTGAGAAGTTACGCAGTGATTCACTACCAAAAATAAGTAGTGCGATTACTGGGAATAACACTGTTAACACTGTATTAATTGAACGACCAATTGTTTGACGAATACTTGAGTTTACGATTTCTTCTAGGTCTTTTATGTCACGAACTCGTTTTTTCTGTTTGTATAACTCACGGTTTCTATCAAACGTAACGATTGAGTCATTGATAGAGTAACCAATAATCGTTAATACCGCAGCGATAAACGTTAAGTCTACCTCTATTTGGAAAAGACTAAACATAACAATCATAACGAATGCATCATGTAATAATGCGATTACTGCAGATACTGCGTACGTAAGACGGAAACGAATACTTACGTATAAAACGATTACTGCAGAAGCAATTAGTACTGCGATAAATGCATTTCGTGCAATCTCTTTACCGATTGTCGGCGAAACTGTACTTACATTTGGATCTGTACCATATTTATCGTGGAAGAATGTTTTTGTTTTCGCAATTTCATCTTTCGATAGAACACCTACTGTACGAACTGCGAAACCTTTATTGTCATCTCCGGTCGGTACAATATCTTCTTCCTTCACATCGATGTTCAATTCTTTTAAATCTTTATGAACATTAGAAACAGTAGTTGCTTGTTTTGATTGCAAGTCGATACGTGTACCACTTGCAAAGTCAATACCAAGATTCATTTTGAAAATCGGTAATATAATTGCCCCAGCAATTACAACTACAATTGAGAATAAGAAGAATTTATGACCGATATTTACGAAGTTAATACGATCAAATCTCGTCGGTGGATGTACTACACCTTTTGTTAATGGAATAATATCTTTTTCCTTAACACCAAAGTAAGATAGTTTCTTATCAAAGTAACGGCTCTTTACAAGTAAACCTAGTAAGAAACGAGTACCGAATACGTTCGTAATGAAACCAACTAAAATACTTACGATTAAACTTGTTGCGAATCCTTTTACAGAGCTATTACCGTAAGCGAATAATACACCAGCTGCTGCAATTGTTGTAATGTTCGCATCTAAAATTGTCGATAATGAACGATGGTTACCAGCACGGAATGCTGACATCATCGACTTACCAATTTTAAGCTCTTCCTTCAATCTCTCGTACGTAATGATATTCGCATCAACTGCGATACCAACCCCGAGCACTAATGCCGCAATACCCGGTAACGTAAGAACTGCATGCATCCAGTTAAAGACAAGTAATGTAACGAAAATGTATAAACCTAACATAATAACCGCTACAAGTCCTGGTAAACGGTAGAATACAAGCATGAATAAGAAGATAATAGCAATACCAATCGCACTAGCGAAAATCGTTTGCTCTAATGCTTGTTGACCAAATTTCGCTCCAACAGATGTTGAATACATTTCTTTTAAATCAACAGGAAGTGCACCTGCATTTAATAAAGATGAAAGTTCTTTCGCACTTTCAACTGTAAAGTTTCCACCTACGATAGATACTTCAGCTTGGTTAAATACTTGGCTTACTGTTGCTGCTGATAAAAACTTCGGATTCGGTTTTGCAGCTTCTGCTTTATATGAATCTTTTCCTTCTTCAAAATCAAGCCAAATTACCATTAAATTCGTTGGTGGTGGCATTTTTGAAATCTTTTCAGTTACTTCACGGAATTTTTCAGCGCTTTTTAGTGTAAGACCTACGCTCGCACGGCCTTGCTCATCAAATGTTTGCTTCGCTCCGCCGCCTTTTAAATCCGTTCCGTCCATAAGCAGGTTATCATCCACATCACGGAATGTTAGCTTCGCTTGTGTTGATAACATTTCACGTGCTTTTTGCTGATCTTGTACACCAGCAAGCTGTACACGAATTCGATCTTCCCCTTCGATTTGAATGTTCGGCTCACTTACACCAAGAACATTGACACGATTTTCAAGAGCACCTACTGTACTTACAAGTGCATCACGATCGATTTTATCACCTTTTTTGGCTGGTTTTACTTCATACAGAATTTCAAAACCACCGCGAAGGTCTAGTCCTAGACTAATTCCTTTTGCTATGTCTTTTCCTGCCGCACCAATTACTCCACCAATTAATAAAACGATGAGGAAAAAGGCGGCAATTCTTGTACCACGCTTTGCCATATGTACCCTCTTTCTGCTACTAACACTTTCAATAAATCTCTTACGATTCATTTTCGCACGTGTGCATACGCCTAGTTAGTAGACTTACTTTCTATAAAATACATGTATTTCCGCTAGTTCATCACTAGCTGTGTCGGTAAGATTTTCACAATACCTACACTATTCATTATTTATTTTTCCTCTTCACTACCTCCTTTATATATAATCTTAGACATAATTAATTCCTCTTTATCAATACCTATCATTATACTGCAAAAGGAAGAACAAACCAATTACAGTCGGTTATTTATTTTCATATTCATCAAACGACCAAAGTGGCGCTTGATATGCTTCAACAGTTAAATAATTCATATATTCATTAGTACTTACTCTTAATACATCATTTACTAATTCATATAACCTAACATCACTATCTATCTTTTTCCACTTTTTCGCCTTGAGAAACTTCCAAATATCATTATCTGTCACTCGGTCGTAACCGAACATTTGAAACTCTTCTACTTTACTTTCTAAAACGACTTGTAACTGTCCGCGGTATGATTCTACCAAAGCCTCTTTATCCAACATATATAACATCTCCTTCTTATTTCAGCACGAAAAGTCGCTTTTAATCCCGCTCTAATGGACAGTAATAACTTCTTTCAAGAGTACCATTCATACTTCACTCTCTTAAATGCTTGTCATTCTTGTCTCATACGTGCATATAAATTATTGTAAATCATTCCATTGATTTTGAGAAGGTAGGAGAAGAGTATGACGAGACAAAGCTTTTTAAAAGGCGCATTTATTTTAATGATAGCCGGTTTTATTACAAAAATCCTTGGATTTATTAACCGCATTGTAATGGCACGTATTTTAGGCGAAGAAGGCGTTGGCCTTTATATGATGGCTGTCCCCACCTTCATTTTAGCAATTACATTAACACAAATTGGCCTTCCTGTTGCAATCGCAAAATTTGTAGCAGAAGCGGAAGCAGTGAACGATAAACAAAGAGTTAAAAAAATATTAACTGTCTCGCTAGCCGTTACATCCATTATTAGCATCATTTTAACAATTGGGATTATGCTACTCACACCTATTTTAGCAAAAACATTATTAACAGATGAAAGAACTTACTATCCATTAATGGCTATTTTACCTGTCGTCCCTGTTATTGCAGTTTCTTCCGTTTTACGTGGTTATTTCCAAGGGAAACAAAACATGAAGCCAAGCGCTTACGCTCAAGTCATAGAACAAGTTGTCCGCATTACAATTATTGCTGTATGCATTCGGTTATTTTTACCTTACGGCGTAGAATATGCTGCAGCCGGTGCCATGCTATCAGCTGTTCTTGGCGAAGTTGCATCTTTATTATTTTTACTTACCTTATTCCAACGCGAAAAACATTTATCTATACGCTCTGGATTTTTCACTACTGTAAAGGAGAGCAAAAATACATTTTATTCCCTTATGGACATTGCTTTACCAACTACAGGAAGCCGCTTAATTGGTTCCGTTTCTTATTTCTTTGAACCTATCGTCGTTATGCAAAGCTTAGCGATCGCCGGCGTTGCTGCTTCTGTCGCAACTCAGCAATACGGTATATTAAACGGATATGCGTTCCCGCTTCTATCACTGCCAGCCTTTATTACATATGCTCTTTCTACAGCACTCGTCCCATCAATTAGCGAGGCAATGGCAAAGAGACAACACAAATTAGTAGAACACCGATTACAACAAGCACTTCGAATTTCCTTAATAACCGGCGGATGGTCAGTCGTTATATTATATGTATTTGCTTCTCCAGTTTTAACTCTCATGTACGGATCAGACAACGCGGCCGCGTTCATCCAGCTTCTTGCACCTTGCTTTTTATTTCATTATTTTCAAAGCCCCCTTACATCTGTGTTGCAAGCTTTAAACTTAGCACGCGCTGCTATGATGAACACATTTATTGGCGCTATCGTAAAATTAATCGTTATCTTTGCACTCGCTTCACGCCCAGAGTTCCAAATGATGGGGGTTGCCCTGGCCATCGCAGCAAATATAGTAACCGTAACATTCCTTCACTACGCCACTGTTTTAAAGAAAATTGCATTTACCATTTATGCAAAAGACTATATTTTCGGCGGAATTGCTATCGGGATTGCTGGTACCTTCGGTTTTTATCTTCATAAGTATATCGTTTTTTCTCATTCACTTGGCATACAAACATTATGGGAAATCACTTTAACAACAATCGTTTATATCGTTCTCCTCTTCGTTTTCAAACTCATTCGAAAAGAAGAATTAAGTCGTCTCCCTATCATTCGGAAACTTTCATTTTTGAAGTAAGCGGGCTTGCCATTCAAAATGGTAAGCCTCTAATTTTCTTTCAAATCAACAAAAAATTGTCCATTTTGAAAACTACAATATACAATCTGTTTCACATCTTTATAACCTATGTTATTCAGTTTCTCAACGAGCCACCCATCTGTATGTTCGATCATTTGCAAATGATTGTATTGAATTTCTCCATCAATAATTAATGGGAGTGTAAAAATTGGTGTATCATTTTTGCTCTTTTTACTTTTTTGTTTTTGAAAGACAGATAACTTTCCAGATGGTTCTAAAATAGCGTATTCTACATCACGCACATCTCCGATTCCTTGCTCACGTAGTTGCATCAATAAATCATCTATGTTATATCGCTGCTTCCGCATCTTTTTTTCATCAATTTTACCTGCATTCACAAGAATCGCAGGCTCCCCTTCTATTAAATGCCGAAAACGCTGAAACTTTAAAGAAATGACCGACAAAATGATTTGTATACACATAAGAAAAGTCATTGGAACTAATTGATGCCAAAGTGATTTATCTGTATTTTCAATTGCCACTACAGCCATTTCACCGAGCATAATGAATACAACCAAATCTAATACACTTAATTCTCCAATTTCACGTTTACCCATAAGACGAAAAATAATTAAAATGATTATATACAAAAGCATTGTTCGTCCGATTATTGATACCCATTCCATTTCTACATCCCCTTTTTTTACTTATAGGCTCCCCTACAAAAAAGAAACTAGTCTAACTTAAACAAAATGAAAATATGCTTGTATTAAAAAGGGGGAATGCATAATGGATGGAACGAAAAAATTATCGAGCGCAATCGGCTTCGGTATTATTACCCTATTAATCCTCGCATCTATTACAAGTATGATCATGGCTCTTTTATTAAAATTTACGAATATTAATGAAGGGACATTAGTAATTATTATTTTTATAATAGCCCTTCTATCTATGCTTATGTCTGGATTTATTGCTGGTAAAAAGGCACAAGGAAAAGGATGGCTAGTAGGTTTCACAACAGGCCTTACATTCGCTCTTCTCGTCTTTCTCGTTAACTATTTAGGCTTCTCTCAAACTTTATCGAACTCACAGTTACTCTACCAATTAGCATTAATGGGTGCGAGTACACTCGGAGGTATTTTCGGTGTAAATATGTCAAAACAAAATAGTTAAAAAAAGGCCCTGCACATTTCATGCAGGGCCTTCATCATTAGTTTTTCACAACTTCACGAATCGCATTGCGATCGAAAGTTAAGTGTGAACCACCAGATTTAACAACAATTTTCGTTTCATCCACTGATTCGATTGTAGCGTGTAAACCACCGATTGTTACGATAGCATCACCTTTTTTGATTTCATTTTGCATTTGAGCAACTGCTTTTTGACGCTTTTGTTGCGGGCGAATTAATAAGAAATAGAAAATCGCAAACATCGCAACAATCATAACGATATTCATCATACCTGCATTCATCTTGTGTTCCTCCTTTTAAATTATGTATTAGAAGTTTTTAGCATTCGGTTTATTAAAGCCATACTGTTCAAAGAACTCTTCGCGGAAATCGCCAAGACGGTCTTCACGAATAGCTTGTCTCACCTGCTCCATTAAGTTTAACAGAAAATGAAGGTTGTGATAAGACGTTAAACGAATTCCGAACGTTTCATCACATTTCATTAAGTGACGAATGTACGCACGAGAATAGTTTTTACATGTGTAGCAATCACAGTTCGGATCAAGCGGCCCGAAGTCTCTAGCGAATTTCGCGTTTTTCACAACTAAGCGGCCTTCACTTGTCATACATGTACCATTTCGAGCGATACGAGTTGGAAGTACACAGTCAAACATATCAACACCGCGAATCGCACCATCAATTAACGAGTCAGGAGAACCTACACCCATTAAGTAACGTGGTTTATCATCAGGAAGAAGTGGTGTTGTAAACTCAAGAACACGATTCATAATATCCTTCGGTTCCCCAACAGATAGACCGCCTATAGCATAGCCAGGGAAGTCCATTGAAACAAGATCTTTCGCACTTTGACGACGAAGTTCTTCAAACTCCCCGCCCTGCACAATACCGAATAAACCTTGATCTTGTGGACGTTCATGCGCCTTTAGGCAACGCTCTGCCCAGCGGCTTGTACGCTCTACAGACTTTTTCATGTATTCAAAAGTAGCAGGGAACGGTGGACACTCATCAAATGCCATCATGATATCTGAACCTAATGCATTTTGGATTTCCATCGCTTTTTCTGGAGATAAGAATAATTTATCGCCATTTAAGTGATTGCGGAAATGAACGCCTTCCTCTTCAATGCGTCGGAAATCACTTAAGCTAAATACTTGGAATCCACCTGAATCCGTTAAGATTGCACGATCCCAGTTCATAAACTTATGCAAGCCACCTGCTTCACGAATAATTTCGTGGCCTGGACGTAGCCATAAATGATACGTATTGCTTAAAATAATGCCAGAATCCATTGCTTTTAATTCTTCTGGTGACATTGTTTTAACTGTTGCAAGTGTACCAACTGGCATAAATGTCGGTGTATCAAATGAGCCGTGTGGCGTGTGCACTCGACCTAAACGCGCACCCGTTTGTTTACAAGTTTTAATAAATTCATAACGAATTGCTGTCATAATTTACTCCTTTTATTTGTTTCTCATTTTAGCGTGAGATGCAACGAACATCGCATCACCGAAACTAAAGAAACGATATTTTTCTTTTACTGCTTCATTATAAGCATGAAGTACATTATCTCTATTTGAAAATGCACTTACAAGCATAATTAATGTTGATTTCGGCAAATGGAAGTTTGTAATTAAACCATCAATTGCTTTAAATTCATATCCTGGGTACATAAAAATATCTGTCCAGCCAGAAGCTGCGCAAAGCTTACCACTATTATCTGTCGCAATCGTTTCTAACGTACGAGTTGATGTCGTACCTACAGTAATAATACGGCCGCCATTCTCTTTCACGCGGTTTAATAACGCCGCAGTCTCTTCAGACATATGGTAATACTCTGCGTGCATATGATGCTCTTCAATAGTATCTGCAGAAACTGGTCTAAAAGTTCCAAGTCCTACATGGAGTGTAATGAATGCTAACCCGACGCCTTTTTGCTTCAATTTCTCGAGTAACTCTTCTGTAAAGTGAAGGCCAGCCGTCGGTGCTGCTGCTGAACCGATTTCCTTCGCATATACCGTTTGATAACGATCGCGATCTTCTAGCGTCTCTTTAATATATGGAGGAAGTGGCATTTCTCCAAGCTCGTCTAAAATTTCATAAAAGATGCCGTCATATGAAAACTCAAGTTGACGCCCACCTTGATCTGCTGTTCCAATGCAAGTTGCTTTTAACTTTCCTTCACCAAAAGAGATGACAGTTCCTTCTTTTACACGCTTCGCTGGCTTTATAAGCGTTTCCCACTTATCGCCTTCCTCTTGTTTCAAAAGAAGCACTTCAATGTGTGCACCTGTATCTTCTTTCACACCGTGCAAGCGAGCTGGCATCACTTTCGTTTCATTTAAAACTAAGCAATCCCCCTCTTGTAAGTAAGAAAGAATGTCTGTAAAATGTTTATGCTCAATATCTCCTGTTTCACGGTCTAACACCATCAATCTTGATGTTTCACGCTCTTCAAGCGGAATTTGTGCAATGAGTTCTTCTGGTAAATGAAAATCAAACAGATTAATATCCATAACTGTATCCACCTATTTCTTATTTGAATCGATTTATTATATACATAATGAAAGATAATGCAATACTTAACACAATACATGTAATGATAGGAAAATAAAAGGTAACGTTACCTTTTTTCACAAAAATATCGCCTGGAAGCCTTCCTATGAACTTCCAAGCTAATCCAACAACAATGAGCAAAATACCAGCTGTAATAAGCAGCTTTGGCATCTCCGTCATACTTTGGGCATCTCCATTCCGAAATGCTCATATGCGAGCGGTGTTACGATCCGGCCTCTTGGCGTTCTTTGTAAAAAGCCAATTTGTAATAAATACGGCTCATACACATCTTCAATCGTATGAGATTCTTCCCCAATCGTTGCTGAAACAGTTTCTAATCCAACTGGACCACCGCGGAACTTTTCAATAATACCAAGCAGTAATTTATGGTCGATATGATCAAGTCCTAATTTATCTACTTGTAATAGTTCTAACGCCATTTGTGTAATTTCCATCGCAATCGTTCCGTCACTGCGAACTTGTGCGAAGTCACGTACACGTCGTAATAGACGATTCGCAATACGAGGTGTACCACGGGCACGTCTTGCAATTTCTAATGCAGCTAACGAATCTATTTCAACTTCAAACACTTCTGCTGTACGTTCTACAATCGCAGAAAGCTGATCTACTGTATAGTACTCTAATCGTGAAAGTACACCGAAACGGTCACGAAGTGGTGCTGATAATGCACCTGCACGCGTCGTTGCCCCAACTAGCGTAAATGGAGGTAAATCTAGACGTACAGAGCGAGCTGACGGTCCTTTCCCAATAACGATATCAAGGCAAAAGTCTTCCATCGCTGGGTATAGCACTTCTTCAATAGATCTATGCAAACGATGAATTTCATCAATAAATAATACATCCCCAGGCTGAAGTGCTGTTAATACAGCCGCTAAATCTCCTGGTCTTTCAATTGCGGGACCTGATGTCGTTCGAATGTTAACACCCATTTCATTGGCAATAATATTCGCAAGCGTCGTTTTACCAAGTCCAGGTGGGCCATATAAAAGTACGTGATCTAACGTTTCTTCACGCATTTTCGCCGCTTCAATAAACACTTCTAAATTATGTTTCGCTTTATCTTGGCCAATGTACTGACGGAGCGTCTGTGGCCGTAATGAATACTCTAAATCCGCATCTTCGTATCCAGATTCCCCTGAAAGGAGACGTTCGTCCATTATACTCACCTCTTACCATTTAGTAAAAGACTAAGTGCCTTTTTAATATATTGATCCGTCGTTAGTGATTCTTTTAATAACTCTGGTACAACGCGAGAGACTTCTCGTTCTGCATAGCCAAGTGCACGCAGTGCTTCCAGTGCTTCATCAAGTTCAACTGATGAACCTTTCTTCGTATCAAAACTTTCAGTATCTGAGAACAAATCAACAAACGCATCTGGTACAACATCTGCTAGTTTTCCTTTTAAATCTAAAATCATTTGGCGCGCTGTTTTCTTTCCGACGCCTGGGAACTTCACTAAGAACTTCTCATCTTCATGTTCAATCGCTTGAACGACCTGTCCGGTTTGACCAGAAGCTAAAATTGCAAGAGCACCTTTTGGTCCAATCCCCGATACACCTAACAATTTTGTAAATAATAAACGCTCTTCACGTGTTTTAAACCCGTAAAGTGCCATAATATCTTCTCTCACATAATGATATGTATAGACACGGATTTCTTGCTTACTTCTTTGAAATACATACGGATTTGGTGTGAAAATTTGATAACCAATTCCATTATGGTCAATTACGACATATTCCGGTCCTACATACTCCACGTAACCTGTAACATATTCAAACAAAATACGATCTCTCCCTCTCAAATCATGTATTCCATTTTAACATATTTAACAATAGAAAAGCGAGACTGCCCCAACAAACGTTCCCCGTTTACAATTTCCGTTTTTTTCTATTGACATAAATACAAAAAGAACATTAATATACAGAAGTCGATAATGATTATCAATATTAATTAAAGGGGTTACATCAGGATGAAACAAAAGCTATTTATTTTATTTACTATTATGCTAGTTGTTCTTTCTATCGTTGGCTGTTCTTCTCAAAAAGAAGAAGCAAACGCAAAAGAACAACCGAAAACAAAAGTTGTAAAACATGCTAAAGGGGACGCAACAATTCCAGCTAATCCAAAGAGAATTGTGGATTTATCTGGATCAACAGAAGAATTATTACTTCTTGGTCATAAACCTGTCGGTACAGCAAACACATATAAAGATAAAATCCAAAATCATTTAACTGAAAAGTTAGACGGAGTAAAAGCAGTTGGCTGGTATTGGGCACCTAAAGTTGATTTAGAGGCTGTTACCGCTCTAAAACCAGACTTAATTATTTTAAACAATCGTCAATTGAAAATTTATGATCAACTAGAAAAAGTGGCACCGACAGTTGTTCTAGAAACAAATCTAGAAGACTGGCGCGGTAAGTTTAAAGAAGTAGGTAAACTATTTGGCGAAGAAAAGAAAGCCGAAAAATGGATTGCAGACTACGATAAAAAAGCAGACTCTTTATCTAAAAAAATTAAAGAAAAAACAAAAGATGAGAACTTTATGTTCGTTGCAGTAACACCACAAAACTTCCGTGTATACGGTAGCTTCGGATATGGTGACATACTCTTTAACGATTTAAAGCTTCCAGCAACAAAAGGTACAGATTTAAAACAAACGATGGCTCAAGTATCACTAGAAGGTCTTGTTGCATTTCAGCCTGATCAAATGTTTATTGTAAACTTCGGCGGTGAAGCTGATAAAGTTTATGAAGACTATAAAAACAGCGCTGTTTGGAAAGATAATAAAGCAGTAAAAAATAATCACATATATGAAGTATCGAACGAAGCATTCAATACGAAAGCATTCAACCCAATCGGAAAAGATATGCTAATTGATGAAATCGCAAAAGAGATTTTAGCTAAGAATAAATAAGAAAAAAGCAGCTCACCCTGAGCTGCTTTTTTTCTTATTTTGCACTGCGTACTGCTTCATTTTTTCGATGGTCTTCACAAAACCTTCTTTTGATTTTATACGAATACCACGTTTCAATTCCGCACGCTCATAACTTTCAAGCTTTTTCATATCAATTTGAAAGAAGGAATGGATCGCGTTATCACTTTTCGGTATCCCTTTGAAAATTTGCAATATCCCTTCCTCTGAAACACCAAAATAACCGCTCGTTTTCAGTAAAGGAGAAATATCATCAACTTTCCTTTGTAATACGATTTGCACATCATCACGATCAACAAGTTGCCATTCTTTATATTGCTGCAAAAACTTTTCTAAATCCGCTACTTTTTCTGTCAGTATTTCCTCACTTACTTCTCCATCAACATACATGCGCTCTAATAAAATTGTAACTTCAGGTTCTTTTTCTACTACTTCTGCCCTCACATCGGATCCATAAGCTAAGCAAAACATCACAACGAAAGCTTGCACTGCAATTAGCATCCATTTCATTTCCGTTCACCTCTTCTAGGCAAAATCATACTTTCATTTGTAGCTTTTCCGGAAATGGGGGTTTTATCCATATAAACAATAGCATTAAATTTCTAAGGAAAATAAAAAATGCAGATAAGGGTTAATCCTCATCTGCATGTATCATTTACTTTTATATAAAATGAAAGACGCCTGCAAAGCAGGCGTCTGATGCGTTTACGGCGAAAGACCAGGCGACCACATTCGCTTGTTTAGCACTTAAGCATATCTCTCGACTTACGTAAATTAGCTCATCGCTTTGCTAATATAACATTAACAAGGTAGAAGCGCAATATATTTCTAAATATATTTTTCTCCCTCTTTCAACCAATTGAAATTTATGTAAATTATAAATCGATTAATGTAATATATATGTTACAATTAATGCTATAAATATAAACAGGGGATGAATGCCTTGAAAAAAATTAAAGATGAACGCCTCATACTTCAAACGTTAAAAAACATACGTATTGCCTTTCTTTTTCAATCAATTGGTATAATCGGAATTTTAGGTTATATCGGATTCACAGAAGGAATGGATCAAATTACGAAATCTCCATTGTGGTTATTATTTATTCTTACAAGTATTGTACTTAGTTATTTACAGTTAAGCGTTTCTATCGATGTAGAAGAAAGCGAAAAGGAAATAAAGTTAACTCCTTATTACAAAATTATTTTACGCTCTCTTATTGTAGGAATTATCATGGCTATTATTTATATCATTTTCAGTCCAGAAAGACCTCTATTTGAAGCTATTTTAACAGGTGGTATTCTCTTCATATGCTTTTTAGCGTCTTACTCCGTTAGTTATTTTATAACAAAACGCCGTTTACAAGACGACGATGAATAAAGAGGAAGGGCTAGCCCTTCCTCTTTAATTTGTTATCGCATAGTACCAGTCAGACCGTAACGAATATCTCGGAACATATTTGTTATGTCACGATTAAAATCGTTTGTAACTGTACCGTTACGTAGACGCGTACTCATTGCATCAACACGAGTAAACATGTCATTTCTTACAGAAACATAAACATTTCTATTTCCAACTTCATTCGCAACAGCTTGACGAATTTCGTTTGCCATTGCTGTTTCATCTGTCGCCGAATTACGTGGCTTTACCGCAATCGCTACATCGTTTCCATATACAACTGTAGAAACGCGGTCTACGTTATTCATACGTTTTACACGATTCGTAATTTTCTCCGCAGTTTTACCATCATTGTTAATGTATGAATTGTTCATTGTAATATTACGAGTTGGGTATGGATTAGCAATTTGCCCATTATAATTTACATCACGATAATAGTTGGATCCTGCGTCATTACGACCGTTTCTATATGTTACATAATCTGTAGAACGATCGTTACGCGTTACATTATCATTATATCGGTGTGTGTCATTATAAGATGTACGCTCGTAATTAGAGTTACGTCCATCCATCGCATTCTTATCTTTTGGTGTACCACATGCAGCTAATGCACTGGTAACTAACAAAGAAGCAGCAATAACTTTTACTTTCGTATTCAATATAAAAACCCCCCTTGTTAGAATGAACTTCTCTTTCGAAAAGCTCCCCCTTATGATGAGTAACAGAGAGGTTTTTTACACTGTTAATATTTCACTAGGAATTTTCTAGCACTTAATGTAAATTCACCATATTCCTGACCATCACGAATACAAAAAAGGCGGGAATAACCCCACCTTTTTTAAACTTCCTCTTCATCCTCTTCTTCTGAAACTGGTTCTCCAAATACATTTGGTGGATCTGGCTGATAATACATCGTTCCTGGCTGCGGTGCATATGCTGGCTGAGTTGGTTGATAATATAAAGGATTGGCGTATTGTGGTCCACCCGGTTGCGGACTATATAACCTACTCTCTCCTCCGCATCCACAATCTTCTTCCCCTTGCACGAGTGGCGGCATATTATTATCCATTGGCATCATATTTGGGTTTGGCATAGAAGTATATTGCGGCGCCATTTGTTGATACGGCATTTGATTGTATGGATTTTGTTGCTGATACGGCGGATATGGTGGCATCATTGGCTGTTGATATGGCATCATGTTTGGCATTTG
>NZ_NADV01000011.1:283009-369759 GCF_003264175.1 Bacillus sp. SRB_331 | reverse complement strand
TGTTATCCATTATCGGCATCATGTTTGGCATTTGGTTGTTATCCATTATCGGCATCATGTTTGGCATTTGGTTGTTATCCATTATCGGCATCATGTTTGGCATTTGATTGTTATCCATTATTGGCATTATATTTGGTGGTTGATTGTTATCCATTATTGGCATTATATTTGGTGGTTGATTGTTATCCATTATTGGCATTATATTCGGCACTTGAATATTAGGCGGTATTACTTGCGGGATAATAACACTTTCTTTTGATACGTTTGGTGAGACTATGTTCCCTACATTCTCTTTCTTCACTTGCGGCGACACTATATTCCCTACATTCTCTTTCTTCACTTGCGGTGACACTATATTCCCTACATTTTCTTTTTTCACTTGCGGCGACACTATATTCCCTACATTCTCTTTCTTCACTTGCGGCGACACTATATTCCCTACATTCTCTTTCTTCACTTGCGGTGACACTATATTCCCTATATTTTCTTTCTTCACTTGCGGTGACACTATATTCCCTATATTGTCTTTTTTCACTTGCGGTGACACTATGTTTCCTATATTGTCTTTTTTCGTTTGCGGAGAAATGACATTGTTAGGTTTCATTTTATTAATTTGAGGAGCAATTAACTCGCTTCCCTTTTTTATTACGTCTGAAATTTTATATTCTTTTTTCGCTTTAATTGGTGGTTGCGGCGGCTGCGGTAATACATTGATAGAAAATTTAGTGTTTTCTTTCGTAGTAGGTTTTAGTTTTTCTACTTTCTCTACAACAGGTGGTTTTTGAATGACAGGCGGCTTTTCAACTGGCTTCTCTTTTTGAATCGGAATTTCTTTTTGCACTTCTTTTTGTGGCTTCACTTGCACTTCCTTTTGCGGCTTCACCTGTATTTCTTTTTGCGGTTTTATCTGCATTTCTTTTTGCGTTTGTTGCATAGCTGGTTGTTGTGTAATAGGTGTTGATTGATACGTGATCTCATCTTCATCTTCTATTGCAAGTGGCGTTGGTGTTGATGCAAACTCTTTTTGCTGCACCTCTTTTACATATTGTTTCGGGGGCGCTGAACCCGATCCAGTTTGTTGTTTCACATGAACGCTATGCGATGGCACTTTAATTTTCATCCCTGGCATAATTAGGTCTGGATTGCTAAGCTGTGTATTTGTTTTTTTTAGCGTTTCAAAATCCACTCCGTACTTTTTTGCAATTTTCCAAAGGGTCTCCCCTTTTTGCACGATATGAATTTTCAAATTTTCCCCCTCCTGTATAACTTATCTATAAGTAAAAACACTTTGAAGTAACACTTTCTAAACAACATTAACTTCTTTTACTTTTATCACTTCTTCTATTTTCAATATGATTCGAAGTGGAATAAGCATAGAAAAACCGCAATGATTTCCTCAACACAATGTATGCCTATTTCATCCTTGTTATGATTATATGTACGAAAAAAAGCAACGGAAATCCCGCTGCTTTAAACGCGCTCTAACATACGATTTAATGCAAGAACTGCCTCTTCTGTTACTTGTTTCTCTACACGAATAACGTTAATTTGTTCTCCTCTTTCTATGTTCTCAAGTGCCCATAACAGGTGAGGTAAGTCAATTCGGTTCATCGTTAAGCAAGGACACATAAACGGATTTAGCGAAATAATTTCTTTATCTGGATGTTGCTGAATAATTCGGTTCACTAAATTCATCTCTGTACCAATCGCCCACTTACTTCCCGCCGGAGCTGCTTCAATCATATCAATAATATATTTCGTTGATCCTGCATAATCAGAAGCAGCAACCACTTCATAACAACATTCAGGGTGAACAATAATATTCATATCCGGATGATTTTTCCGCACATTTTCAATATTTTTCACAGTGAAGTTTTGATGAACAGAACAATGGCCTTTCCATAAAATCACTTGAATTTCTTCTATATCTCCATCGTACTCTAATGAATCTGTATGCGGGTTCCACACTGCCATTTTTTCTAACGGAATACCTAAATCATACGCTGTATTTCTTCCTAAATGTTGGTCTGGTAAAAAGACGAGACGCTCTTTTTGTGTAAACGCCCAAGACACCATTTGTTTTGCATTAGAAGAGGTTACTGTTGCCCCTCCATTACGACCACAAAACGCTTTGATCGCAGCTGTTGAATTTACATACGTTAATGGAATCATCGTATCCCCAAATAATTTCGCGAGCTCTTTCCACGCTCTTTCTGTTTGTTCAATATCTGCCATATCTGCCATAGAACAGCCGGCACGCATATCTGGTAAGATGACAATTTGATCATCTGTCGTTAACATATCTGCCGTTTCTGCCATAAAGTGCACACCACAAAACACAATATATTTTGCCTCTTTATTATTCGCTGCAACTTGCGCGAGTTGCAGCGAGTCCCCTGCTGCATCTGAAAATTGCACCACTTCATCTTTTTGATAATGATGTCCTGGAATAAATAGTAATGCCCCCATTTTTTCTTTAATTTCACGGACACGCTCTTCCATCTCTAATGTAGACATCATTTGATAACGCTCTGGTAACATTACTTCGATTGGCTGAACTTTCTCTAAAATACCCATTTATGATTCTCCCCCTCTAAACCACTCTCATTAGGCCTCAATATTAAAACTAATATCAAGTGCTTTCACTGAATGTGTTAACGCTCCAAGTGAAATATAATCTACCCCTGTTTTTCCGTATTTTGACAAATCTTCAATTGTAATACCACCTGAAGCCTCCGTAACGATGGCACTTGGTACAATTTTTGAAAACTCACGAATCTCTTCTGGCGTACGATTATCGAACATAATAACATCTGCGCCGGCCTCTACTGCTTCTCTTACTTGCGCCTCTGTCTCTGTTTCGACTTCTACTTTCACCATATGTCCCAATCTTTCTTTCACCGATGTAACAGCTTTTGTAATCGAGCCAGCAAAAGCAATATGATTGTCTTTAATCATGACACCATCATATAAACCGAATCTGTGGTTAAACCCGCCCCCGCATACTACAGCATATTTATCAAACATACGTAGTCCTGGCATCGTTTTTCTCGTATCACAAATGCGTGTATGACTGCTATCTAAAGCAAAAACCGCCTTACGTGTCATCGTCGCTATCCCGCTCATACGCTGAATAACGTTTAATATAACGCGCTCTGCCGTTAATAATGATGCGATTGGTCCTTGCACGGTTGCAATTATTTCGCCTTTTTCTACAAGATCCCCATCTTTTTTATGAAGTTCAACTTCAATTCTCTGATCAATTAATTTAAATCCTTCTTCAATTACTAAGCCCCCTGCAAATACCCCTGTATCCTTTACAAGAAACGTTCCTTTCGCAAGTGCATTATCGGGAAAGATAAGCTGAGATGTTACATCTCTTTCTCCTATATCTTCTAGAAAAAATCGATTTAATGCTTCCTTAACTTTTAACGTATTCATAAAACCCCTCTTCCCCTTATTAAACAAGTTGTAGTTTTCTTCTCACTCGGATAATCTCTTTTTTTACGCTATTTCTTTTTGGATAATCAATGCGATAATGACCACCAATACTGTCTTCTCTTTGCAAAGCTGATACTGTTATAAGCTCACAAACTGTTAACATATTAATAAGCGTTATCTCTTCATTTGTAAGTGCATCATATTGTAAGATCATATTTCGCACACCGTACCTACTAAACCATCTCTGAGCATATGATAAATTTTTCTCAGTTCGCACAATCCCAACATATTTCATCATGCATTCTTGTATTTCTTCTTTCAACGGTAAATCATTAAGAGCTATAAAACTTTTCCCTCTCTCTTCCGGCACATTTTTTCTTTCCTCTGCTGGCTTAGCTAAAATGTGTTTTCCTATTCGTCTTCCAAACACAAGACCTTCTAATAATGAATTACTCGCCAATCTATTCGCACCATGAACTCCATTACAAGCCACTTCACCGACCGCATATAAGTTTGAAATGGACGTCTCTCCGTCACAATTCGTCTTCACGCCGCCCATATGAAAATGAGCGCCCGGTACGACCGGAATAGAATTTTCTTTTAAATCAATACCATTCTTTTTACATAATGATGAGACGGTCGGAAAACGTTGTTCAAAGTTTTGAATGGTTTCGATGTTTAAGTACACTTTTTCACCTGCAAGAAGTTGTTCATGAATAGCCCTTGCCACTACATCACGCGGTGCGAGATCTTTCCCGGGATGTATATCCATCATAAAACGCTGTCCTTTTCCATTTATAAGGACAGCTCCTTCACCACGGACTGCTTCAGAAACGAGACCACAACATCGCCCGTCCACGTATAACATCGTCGGATGAAATTGTACAAATTCTAAATCAACAAGTTCCCCCCCAGCTCGATATATCATCGCAAGTCCATCGCCTGTAATTGTCTCATCATTCGATGTAAAGGCGTACAAACCACCTATTCCTCCTGATGCTAACACCGTATTATCAGCATAGTAACGCTTCAGCTTCCCTTCACTATTTCGCGTTAAAGCTCCTATGCATTTATTATTTTCTATAATAAAATCGAGCACCATTTCATGCTCAACGACAGTAACGTTCGGAACTACTTCTTGTATTAAATGCTCTAATAGATTTTTACCAGTTGCATCTCCTCCGGCATGTAAAATGCGCCGTTTTCGATGCGCCCCTTCTTTACCAAGGTGGATCCCTTTTTCATCCCCATCAAATTTCATTCCATTCGTAATAAGCTTACTTATTTCTTTCGGTCCCTCTTCAACTAAATAACGAACTGCTTCTTCGTTGTTATAATGGCAACCTGCCACTAATGTATCCTCAAAATGCCCACTCGGATCGTCATATGTAGCAACTGCTGCTGCAATTCCTCCTTGAGCTAAATGTGTATTATTATTACGTCCTGTTTTTTTTGTGATAATTATCACATTCTTTTCGTGACAAAGCTCTTTCGCAACACGAAGCGCCGCAACGCCACTTCCAATAATCAAGACATCTGCACTTGGCATAATTGTTGCCTCCCACTTTACACTTTCCAACTGTCTTGACACCTATATTTACATAGTTTTAAAATAATGACAAGAGTTTTTTTACAATTCTTATTTTCACTACCATTCTAAAAACGAAAACAAATGTCACTCTTACTGAAGAGAGGAAATTACATGATGATATATCTAGATTATGCAGCGACAACACCTATGAGCGAAGAAGCTTTAGAAACATATGTAGAAGCAGCAAAGAAATATTTCGGAAATGAACAAAGTTTACACGATATCGGCGGAAGCGCATCATCTTTATTGCAAGTTTGTAGAGAAACATTTGCAGAAATGATTGGGGGTAAGGAACAAGGTGTATTCTTTACAAGCGGCGGTTCAGAATCTAACTACCTTGCGATTCAATCCCTTCTAAATGCTAGAAATGGAAAGCACATTATTACGACACCTATGGAACACGCATCGATTCGAAGTTATTTTCAATCCTTACAATCGCAAGGTTATACTATTACTGAGATTCCTGTTGATAAAAGTGGGATAATTCATTTAGTAGATTTAGAAGCAGCTATTACAGAAGATACTGCTCTAGCAAGTATACAGCACGGAAACTCTGAAATCGGGACCGTTCAAAACATTGCAGAGATCGGAGCACTTTTAAAAAAATATAATGTTTTATTTCATTCGGATTGTGTTCAAACGTTTGGTAAACTTCCAATAGACGTTAAAGCGATGGAGATTGATAGCCTCTCTGTTTCAGCCCATAAAATATACGGACCGAAAGGAGTTGGAGCTTGCTATATAAATCCGCAAGTTCGCTGGGAACAAGTATTTCCGGGAACTTCTCATGAAAAAGGCTTTCGCCCTGGTACAGTGAACGTTCCTGGAATCGCTGCTTTTTTAACAGCCGCAGAGCATATATTAAAGAATCAAAAGGAAGAGAGCTTTCGTTTTAAACAATTACGATCTTATTTTTTAGAGCAATTACAAACACTTCCTCTAGAAATTGAAGTGAAAGGACATTCTACTTCTTGTTTACCACATATTATTGGGGTTACAATAAAAGGAATAGAAGGTCAGTATACAATGTTAGAATGTAACCGTCATGGTATAGCCATTTCAACTGGAAGTGCTTGCCAAGTAGGTAAACAAGACCCTTCAAAAACAATGCTTGCAATTGGAAAAACGTATGAAGAGGCAAAACAATATGTCCGCTTTTCTTTCGGACATCACACAACGAAAGAACAAATTGATACAACTATTCATGCACTACACACAATTGGAAATCAATTTTATAGAGGTGTTAAATCATAATGAAACAAAATGATCAAAAAAAGATTTTAGGCGAAGAAAGACGACAACTCATCCTTGAGTGGCTTCTTGCTGCAAATGAACCATTATCAGGGAATGAACTATCTAAAAAGACAAACGTAAGTAGGCAAGTTATCGTTCAAGACATTTCCTTACTAAAAGCACGAAATGAACCAATTATTGCGACTGCACAAGGGTATTTATATTTAAAGCCACAAACAAGACAACAAGCTTTTGAACGCGTAATCGTATGCCAACATAAACCGGCAGAAGTACGTCAAGAACTTACTATGTTAGTTGACCACGGCGTTACAATTAAAGACGTAAAAGTTGAGCATCCTGTATACGGCGACTTAACAGCATCGATTATGGTAAGTAATCGCTTCGATGTAGAGCAATATTTACAAAAAATCGAAAACACAAACGCTTCCTATCTTTCGCAACTAACAGATGGTATTCACTTACATACAATTGAAGCAGATTCTAAAGAGAAATTAGATGCCGCTTGTGAGGCACTAGACCGCGCTGGATTTCTCGTTTATTAATGTAAAGCACAGAGTTTTTTATCATGCTCTGTGCTTTTTTAGTGATATAATATTGAAATCAATTGTAAAGGAGATCAACTATGGGGATTGAACTCGTTCACTTTAGCACTGGTAAACCGAAACAAATGAAATATGGCGAAGATAAAGAAATGATAACAGGTATATGTAAAGATCCTACAGAAGAGGCCTTCCTCTCAAAAGACGGATTCCGTGGTGATGATGTAGCGGATTTAAAACACCACGGGGGACCTGATCGCGCAGTTTGTGTGTACCCACACGAGCATTACGTACTATGGGAAGAGGAATTTCAAACTACACTTCCAGCTTCCACATTTGGCGAAAACATTACCGTAACAAATATGTTAGAGCGTGATGTTTGCATCGGAGATACATATCAACTAGGCGAAGCAATCATTCAAGTAACACAAGCTCGCGTACCTTGTAGTACAATTTCAAAACGTCTTGGCATTCCTGGCATTTTGCCACGTATTGTAGCAACCGGATATACTGGCTACTTATGCCGCGTTCTTCAAGAAGGTACTGTGCGTAAAGATTCTAAAATCACATTACTAGAGCGTCCATCAAACAATGTATCTGTTTTGTTCTCTAACGAAATTTATTTTCATAATAGGAAAGATAAAGATGGCATTGCGAAGGTTCTTGCTGTACAAGAACTAGCCGAGATTTGGCGTGGTCAGTTAGAGGATCGTCTTTCGAAGTTAAAATAATAAATCCCACCTTTTATAGGTGGGACTCTATTTATCTATCATACGGTATACTAGCGACCGAAATTATATCGACTTAACTACAAAATACGACAAACACTCCCCTTACAACCAATAAGAAGAATAACTCCCCAAAACAGTAACAGAAAAGCCAAGTGCTTCAAGTTCCATCATTACGCCTGGCAATAATACGTCATCATATGCTTTATCGACGTCGATTAAGAAAAAGTAATTTCCAAGGCCTGTTTTCATCGGGCGCGATTCAATTTTGGATAAGTTTAATTTTCTCCATGCGAAAGCTGATAACACTTGATATAGTGCCCCTGCGTAATCAGCAGGTAACGTTATCATAAGCGTCGTTTTCTCTCCTCGGTTTTCTCCGTTATTTGGGAGTACTGCTTTCTTTTTCTTATGGAGAACAAGGAAACGTGTATGATTGTTTTTATGCGTATGAATATCACGCCTTACAATTGTTAATCCGTATTTTTCTGCCGCTGCTTCATTTGCAATAGCTGCAATTTTTTCTTCAGGATGTTCTTTCACATATTGTGCAGCAGCGCTTGTTGATGTCATATCGCGAACGGTTACCCCTTTTAATTCCTCATTTAAAAATTTATGGCACTGTGCAATGGCATGTGGGTGAGAATGTACAGCGTATACTTCTTTCCACACTCCTTCGTACTGCGGGTGTACGAGTAAATGTTGCTGAATTGGCACTGTAATTTCTCCTACAATGGAAAGTGGCTGCTCATGTACGAGATAATCAACCGTTATATTAACTGAACCTTCTATGGCGTTCTCTAACGGTACAACTGCGAAATCTACGTTTTCATTTGCGGCTGCATCAATACAATCTGGAATCGTTCGATACGGTACATGCTCTGCTTCCGGAAAAAAACGACTCACCGCCATATTTGTAAATGTTGCCTCTGGTCCTAAATATCCTACTCGAATCATCGTCTTTCCCCTCTCTTTTTCGTTTTCTTACTGTTATACCATACTTTTTTATATTCTTCTATGTAAATTTCGAATATTTAAAAAAGACTAGCATTCGCTAGTCTAAATGTTTCTTGTATTCTCTTTGAGCAAAGAAGAAATAAATGATACATGCAGCAATGTAAAACAGAATAAACAAGCCCACTTTCCTTAATGAACCGTCCATAAAGAGAGTATTATGAAACGTATATAACGCAACTGCACTATGCATACTTCCTACTATAATTGGTGCAAAAAATAGCATACATAATTGCCAACGAGAAATCTTCCACACTTCTTCCTTCGTCATTCCAAGTTTAGAGAGTGCCCCGTACTGCTTTCGATCCGATGCAATATTATGAAACCATTTAAAATATACAATACTACATGACGTAAGGAAGAATAATATACTAATGAATGAGCCTACAAATAGAGTAAGATTACCGAACTCTTTCATATTCACATATAACTCCATATTACTTCGAAATGCATCATTTGTATCTTGTTTCATATGTTTCCGTAAATCTTCGTTTAATTCTTTCGTATTTTCGATATTTGGTAATGTGTAACCTCTATATATCATTTTTTCAGAATCCGGAATTTTATTTGCTATACTGTTAAAATCTTCATCATTCATGACAAAAAACAGACCATTAATGTATGAACGGTGATAGTTAAATTGTACCCCTTCTCTCTGACCGTTAAATGCGAATGGATACGCTTGATTCATTACTTGCAATTGAATCTCTTTTTGATTATATACATTTGGATAATTGCGTTTATTATAATAGACAAGTGTAACTGTTCCTTTTTTAGGATAATACATTTTCTGTTTTTGTTTTCTTGCCTCTTGATTGTATTCACTTTCCTTTATAAGCGGTGCTACCTCTGTTTCTCCCTTATTGGACTGAAAAGATGCATACACTCCAACAAAACTCATATATTGAAAATCATCATATCCATATTGATGTAATAAGTTTTCAACCTTGTCTTTCTCGAAAACTTCATGAACAGAAGTACCTTTTTCTATGTATGAAAATGAGTGTACTCCTCCGCCACGCCACATATCTTTCATGCTAGAAAAATATAAGAACACCGTACCTGTCGCCGTAACGACAAACGTTGTTGCCATAGACAACAGAAAGAAAAAGCGACTATTTTCCTTCATTCGATGTGACAATTGATTCACTATAAATAAATACGGATATGTATACATAATCTTTTTATTTCGTTTTATCACTTCTAACAATTGGCTAACACCATGTGTAAAAGAAAAATACGTTCCAAAAAAGATAAGTATAGACACAGGGAAAAAGTATAATGCTATCGTTGTCATCGTCACTTGTAGCGCTAGCGCATATCCCGTTCCTAAACAAGCAAAGCCGAATAAACAAAGCCACTTTGATGTTTTCCTCTCTCGTTTATCTGTTCGAAATTCTTTTAATAACCGTATGATTTTTATATTCCATATACGTAAAGCACTTATAAAAGATAACAGAACAAAGACGAGCATATATGTAACAAACGTTACACCAATCGCTCTCATGTCAAATATGACAGGGAGTTCTTTCGGAAGATGAAGTAACATACTAAATACCATAAAAAAGAGTTTCAAAAAAATCATGCCAAGCCCAATACCGAAAATATTAGCGAAAATTCCGATCAATATTTGCTCGGTCATAATCACTCCTATTACGTTAGACTTCGTCGCTCCCATTAACATATATAACCCTAATTCTTTCTTACGTGCTTCTATGAAAATAGAAGTAGCGTACAAGATAAATATGACAAAAAAAGAAATAATTATAACATTACATATGATAAGTCCCCAGCGTACGTTTTGATACCACATCGTCTCTTGCATATACGGATGTACAATAACAGACATGTATGCAAAAGACGCAAATATTGCAAAACAACTGCTTAAGAAAAACACTTTATAATTACGCCAATTTCCTTTTATATTTTGCAGCGCTAGTTGCCGAATGTTCATCTATCGTCCCCCTATAACTTACTACATAGGCAAAAAGCTAGAGGTTTCTCTAGCTTTGCACGTGTTTCAAATATCCTCTCTGCGCGATCATAAAGTAAATCGCAGAAGCTACAATGTATGCTCCAATTACAATCGCTCCTGATTTCCATAAATCAATATAAAGCATTTTTCCTAACGTATGAAGAGCAAATCCACTATGAATTGCACCGATTAAAATTGGGATAAAGAAGATAACGCCCATTTGTCGAATTGCAATTTTACGAATTTCTTTATCTGTCATACCGATTCTCTTTAACGATTTAAATTGAATACGATCTTGTTCTTTATCGTTAAACCATTTAAAGTATGTCATACTACAAGCGAAGAAGAAGAACAGTACAGCTACAAAGAAACCGATAAACATCGTAATTGCTCCTGATTCTCTTATATTTTTATAAGCGAGCACCGAGTTATTTAATTCCTCTTGCTTATCTGGTGCAACTTCCTTTTTCAAATCTAACACAAGGTCTTCCGTACTTTTCCAGTCTTCTATATAATAACCGTAATATTTCGTCTTTTCTTCATCTGGTACGAGCTTTGCGTATTTCTCAAAATCTTGATCATTCACAATGAGATATTCACTATCATTAAAAACAGAAAATGGAGTTGGCTCATTTAATTGAACAGACTGCGTTTGTCCGTTAATTTTAAATTCATATGGTTTTGCAAGATCTACCTTCATCATATCTTTCGCCATATCCATTATGACCATCGTTGCACTACCTGGTGCATTATGAACTTCTCTAACTTGCTCCCTCTTTTGTTTACGTGCTTCAGCATTATATTCTTTTTCTGAAACAATCGCCATCGGTACTTCATGTTCACTGTTAAACATCGTGATTTTTTGAGTTCCAGGAAGTTTTACATACGTTACTTCTCGCGCTTCTTCAAATCCGTGTTTTTTTATTAATTCTTTTGTTTTCCCTTCTTTTATGACATTATGCGTATGAATGCCTTTTTCCTCATACGAAATAGCATGCGGGGTACTAGTTACTGCCTTATAACTCATATCCTCAAAAAATACGTACAGTGTACCAACTGCCGAAGATACAACCGCCGTAATGATAGAAATTACAAATAGAAAACGAGCATTATCTTTCATTTTATAAATAAGATTGCTAAGTACGAACATGTTTGGATATGTATAAAAAGATCTTTTTCTTTTTTGCAGTGCTTTTAATACGACTGTACTACCTTGTGTAAACAGTAAATAAGTTCCGCCTATCGTCAGCCCTACAATCGGTAAAAACAGTATGATAAAATTCATAAATGTCACTTGGAAGCTAAGTACATATGCAACAATAATACATCCTATACCAACTACACATAACGATGTAAATGCAAAAGGTTCTACTTTTTGTTTTCTTGCTTCTCTTAATAAATCAATAATTTGCAAGCGCCCTACTGTCCAAACACTAAACAATGATAGGATTAAAAATAGAATAAAGTATACACCAGCTGTAATAAGAATTGCTTTACTATTCCATACGAGTGGAAGTGTTTTATCTATTTTCAATATTACGCTTAATGCTTGGAAAAATAATTTTGAACAAAGCATGCCAAGCCCAATACCTACTACAATTGCAATACTACCTAACATAAGCTGTTCTAATATAATCATTCGGCCAAGTTGAGATTTTGTTCCGCCTATTAATGTTAATAGACCAAACTCTTTTTTTCTTGCTCGTAAAAATGTTGAATTTGCATATAAAATAAAGAGTGCTGAGAAGATGACTACAATATAATTCATCGATTCTAGCCCTTTTGAGATCATATCCCTCATACTAATATTACCGCTTACGACATCTGGATGATAAATGAAGGAAGCATACATGAAAAATACGACAATCGATAAACAGCTACTAATAAGAAACGCTTTATAATTACGCCAATTTCCTTTTACGTTATTAAGCGCGAGCTGGCGAAAGTTCATGATATTCTCCTCCTAGCATCGCAAGTACATCCAGAATTTCTTGGAAAAAGGCTTGTTTCGTTCTTCCCTTATGTATTTCTGAGAAAATTTCTCCGTCGCGAATGAAAAGAATACGTTCGCAATAACTCGCCGCTACTGGATCATGCGTTACCATTGCAATTGTCACTTTCTTTTGTTCATGTAAATCTTGCAACGCGCTCATTAATGATTTTGCTGACTTCGAATCTAAGTTTCCAGTTGGCTCATCCGCTAAAATTAGCGTAGGTTCATGAATGATTGCTCTCGCTGCTGCTGCACGTTGTTGTTGTCCGCCTGACACTTCATATACTTTTTTATTTAAAATTTCTTCGATGTTTAAAAACTTTGCAATCTCAAGCACTTTCGCATCGATTTCATTTACAGATTTCTTCGCCATTACAAGTGGTAAAATGATATTTTCTTTAATCGATAACGTATCAAGTAAGTTAAAATCCTGGAAGATGAATCCTAAATGTGTACGACGAAACTCCGCTAATTTTGCAGCACGCATTTGATTAATTTCTTCACCATTTACAAGCACATGACCTGAAGTTTGCTTATCAATTGTTGCTAATAAATTTAAAAGCGTTGTTTTTCCGCTTCCTGAAGGCCCCATAATCCCTACAAACTCGCCTTCTTCAATTTTAAAATTTATATCATTTAAAGCAGTCGTCGCTACTGAACCTTTTGATTGGTACACCTTTGTTAACCCTTTTACTTCAAGAACACTCATTTCTAATCCCCCTACGTGTTTTCTTCTTACATTTACTATAAGAAAAATAAGAAAAAGAAACGAGTGATTTCCCTTACAAAACGTTTTGTTATCTTACAGTTTTGTCATTTTTCTCATTAATGTATGATATTCTTCATCTTTTGCAAATTGGAACGTAACTGTTGTTCCTTCCCCTTCAGTTGATTGTACATACACTCCATGATGTAAATTACCACAGATTTCCTTCGTAATATATAAACCCATACCTGTCGCTTCCCTTGTTTTACGGCCGTTTATTCCCGTAAAGAACGGATCAAATATACGCTTTACATCTTGCTCAGGAATACCAATTCCATTGTCCTTAATATGTAATAACACCTTTTGATCTTTCTCTTCAATTTGAAATTGAATTTCTTTTTTCTCTGCTTCTGAAATTTTTGTATACTTAATTGCATTCACAACAATTTGGCTCATCGCGATACTAAGCCACTTTCTATCAGACGCAATCATACAAGTCTCTTCTTCAAACATCATTTTCGGAAATACAGAAGATTGAATGAACGACTTCCGATTTTCATTAATAATATCTCGAATGACCTCTATAACATTTACTACTTCTACTTTATAGTCTTTCGAAAATTGATCTAACCTTGCCATATGTAACGCTAAATCTAACCCATTTAAAATACGGTTATTTTCTTCACGAATACTTTCAATCGTTCCCCTTGCTTCACGGTGCTCCTTACCATATTTCTGTAACAATAATTCAATAACGGATACTGGTGTTTTCATTTGATGGATCCACTGGTTCATAAAAATCATTTGCTGTTGCTCTTTTGCATGCTGCTTATGAACTTCATTCATATATTGCTGCCTTAATAGCGTAAACGCTTCAACAACCATTTCTTGCTCTGACGTATAAGAAGTATCGATAAGTAAAGAGTCATGTAATGTATGTCCACCGGCAATATACTGTTCTATCCTCTTTAAAAACACACTTCGTTTTCGGTAATCGTAAATAAGGTATACACTAAACACAACTGTCCCTAATAAAAGTCCGTATAACCATGTACTCCAGTCCAGCGCACGCTTTTCTAAAAGGCTTTGCAACTGCAATACGAGTCCAAATAAACAAAGGCTTATAATGTAAGAAAGGATTAAGGAAAAACGTTCTATGAGATAATTTTTAACCTTCATGCCCTTCGCCCCACTCAGTAAGAAGAACATAACCGTACCCACGCTTTGTGACAATTGCATTTTTAATGCCTAACTCCTCAAGTTTCTTCCTTACACGCTTTACATTCACGGTTAATGTATTATCATCAACAAAAGCTACTTCATCCCATAAAGCCTCTAACAGCTCTTCACGTGTCACGTATTGATTTGCTTGTTTCATTAAACATTCTAATAAATAAAACTCATTTTTTGTAAGTTCCGTTTGTTGACCTTTCCACTCTACTGTGTGCTGTGATGGGAATAATAACAATCCATTAACACCTAAGCAGTCACTTTCCGCGGCCAAAGCATACTCACCATACCCGCGGCGGAGTGCACTTTTCACCTTTGCCATTACGATATCTAAATGGAATGGCTTCGTAATGTAATCATCTCCGCCATTTTCAATCGCCATTACTTGATCCATTTCCCCTGTTCTTGCAGAAACAAAAATAATCGGCGCATTCGATACAGTGCGGATTTGGCGGCACCAGTAGAAGCCATCAAAGTATGGTAAATTAATATCAAGTAACACAAGATGAGGACTTACTTTTACAAACTCATCTTTTATATGCCGTAAATCGCTCACTCTGAAAGATTGATATCCATACCTTTCTAAATGCTCCTCTAATATCTCTGCAATTTTTTCATCATCTTCTACAATTAATATTTTATACATATTCCTTTTCTCCCCATAAAATATTCTTCTAAAATCACTCCTTTTTCTATTATAAATTGAAACTTTAATCAATGGGGATTTTTTCCTATATCGACTTATGGTTCACCTATATGAATTGGGTTTTTACTGGACTCAAATAACGAAAAAAAAAGACCGCCATATTTCGGCAGTCTTAATCGATAAATTCAAATTGATATTCAAGAATTTTCACAATATCTCCGTCTGTTGCACCACGTGCACGAAGGGCTTCATCAATACCCATTCCACGCATTTGACGAGCAAATCGGCGTACAGATTCATCACGTGAGAAGTCTGTCATCTTGAATGTTTTCTCAATGTCATAACCAGAAATAACAAATGTGCCATCACTTTCGCGTGTAATTTCAAAATTAGATTCAGATTCAAATTTGTACATTACACTTGCTTCAGATTCTTCTACATCATCGTACATTGGGAATTCTGGTGTTGTTTCTAATAAGTTCGCTACTTCAAATAGTAAGTCACGAACACCTTGTTTCGTTACAGCTGAGATTGGGAAAATTTTCACTTCGTCTCCCAATTTCTCTTTAAATGCTTGTAAGTTTTCTTCTGCATCTGGCATATCCATTTTGTTTGCAACAACAACTTGTGGACGCTCAGTTAAACGCATATTGTATTCTTTTAGTTCATTATTGATTGTGACATAATCTTCATATGGCTCACGTCCTTCTAAACCAGACATATCGATAACGTGTACAATTACACGTGTACGTTCGATATGACGTAAGAATTGGTGTCCAAGTCCAACGCCGGAGTGTGCGCCTTCAATTAGTCCAGGAAGGTCAGCCATAACGAAGCTGCGGTTATCACCAGTTTCAACAACACCAAGATTCGGAACGATTGTTGTAAAGTGATATTCTGCAATTTTCGGACGCGCTGATGATACAACAGATAATAATGTAGATTTACCTACACTTGGGAATCCAACAAGTCCAACATCTGCTAGCACTTTAAGTTCTAACGTGACATCACGTTCTTGACCTGGTTCCCCGTTCTCAGCGATTTCTGGCGCTGGGTTCGTCGCTGTTGCGAAACGTGAATTACCACGGCCACCACGGCCACCTCTTGCGATTACAGCTGTTTGTTCATGCGTTACTAAATCGGCAAGAATTTCACCTGTTTTTTCATCTTTCACTATTGTTCCTGGTGGAACCTTTACGATTAAATCTTCAGATTTACGACCGTGCTGACCTTTACTCATTCCGTGCTGACCGCGATCAGCTTTGAAATGACGTTGGTAGCGGAAGTCCATTAATGTACGTAAGCCTTCCTCAACAACAAAAACAACATCTGCACCTTTACCACCGTCGCCACCTGCTGGGCCACCTTTAGGTACATACTTCTCACGACGATACGCAACCATTCCGTTACCACCGTCGCCGCCTTTTACATATATCTTGACCTGATCTACAAACATTATTTCACCACACTTTTTTCGATTAGTTGTAATATAACTGAGACTTCTTCGTCTCGTACTGTATAAGAAATGGAATACCATTTATTGTTTTCGTTCGCAAGCCACGTTTGTAGTTCTTCTACATTCGTTAGCTTTCCACGAAAATCAAAAAAGAAACGAGCATTCTCCGCGTCACTTTCAATTGTGATACAAACATAATTTTCAACATATACGTCTAAACTATGCTGAAGCATTAAGAAAAACTGATTCGTCCATGTACATACAGTCTCATCTAGATGAGATAAGTTATGTAATTTCCCTAATACTTCGTACTCCAATAAGCACGGTTGCTGTTTCCAATTATATGTTAAAATCCACTCTGAAAATAAAGGCATTGATAGCCCCATCAGATTGGATTCTTGTCTCGCTTCTTGGACAAAACGATCGATGAGCCTATGAATCTCTTCCACTTTTCCAAGGGAAAGATTTCCTTTAACCATCTGCAAACGATTGAGCCAATCATGTCTCGAGTGGCTCAACGCATCTATAATTGTCCATTTTTCATTCATTTAGATACCCCTTAATATAGAAAAACTCTAACCTGCACTCAGGTTAGAGTTTTCCGTGAGTTCTTATGCTTCTTGAGCAACAGGATATACGCTCACTTGTTTGCGGTCACGACCAAGACGCTCAAAGCGTACTACGCCGTCAACTTTCGCGTATAAAGTGTCATCGCCACCACGACCAACGTTAACACCTGGATAAATTTTTGTACCGCGTTGACGGTAAAGAATTGAACCACCTGAAACCGTTTGACCATCTGCGCGTTTAGCACCAAGACGTTTTGACTGAGAGTCACGACCGTTCTTTGTACTACCTACACCTTTCTTAGATGCGAAAAACTGAAGATCTAATCTTAACATACGTTACACCTCCTGCACTTTTTCTATTAAACGGATATACTTTCCGTAATCAAGTTCAATCGTCTTAAGTGAAACAACCAATCCTTCTAAAAGTATTTGTGCTTTTTCTGCTGTATGAACGTCTAAATCATTAGGCAATTCATACGTCAAGAATCCGCCATCACTTCCGAGTTCAATAGTTGCCTGCACATTACAAAGTTCTTCCACTGCATTTATAGAACCAAACACAACCGCTGTAGTTCCAGCACAGACAAGATCTTGTCCATGTGGCGCATAATTGGCATGTCCAGTCATTTTAAATGATCGGATACTTCCTAGTTTCGTGCGACTTATCGTAATCTTAATCATCTTAACCAGAATTAAGCGTTGATAGCTTCAACTACTAGCTTAGTGTAAGGTTGACGATGACCTTGTTTCTTACGATTGTTCTTTTTCGCTTTGTATTTGAAAACGATGATTTTCTTAGCGCGACCTTGTTTTTCAACTTTCGCAGTAACTGTTGCACCCTCTACAACTGGGCTACCAACTTTCACGTTTTCGCCACCAACGAAAAGAACTTTGTCAAAAGTAACAGTTTCACCAGCTTCAACATCTAATTTTTCAATGTAGATTGCTTGACCAGCTTCAACTTTAATTTGTTTTCCACCTGTTTCGATAATTGCGTACATACTTGCACCTCCTCTTAATTACTAAGACTCGCCAAAAACGAGGTAGACATAAAATGTCTTTAGGGAACCTGTCTTGTGCGGTTGTAGCATATAGCAGTTTAGGTGCTATAAACTATAACATAAAAATATTACCATGACTCATTGACTATTGTCAATGAATGTTCTGCTAACTATTTTTTCCGTTCTACAATTTCTTTCTTACTTCCAAAACGGATAATAGCGTACTTTTCGATAATATCATCTTTGAAATAAATTTCAAATGGAATATTTTTTTGTAATTCTTTTTGTGAAAAATGTTTTTGTACTTTTTTTGAAGCACCAATCAATACAGCTTCATCCTCTATATTACCATAAGTAATAAGCTCTCTCTCTAGCTCATACGCAATTGTTTCATTAGATATAACGTAACCTGTCGCTTTACAAGGCGCACACTCTTCTAATAATACGTCACGTAACGAATGTTTCTTGCGCTTACGCGTCATCTCTAAAATACCTAACTCTGTAAACCCAAGCACTCTTGTATATGTGCGATCATCTTGTAAAGCTATCATTAAACGCTCTCTTACCTTCTCTTTATCTTCCCGTCTTTTCATATTAATAAAATCAATTAATATCATCCCGCCAATATCACGAAGTCTTAATTGACGAGCAATCTCTTCAGCAGCCATTTCATTTGTGCGAAATACGGTATCTTGTAAATTTTGTTTTCCAGTAAATTTACCTGTATTCACATCAATTACAGTCATCGTCTCCATTTGTTCTACAATTAGATAGGCACCATTTGGTAGCCACACAATTTTTTGAAGTGCTTTCTCGATTTCACGCTCTATTCCAAAATGGTTAAACATCGAAGATTTTTCATTATAAAAGGATACTCTTTCTTTCCCTACTTTTTCTTCTAATTCTTTTACTATACTTCTCGTATCTACAACTATTTTTTCAATTGTTTCAATTGGGTTCTCCTGAAATACACGATCTAAAAACGTCGCTGGTTGATGAAGTAGTAAGGGCGCCTTCCCTTGATCTTCTTTTCTTTTTAACTCTTCATATAACTGCTGCAACCCTTGCATTTCAGCTTGTATTTCATCGATCGTTCCTTTTTCAGAAGCAGAACGGAAAATGTATCCACCTGTTCCTTCTGCTTCAATTCCCAGTAACTGTTGTCTTCTTTTATTATTTTTTATTTTCCGAGAAACAGCGCGCATGTCATCATAGGGCATGTAAACGACATATTTTCCGGTAACTTCTATCTTCGCCGTTAATTTTGGCCCCTTCGTATCAATTGCCTCTTTCACAACTTGTACAAGTATCGCCTGTCCTTCATGTATGCGATATGAAGATGGTACATCATCAAATGAAAGATATGCATGTTTTTCTAATCCGATATTTACAAAGGCTGCGTTCATTCCAGCGATTGTTCTTACGATACGCCCAACATAAATATGTCCGACAATCTCCTGCTCTTCATTCCGTTTCCATAAAAGCTCTACAATTTTTTGTTTCTCTTCTATCGCAACACGCTTTTCCGAACCAGTGTAGTTAATATATAACGTCTTCAAAATTCTTTCCTCACTTTTCATTTCTTTTCCTTACAATATAAAAGGTTAGTGTCGTCGTCAACACTAACCAATTAATTCTTCAACAGATGAGGTTGTTCGTTTTTCAGCAAAATATGCATACAACAATTCATTTTCGTCCAATGTGTAATGCTCTTTATATTTTCCATGGACGATAATAGAGTGTTTATATCCTCTGCGAAATTTTGTGAAAATCGTATATAAATGATCTTCCGTTTTCACCTCAATAGGTGCTATTTTTTCAATATCTCTTTTATTCCCATAATAACGCTCTAATAAAAAACGCATAAATGCGTACCGTCTTTGTTTCCATTCTTGATATAAAGAAATCGCTAGAAAAACGAGTAATACCCACATCATAATGTTATTACTATTCCAAAGTAACTGCCATCCTAATATTACACTAAAAAAAACACATGACAATTTCATCATCTTTTCATGTGCTTGTAAATAGGGAAAACGATATGATAATACATTAAATAATACTTTTCCACCATCAAGTGGCCAAATAGGCAATAAATTAAACCCTAAAATAATGACATTATTCCATACAAAGAAATGGTACAAATCGTCAGTTACCCAGCCCGCTTTATACAAAATGTAAGCGACCGCAATCATCCATATATGCTGAATTGGCCCCGCCATAACGACAATTAATTCTTCTTTTAACGATTTATTCCCATGTTCTTCCATCTCAACTACGCCACCAAACGGCAAAAGCTGAATTTGTTTAATACGCCAATTATAATACGCTGCGGCAAAAGCATGCCCAAGTTCATGAACTAAAACGATACAAAATAGTAATAGTAACTCTTTAAAACGTGCTGTAAAAATACCAATGACAATAATAACCCAAAACAACGGATGCACAGAAATTTTCGTGAAAACATCCCTATATTTAATCAAATGAAATCACCTGAATTGGATCAATAAATTTTTCATTCTTTTTTATTGCAAAATAAAATTTGCCATTTTTATTATTTTCATCATTACTCACTATTCCAATTTTTTGTTTCTTTGAAACGTAATCATATAATTTTACTGACATATCATTTAAATTTGCATACCATGACTCCGTGCCATCAGCGTGCTGAATTTGAACTGTATTTCCAAGTTCCTCTTTCTTGCCCGCAAAAACAACTATACCTTCATTTACTGACTCCACCGTTGCATTTGTAGCCGTTTGAACAAATACACCCTGGCCGTTTTTTTGAAATCCTTGCATCACCTTTCCAGAGGCAGGAATCGCATAATTCTTTTGCTGAATAGTCTCTTCTTTTTTCTCATTTGGAGAAAAGAACACGAGAGGTTTTCCAAACTGATTTTCATACCATTTCGATATAGTAGCAAATTGAAATTCTTCTTGCATAACTTTTTCTGTAACAGCTCTAGTACCATCAAAAGAAGAAGGTGCGTTCTTAAATAAAATAGCAACCGAAAGAACTAATATTGCTGATAGCAAAACTTTGAAGAGAAAAACTTCTTTTCGAAATAGAGGATGAATTTCCTTCTCCCCCTCTTCAATAAAGACCGTTTCGCTATCAAAATCTCCTCCCGCAAAATACCGCTCTTCTTCTAGCAATTCTTGCTCTGCTTTCCTTTTCGCAATCCGCTTTTTAATTTCTTCCACACGTCTATTCTTCATACTGTCTCCTTTCTTTCGTTAGCCTTATTCAAATAGAAACAGTTATATACAGTTTGTACATATGTATGAGTTATAGAAGGAAGATATTCATGCGAAGAAAAAAGAAAGCACTCCGCATTTATGCGAAGTGCTTTTAACGGATTCCAAAGAAATTTTTCATCTTTGTAAATACCGATACTTTTTCTTGTTCAAATGCTTGTAATGGTACATTCTCACCTAACAAGCGTCTTGCAATATTACGATAAGCTATTGCTGCTTTCCCACTAGGTTGCAGTGCTACAGGTTCACCTGTATTCGTAGCACGAATAACTTCATCATCATCCTCGACAACTCCAAGAAGCTCGATTGACAGTGTACGTACAATTTCATCAACGTCTAACATATCCTGTTCATGAAGCATATGACTACGCACACGGTTAATGACAAGTTTCGGTGGTTCAATATCCTCTTTCTCTAAAAGCCCGATAATACGATCCGCATCACGCATTGAGGATACTTCTGGTGTTGTTACAACGATTGCTTTATCCGCACCTGCTACTGCATTTTTAAACCCCTGCTCAATCCCCGCAGGACAATCAATTAATATGTAATCATAATCTTGACGTAATACTTGTATTAATTCATCCATTTGTTCAGGTGTTACCGCCGATTTATCGCTCGTTTGTGCTGCAGGTAATAAATAAAGATCATCAAAACGCTTATCTTTAATAAGAGCCTGAGGTAAACGACAACGCCCTTCAACGACATCAACAAGATCAAATACAATACGATTTTCTAGCCCCATTACTACGTCTAAATTGCGTAAACCGATATCTGTATCAATTAAACACACTTTTTTTCCAGATAACGCAAGGGCTGTACCAATGTTCGCAGACGTTGTAGTTTTACCTACTCCGCCTTTTCCAGATGTAATTACTATTGCCTCTCCCACAGCTATACAATTCCCCTTTCTAACTTTGTTAAATTAGGTCTAAGATGAGTGAGAAGTTGCAGGCGATCGACAACAATGTGATTGTTCTCATTAATGTACGCACATTCTGCCGCCTCTGCTCCGTCTTCCTTCTCTTCCGGAGCCCGCATTGTCACATCACTAATTCGGAGTTGCATAGGGTTCATAATAGATGCAGCAATAACAGCTTCTGAATCTCCATCATACCCCGCATGTGCAATTCCTCTTAATGATCCCAAGACAAAAATATTCCCCCCAGCGATAACCGTTCCGCCTGGATTAACATCTCCAATTAATAATAAATTGCCTTTTACATGTAACACTTGTCCAGAGCGAACAATTTTGGAAATAGGGACAATTTCTGTTTCTTCTTTCCAAGCTATTGCTTCTGCTTTTGTTATAACATCACTTTCGATTGATTCTACAACAAGGTTCTTCTTATTGCGAATTAACGTACGAATCTCTTCTTGTTGTACTTCTGTTAAATAGCGATTTCCTACTTTAACACGCACTTCAATTAAAGAACGTCCGTCACTCTCATAGTAATGTGTAGAAAGCTTTTCATCCAATTCTTTTAGTAGCTCAGAGAATGAACAGCAATCATCTAAATGAAGTGTTATTCCATCTTTTGTCCCTTTTATCGTTACATTTTGTTGCTTTTTTTCTTCCACTAAAGTTCACCCCACCGATTCAATTCGACATAAAATTAGAAAATCCTTTTTTCTTTTTCTTCTATCGCTTTTGAAAGACGCACTAAATATCGTCTCAGTGGGAAACAAACTATTAATAAGAAAATTCCATTTAGCAATAAAGTAGCAAGGAGACGATCTGTGAAAAAGACAGATGCTGACATGTGAGTACGTCCTAACAAAGTTAAAAACCCATACACATAATACTCTAATGCTGCAATGCCAGCCAGTACGATAGAAGCGACAATAAATAAATTCAATTGTAATACTTTCATCACACTATAAACTAAATAAGCTAAAATCGGATAAGCAAATATATATATACCGACAAGTTCCGTGTATACGGTATCAAATAAGAAACCAAATAATAGTCCGTAGTAAATCCCTTGAACCGGACTATAGTACACTGTAATAAAACATAACACAATTATAAAGAAATGCGGTGCTGCTATACTGCCTTTCCAAAAGACGTCTGTTGGAACAACAGTAGAGAACATATTTTCAAATAAAAAAACAAAAAGGAGCAAAAGAGGAAGAGCTGCTCTTTTTAAAATCGTCATCATCTCTTCTCTCCCTCCTATTCTAACGACGCTGTAGGCATATCACGTTTTGCAACTATAATATGCTCTACATCATTCAAATCAGCGGATGGTTTTACATAAGCCGTTTTTGTTAAACCGTATGGATCTGGCTGAACATCAACAATTTTCCCAATCGCAAGACCTTTAGGGAAAATATCACCAAGTCCAGATGTTACAACTAGTTGATCTTTTTTCACCTCTGCATCAGAGCTAATCTTTGTGAAAAGAAGTAGTTGTTTTTCTTTATCGTAACCTTCAATCAATCCAAAGATTTTTTCGTCCCCTTGTACAATAGCAGAAACACGGTTTGTTCGGCTCATAGAACTTAACAACTCTACTGATGATGTAAACTGAGATACACTTTTCACTCGTCCAACTAAACCTTGTGAAGTTATTACAGCCATATCTTTTTTAATTCCTTGCTGTGCCCCTTTATCAATTCCAACTAGATCGTACCATTTGTCGGGATTACGAGAAACAACAGTAGCTGGAATTTCAGTATAACCGCTATTTAACTCTTTTTTACCCGTTAACTCTTGTAGTTTCTTTTTATCATCTTCTAATTGCTTTACGTCACCTGATAACTTTGCATAGTTATCTAATTTTGCTTTTAATTCTTTATTCTCTTCATACGTGCGCTTTACATCTTCTACGTTCTCGAAGAATCCGGCAACATAATTCGCTGGCTTTTGGAATACACGTTCTACAACACCGACAGTATCTTTTATAAACTGCTCTGGCCATGATAAACTGTTCCGTTCTTTCAATGAGATTCCAATCAATGCCACGAGAAGAATAATACTAACTAACAAAACAATTAATCTTTTGTTTAAGAAAAACTGTGGCACGTTCACACCCTCTTAATTTCATTGATTTTTATTTTGCAATATTATCGAGCAGCAGTTTTGAAAAGGTCGATATTGTCTAATGCTTTACCCGTTCCAATTGCTACGCAATCTAATGGATCCTCTGCAACAAGAACTGGCATATTTGTTTCTTCACTAATAACTTTATCTAAGTTACGTAGTAATGCCCCGCCACCCGTTAATACGATACCACGGTCCATAATATCCGCTGCTAATTCAGGTGGAGTTTTTTCTAACGTATTTTTAACTGATTCTACAATTGCATCTACTGTATCTTTTAATGCATCTGCAATTTCTTCTGGTTGAATTAGTACTGTTTTTGGTAAACCACTTACTAAATCACGACCGCGAATTTCCATAGGCTCAATACCTTCTGGCTCGCCTGCAGAACCGATTTCTAATTTTAATGCTTCTGCTGTTCTTTCACCGATCATTAAGTTGTAGCTTTTCTTAATGTACTGAATGATTGAATCGTCCATATCATCACCAGCAACACGAACTGATTGACTTGTTACAATACCACCTAAAGAAATAATTGCAACTTCTGTTGTACCACCACCGATATCAACAACCATACTACCAGTCGGCTCCCAAACAGGTAAGTTTGCACCAATTGCTGCTGCAAATGGCTCTTCGATTGGATAAGCATCACGAGCGCCAGCTTGACGAGTCGCATCGATTACTGCACGTCTTTCTACAGCTGTAATACCAGATGGTACACATACCATTACATATGGTTTACGTGAGAAGAATCCATTTGATTTTTGAGCTTGTTGAATGTAGTATTTCATCATAATTGCTGTTGTTTCGTAATCAGCAATTACACCATCTTTCATAGGACGAAGTGCCACTACGTTTCCTGGTGTACGACCAATCATTTGTTTTGCATCGCTACCTACCGCAACGATTTGTTTCGTATCAGTTTGTAATGCTACTACTGAAGGTTCACGTAAAACTACACCTTTCCCTTTCACATATACAAGCGTATTCGCTGTTCCTAAGTCTATTCCAAGATCGCGAGTAAATCCACCAAATCCAAACATATCATTTATCTTCCCTTCTTATTTTCACGGACTCATTTTTCTTACTTTATATTTATAAAAACAGTACGTTTTTTTATATCTGCATCCTTTTTGTAGATAATTTTCTACAAAAAACTCATAAATCACATTATAAAACAAAATAAGTAAAAAGAATAGTCTTAAATATGACCTTTTTCCTTTAAACTCACGAATTTATGGTCACCTATTATGATATGATCAAGTACTTCAATTCCGATAATTCGACCACATTCTACTAATCGTTTTGTAACTTCAATATCTTCACGGCTCGGCGCCGGATCTCCTGAGGGATGGTTATGAAGACATATAATAGAGGCTGCTGCCCGACGGAATGCTTCTTTAAAAACTTCCCTTGGGTGCACAATCGACGTATTTAAACTTCCAATAAAAATAGTTTGCCTATGTATAACTTGATTTTTCGTATTCAAATATAAACAAACAAAATGCTCCTGTTGCAAAAAACGCATCTCTTCCATCATATAACTCGCACAATCTTCTGGACTTCGAATACTATATCTATTTTGATATTCTAAACGTACCATTCTTCTACCTAATTCAAAAGCAGCCATAAGCTGCGACGCCTTTGCAATCCCAACACCATGAATGCTCATCATCTCTTCTAACGTTGCATCCTTTAACATTCGTAAGCCGTCAAAATGATGTAGAATATTATCTGATAACGTTAACACCGTTTCTTCTTTAGAACCCGTTCTGAGTAAAACTGCAAGAAGTTCTCGATTCGATAAACTTCCTGCTCCTTCTAACAATAAACGCTCCCGTGGCTGCTCTTCTCTCACAACATCACGAATACCGTTCATCTCTCCACCCCTTTTTTTACGATTTCTCCTAAAGAAAACCCCATGCAATTTTACACATGGGTTACATCGCTATCAAACTGTTTTAATTCACGGACAAGACGCGCAATTGGCAAGCCAACTACACTGTAGTAGTCCCCTTGAATATGTTGAACAAAAATAGACCCTTTACCTTGAATTCCATAGCTTCCTGCCTTATCAAGTGGTTCCTTCGATGCAACGTATACGTCTATTTCTTCTTCTGTTAATCCCCAAAATGTTACTTCTGTACGTTCATAAAAAGTTACCGTTTTTTCTTTCGATATAATTGCAACACCTGTGTATACTTCGTGTGTTTTCCCTGATAATAATTGTAGCATTTCTTTCGCCTCAGCCTCATTAGACGGCTTTCCAAGAATACGTGAATCATATGTAACAATTGTATCTGCACCTAATACAACGTGATCACTATGATTTTCTGCCACAGCAGATGCTTTTTGCAAAGCAAGCGACATAACAATATCAGAAGGTGATGAATATGCACCAATCGTCTCTTCTACTTCACTAACAACGATTTCAAATGGCACATCAGCTAATTCAAGCAGTTCCTTCCTCCTAGGTGATCCTGAAGCTAAAATAATTTTCCTCATATTTTCTCCTTCCCTTCTCGCATGAAGCAGAATAATTCAAATCAATCGTATCAAAGGAATAGTTTCCCCACAAATTCTAGAAATATCATTTTCTCTAAACAAAATAATAGTTCTTTTTAAATACGATTATATTCTGCCCATACAGAAAGCACTTTGCTCTAAATTCAAAAGAAAAGAAAGAAGTATATGTACTTCTTTCCCCTTCATCATTATCTTATTATTTTACTTTTTGTGAAACCATTTTTTCGTACGAAAGTAATCCATCAATAATAACTTGATTTAATTTAGCTATAGATTCCTTATCGCTCTTCCCTTCCTTAATCGTTTGCACCGCTATTGACGTATACGTATAAAGCTTCTTTGCATCTTCACGCTTCATACTCTTCCCTTCCTTTTCCATAGCTTTCCACTCTTTTTGAATCGCTTCTATATCTTTTGGATTACTTTTTCCACTAGTTTGTACGCTGGACACATATTTTGCTAAATGAGTATATAATGGCTGCACTTTCGCTAAAAACATTCCTACTTCTTTATCATTTTTGAGCAATGCTTTATCTGTAATATCCCAATTTTTTTTCAAAACTGAAACACCATCTTGCTTATACTGATCTATTAATTGATTAACAGCCTGTTCATCGCTCGTAATAGCAACAACTAACGCATACTTATCACCACTCGGTTTCAAAGTAGCCACGCCCCCATTACTTTTCCACTCTTCAATAGCAGCCTGTCCTTTTTCTTCAGAGGAATAAAGCCCTCCTTGAACGAAAAATAGTTTCATTGGTTCTAATGACGTTCCTACCTGTGCTTTTGGTTTTTCCTCTTTCGGTGTTGGTGTGTGCTCTGCCGTTCCACCCACCTTTTGTTCCTCATTACCTGTCTGCTTCGAAGCCGTTACCTTACCTTCTCCTGTCGTCCCTTGTCCAGTTAATAAATGAATCATACCCATCCCAAATGCAGTACCGATAATTATTGCAGTTGCAACGATTGCGATTATTGTATTGCTCCACTTCTTTCGATATTTTTCCATAGATACTGATTTCGCTTTTTGAAACGGAACGACATTTTTCGGTCTCTCACTTTCTGCTATCATCCAGTCAAACTCATCCTTCTTTTTTTCCTCATACTTCGCTTCTGTTCCATTTACTTTCACCGAGATCGTTCGTGATTGCTTGTCCATACACTCACACCTCACCTCTTGTCATTGTCCGCATCATATCATATTCATTCCACAAAAAAACGAGATATTTGTCAGAGGAATTCGTCAAATAACCCTATATTATTATCTTATATGTATGCATTTGACTTCATTTGTAGAACAAAAAACTAGATAGCAAAGACTATCTAGTTTTTCTCGCGAATATATTTTCTAACTTCGGAAATGAAATACAAAGAACCTGTTATGATAAAAACATCATGTTCTCCTATCATGTCAACCTTTGTATCAATTGCCTCTTTCCAATCTTCAAAAACTAATTTTGACTCTTGTTGCGAATACGATGCAAGCTTGTCAGCAGAAATGGCACGATCAAAGGCAAACGTCGTAAATATTATTTCATCAGCAACTTTTTCTAATTGCCCTACCATGTTATGTAACTGTTTGTCACCAAGAGCAGTAAATAAAACTATTACATTCTTCTTTTTATAATGTGCCTCTACTGTTTTTACAAGACTTTCAATACCTTCTGGATTATGAGCACCATCTATTATAATATCTGGATTACTTTGTAACTTTTCAAATCGACCAATCCAGTAGGCTTCTTGTAAGCCAGCTTTCATCTCCTCTTCATTAATTAAAAATGATAAATATGTTTTTAAATACATTACTGCCATAAGCGCTAGCGCTGCATTGCCTACTTGATGAATACCTTTCATTGAAATTCGAACATTTTCAAACGAGACAAATGGACAATCAAAATCAAAATGTTCCCCATCTTCATTAGAATATTTATGTAATGTTGTAAACTGTTTTCCAAGTTCATATAAGCTTGCATGGTTTTCCTTAGCAACCTTTTGAATTACTTGCAATGCTTCTTCATTTTTCACACCAGTAATAACTGGAACACCAGACTTAATAATCCCTGCCTTTTCATATGCAATTTCTCCTAGTGTATTGCCTAAAATATGCATATGATCGTGGCCGATATTCGTAATAATCGTGAGAACCGGATGAATAACATTTGTAGAATCAAATCTTCCCCCAAGCCCCGTTTCAAATAAAACAACATCACAGAAATTAACTTTACCGAAATAACAAATTGCCATTACTGTAATAATTTCAAACTCAGTCGCTTCTCCTAAGTCCGTCTCATCTAATTTTTCAACGACTGGCTTTACCATATTTACAAGTTCCGCAATCTCTTCATCTGCAATCGGTATTCCGTTTACACTAATACGTTCATTGAATGTTTCTATGTAAGGCGATGTAAACGTTCCTACTTTATATTTCGCGCCTTCTAACATGTAGCGCATATATGTTAAAGTTGAACCTTTTCCATTTGTGCCGGCAAGATGAACACATTTTATATGACGCTCTGGATTTCCGAGTTCTTCTAACATCCATTGCATTCTTTCTAGCCCTGGTTTTATCCCAAATTTCAATCGGCTATGAATCCAGTTTATCGCTTCTTCGTATGTATGTATCACGTTTGCTATTCCCCTTTCAAAAGACAAACTTCTTAATTCTATTATACGCAAAGAAAAGAGACTCACCAATATAGTGAGTCTCTGAAAAACATTTTTATTTCTCAAGATCAGCTAGACGTTGGCGAACCGCTTCGCGTTTTTCTAGATAATCTTGCTCTTTCGCACGCTCTCCGTCAATAACTTCTGCAGGAGCTTTCGCTACGAATCCTTGGTTTGAAAGTTTCTTCTGTACACGTTCTACTTCTTTATCGAACTTCTCAAGTTCTTTTTCAAGACGCGCTTTCTCTTCATCAAGATTGATAAGATCAGCTAACGGTAAGAATAACTCTGCACCTGATACGATTGCAGTCATCGCTTTTTCTGGCGCTTGTAAATCAATCTTAATTGTTAGTTCACTTGGGTTACAGAAACGCTCAATGTAAGAACTGTTTTTCGTAAGCTGAGCTAGTACTACCTCATCTTTTGCTTTAATTTGCATTTGAACTTTTTTGCTCATTGGTGTATTTACTTCCGCACGGATGTTACGAACAGAGCGAATGATATCAACTAGAAGGTGCATTTCTGCTGCCGCTTCTTTATCTTGTAAATCTTCGCGAACTGTTGGCCATGCTGCTACTGTAATAGACTCGCCTTCATGCGGTAAATGCTGCCAAATTTTCTCTGTTACAAATGGCATGAATGGATGTAATAGACGCATCGTTTGGTCTAATACGTAAGCTAAAATAGAACGAGTTGTTTTCTTAGCTGCTTCATCTTCACCGTATAGTGGAAGTTTCGCCATCTCAATGTACCAGTCACAGAAATCATCCCAAATGAAGTTGTATAATGAACGACCAGCTTCACCGAACTCATATTTATCCATGTTACGTGTTACACTTTCGATTGTTTCGTTTAAGCGAGTTAAAATCCACTTATCTGCAACTGATTTTTCACCAGTTAAATCGATTTCTTCATACTTCATGTCATCCATGTTCATTAATACGAAACGTGATGCGTTCCAAATTTTATTAATGAAGTTCCAAGTAGATTCTACTTTTTCCATGCTGAAACGTAAATCTTGACCTGGTGCACTTCCTGTTGATAAGAAGTAACGCATCGCATCTGCACCGTACTTCTCGATAACATCCATCGGATCAATACCGTTACCAAGAGATTTACTCATTTTACGTCCTTGCTCATCACGAACTAAACCGTGAATTAATACATCTTTAAATGGACGCTCTCCTGTAAACTCTAAACCTTGGAAAATCATACGAGATACCCAGAAGAAGATGATATCATAACCAGTTACTAAAGCATCTGTTGAATAGAACTTTTTAAAGTCTGCTGCATCTTCATTCGGCCAGCCAAGTGTTGAGAATGGCCATAATGCTGAACTGAACCATGTATCAAGCACGTCATTATCTTGATTCCAGTTTTCAAGATCTGCTGGCGCTTCTGTACCTACGTATACTTCACCAGTTTCTTTATGATACCAAGCTGGAATGCGGTGTCCCCACCATAATTGACGAGAAATACACCAGTCATGAATGTTTTCCATCCAGCGTAAGTATGTGTTTTCAAAACGCTCTGGTACGAACGTTACTTTTTCTTCTTCTTTTTGTTGAAGTTCTACCGCTTTTTCTGCAAGTGGAGCCATTTTTACGAACCATTGTGTTGATAAATAAGGCTCAACAACTGCACCGCTACGCTCACTATGACCTACTGAGTGCATATGAGGCTCGATTTCTACTAATACGCCAGCTTCTTGTAAGTCTTTCACTAACTCTTTACGGCATTCGAAACGATCCATACCGTTATACTTACCAGCTTTTTCGTTCATCGTTCCATCTTCGTTCATTACTAAAATACGTGGTAAGTCATGACGGTTACCTACTTCAAAGTCATTCGGATCATGAGCTGGTGTAATTTTTACAACGCCTGTTCCGAAGTCTTTTTCTACGTATTCATCAGCAATAATCGGAATCTCTCGGCCTACGATTGGAAGTGTAACTGTTTTTCCGATTAAATGTTTGTAGCGATCATCTTCTGGATGAACTGCTACCGCTGTATCACCAAGCATTGTTTCTGGACGAGTAGTTGCAAGGCGAATGTGACCAGAACCGTCTGTTAACGGATAGTTCATATGGTAGAATGCACCTTGAACTTCTTTATGAATTACTTCAATATCAGAAAGAGCTGTGCGTGTTGCTGGATCCCAGTTGATGATATACTCACCGCGGTAAATTAAGTCTTTTTCATATAATTGAACGAATACTTTATTAACAGCGTTAGATAAACCTTCGTCTAATGTGAAGCGTTCACGAGAATAGTCTAGTCCTAAACCAACTTTCCCCCATTGTTGACGAATGTGAGAAGCGTATTCTTCTTTCCATTCCCAAGCTTTTTCAAGGAATTTCTCACGACCAAGATCGTAACGTGAAATACCTTCTTCACGAAGTTTTCCTTCTACTTTCGCTTGCGTTGCGATACCAGCATGGTCCATTCCTGGAAGCCATAATACATCGTAACCTTGCATACGCTTTGTACGAGTTAAAATATCTTGAAGCGTCGTATCCCAAGCGTGACCTAAGTGTAACTTACCAGTTACGTTCGGAGGTGGAATTACAATTGTATATGGTTGTTTCTTCTCATCTCCTGTTGCTTCGAAATATTTGCCTTCAAGCCACCACTTGTAAAGGCCTTCTTCAACGGACATATGATCATATTTAGTTGGTAAATTATTTTCCGTATTTGACATTATTTTCCCTCCTTAAAATAAAAAATGCCCCTCATCCAAAAAAGGACGAGGGACATCGCGGTACCACCTTTATTTACAAACAAATTCAGAATTTGCTTATACTCTTAATTTGATAACGGACAAATCCGTCTTTTCCTAATAAGAATCATTCCGTTCAGAAAAGATGCTCCAGGGCTACCTTCTAACATAACTATCTAGAGAACCTCCCAGCCAATGGTTCCCCTCTCTGAAGACGTTTCATGTTATACTCTTCCCCTTCAATGCATTTATGTGATTGTTAATTATTATATACAATAGTGTAAAAAACGAAACCTTATTCGTCAAGATAAATTTGAAACTACGGCTTTTATCTCTTTATGAAACTAATAAAAAAAGATAAGCAGGGTTCTCCCTACTTATCTTCTTTATCCGTTCCCTTGCTGGGCAGCTTGTAATTGCGAAAGGAAATATTCTGTATTACTAATGAGCCAATGCGATTGCTGCAGAATTTTTACCCCGCGAAGCTCATTTTCTTCATTACGACTCTTTCTTCTTTTCGTATACGACTGAATTTGCCGAATAAAATGCGACGGGTACGTCATATACGCAAACATAAGAAGCTGCTCCTCTTTCGTAAATGGAAAATTTTTTTGATACATTTGATACCATTCAAAGCGGTCGCTCCGCGCAATTGGATATGTGTTCAAAGACCTTGAATAAAAGCTGACGATATCCTGTACCGGTGTAGCAAACTGAGACTTTTCTAAACTAATAAAATAACCGTTTCGTTCATAATCAAATAAAAAGTGATTAAGCGATACATTTCCATGAACGAAAGTAGTACGTGTTTTTTCCTTTTCTTTCATTGCATCATGCCATTCACTTAATTGTTTCGTTGCGAACTCACGTGCTCTCATAACGTGGTGATAATACGTACAATATTGTAATTCAAATGGAGACATATACCACTTCGCTTCTGATTCTACAAGAAACTCTTCTAATATCTCACCATCATTTTCCCAACGGCCGGATATATTTGTATAATGTTTTTCTAAATCTTCTTCTGTATAAGTCTCCTCTTTCACCGTTTTTTGATGCAACGTCCCGAGCGTTTGAAACATCTTATGGTATTGATCATTATCTTCGCCATTTCCTTCCGCACGTTCTAACCAAGGCATTAAATAATAGCTATATGCCCCATCACTTAAAACATAATTCCCGTCCGTCGTGTGATAGATAGGTACATAATTCGAAAAACCTTTCTCCTTCAAATATTGAATATGGTGTAAAAAATTATTCCGCTCTAATTTTCTATCTTGTATTTTCTTTAACGCATACGGACCTTGATTCGTATAAATTTTCATTACACTTCCGTGCTCTTCCATATGCTGAGTGTCCAATCTATATTGCCTCACAATGGGTTCATAGCGATTTCGTAATTCAATATCCATACGAATAACCCTTTCTTATTCAAAACATAGCTTCTAGGAAAAGAAAAGAGGTGAGTGAAAAAACTCACTCACTTATTTCACTGTTGCTTTTGAAACAGGAATATATATAATTTGCCCTGTAGTTAAATATATATCTTCTGATTGATTTACACGATATAAGCTTTGTATAGTCGTTTCATAACGTTCTGCAACCGATTCAATTGTATCTCCTTCTTGTACGAAGTACATTCTTAACTTCGTAAATTCTTCTTCTGGTTCTTTCGTAAATAATTTCGTTAAATAAAGTGCATTTTCATCTCGCTGTGAATATGCTTCTTCCTCTGGCTCTTCCTGCTTTTTCGCTTTTTCTTTCTTGAAATTTTTCCGCCCGAACAATTCAAATTGTGGCGTCTTTTCTTGCTCCTCTTCACGCTCCACAAGTTCATGTTCTTCTAATTCCTCTTCTTCTATTTCTTGCTCTTTTCTTTCTTCTAACTGAAACGGCTCAAATGCATAATCTTCCCATCCATCTGATTCTTTATAGGCTGGTACCTCTTCGTGCGGCGCAGGTCTACTTTCATCTTCTTCAGCTGAATCAGCTTCCAACTCGGCATACACCGTCTCTTCCTCTTCATCCTCGGTTCTTTCTTCGTCACATAAACCTGTAATAGATATATCCGCTAATAGTTGTAAGCAACCATTTTCCTTTAATTCATAATCAAATTCCTCGATTGATACATATAATTCTTCAATTACTTTCACTCGATTTCTTGGAATTGATATTTCGAGCGGAAAGGAATGGACAAGCTCATTAACCCCGTCTGCCCTTGTTTCTACATAATCAATTGCCTTTGCTGGTGATAGCTCTCTTAATGAATAAGCTGAATCATCTTGCCTTGCAACGTACTCTCCCGTTAAATCTAATTGCCCCCTCACGATAACTTCATGATCGAGCTCCTCTATCTCAACGTCTGGATCTAACGAAATTGACAAAAGTTCTTCGACTTCCTGTCCCTTCTGGAACCAAACAGATTCTTTTAATGAAAATCGTAATGAATGATCTGTTGCCACTTCTTTTCCCCCTCCCAAACTATATGTCATTACAGATTTATGTTCCCTAAAGCTACTTTATGAATAAAAAAAATCGCTCCCCTAATGGAAAGCGATTTTCTCTAAGAAATTATGCTTTTAATTTTGACATTGCAATTTCGGCCGCCGCAATTGTCGCCTCAATATCTGCATCACTATGTGCTGTCGATAAGAATAAACCTTCAAATTGAGAAGGTGGTAAAAATACACCTTGTTCTACCATTTCACGATAGTAAGCTGCAAAGAATTCTAAGTTTGAAGATTTTGCTGCATCATAATTAATAACTTGCTCATCTGTAAAGAAAATACCAATCATAGAACCTGCACGATTAATGTGATGCGGGATATTATGCTTTTCAGCTGCCTTACGTAGTCCAGCCTCTAACATTTCTGCTTTACGCTCAAATTCCACATATGATTCTGGCGTTAACTGCACTAACGTTTCATAACCTGCTGTCATTGCAAGTGGATTACCCGATAATGTTCCAGCTTGGTAAATCGGTCCGCTTGGTGCAACTTGACGCATAATCTCTGCCTTACCACCGTATGCTCCTACCGGCAAGCCACCACCGATTACTTTACCTAAACAAGTTAAGTCAGGAGTTACACCGTAGTAACCTTGTCCACAATTATAAGCAACACGGAATCCTGTCATTACTTCATCAAAAATAAGTAGTGCACCGTTTTGCTCTGTCACTTCACGAAGTCCTTCTAAAAACCCTGGTTGCGGGGGAACAACACCCATATTCCCTGCCACTGGTTCTACAATTATACAAGCGATGTCATCACCGAATTGTTCGAAAGCATATTTTACACTTTCTAAATCGTTATACGCTACGGTAATCGTATTTTTCGCTACACCTTCTGGTACACCAGGGCTATCTGGTAAACCTAGCGTTGCTACACCCGAACCTGCTTTAATCAATAAAGAATCACCATGACCGTGATAACAACCAATGAATTTCAAAATTTTGTTACGTCCAGTGTAACCACGAGCTAAACGTAGTGCACTCATTGTCGCCTCTGTTCCAGAGTTAACCATACGCACAATCTCAATTGATGGTACACGCTCGATAACAAGCTGCGCTAATTTATTTTCAATTTCTGTTGGTGCACCAAAGCTTGTTCCTTTTTCAGCAACAGCTTTTAAAGCCTCAACAACACGATCATTCGCATGACCATGAATTAAAGGTCCCCACGATAATACGTAATCGATGTATTCATTCCCATCGATATCATATACTTTAGAGCCTTTTCCGCGCTCCATAAACAGCGGATTCATACCAACAGACTTAAAAGCACGAACAGGGCTGTTTACGCCTCCAGGCATTAAATTTTGAGCCTCTTCAAACGCCGCAATCGACTTATCAAATTTTTTCATTATTTAGCGCCTCCTTCTTGTAACCATCTTGCTGCATCTTTTGCATGATACGTAATAATCAAGTCTGCTCCTGCGCGTTTCATGCTAATTAATTTCTCAAGTACAACTTCTTTCTCATTAATCCAACCATTTTGTGCTGCTGCTTTAATCATCGAATATTCACCACTTACGTTATAAGCAACGACTGGTAAGTTAAAGTTATTTTTCACATCACGAACGATATCTAGATAAGAAAGAGCTGGCTTTACAATTAAGAAGTCTGCCCCTTCCATTACATCTGATTCTGCTTCACGGAATGCTTCCATACGGTTCGCTGGGTCCATTTGATATGTTTTACGGTCACCAAACTGCGGTGCACCATGTGCTGCATCACGGAACGGTCCGTAAAATGCTGATGAATATTTCACAGCGTACGACATAACTGGTACGTGCGCGAAACCATTTTCATCTAATGCATGGCGAATTGCTGTTACGAATCCGTCCATCATGTTAGATGGTGCAATAATGTCTGCCCCTGCTTTCGCTTGACTTACAGCTGTTTTTGCAAGAGCTGCAAGAGACTCATCATTTAAAATAACGCCATCTTCAATAACACCGCAATGACCATGGCTTGTAAATTGACATAAACATGTATCTGCAACTACTACTAGCTCTGGGAACTCATCTTTAATTTGCTTAATTGCACGCTGTACAATTCCATGCTCACAATATGCCGATGATCCAACTTCGTCCTTTTCAGCAGGTAAACCAAATACAATAACAGAACGAATACCTAAATCAACGACCTCTTGCATTTCAGCTTGCAATAAATCTAAAGACATTTGATATACGCCCGGCATAGAAGGAACTTCATTACGAGTATTTTCTCCTTCTAATACAAAAATAGGGTAAATAAAATCTTCTGTATGTAAAAATGTTTCACGTACAAGCGCACGCATGCCCCCGCTTTGTCTTAAACGACGATGACGATTAAATTGTAAAGAATTCATAGATTTCTATCCCCATTCTTTTATTTTATAGATTCACAAATGCATTGCAGTAATGCTTCTACAGTGTACTCTTTTGGCACAATAACATGTGGAAAATAGAGGTTCGCCTCTTTTTCCGTAATAGGCCCTATACAAGCAATTGTACATTTTTTCGTCCATTCTCTCCAGTTTGTACCCTCAAGTAAACGAACAAAACTATCAACAGTTGAAGGGCTCGTAAATGTAATAATGTCTACTTTCCCTAATTTCAATGCTGTTATAAGTTCTTGTTTTTTCTCTACATTCACCTTCGTACCATATACAATGAACTCATCTAGAGACACACCAAACTCCCTAAGTTTAACCGGGATTACATCTCTTGCTAAATTCCCTTTCGGAAATAAAATACGCTCGTTTCCACTTAATTCTTTTAGAAACTCTTCGGCAAATGTTTCTGCAACAAATGCAGTGGGAACAAAATCTACTTGATAACCTCGCTTTTCTAACTCTAACTTTGTTTTCACGCCTACTGCAGCAATTTTAATCGGTCCGGGGAGCTTCTTTCTCAAACTATCTAGAAAAAAAGCTACACCATTTTTACTCGTGAAAATAACCCAGTCATACGAATGTAGCTGCCCTGCTATATGTTGAATTTGCCTATGAGACGTACCTTCCATACGCAAAAGCGGAATTTCCAATGGAATTCCGCTCCTTTCTTTCACTGCTACACTCATTTGTTTCGCTTGGTGCTGGGCACGTGTAATCAATACTGTTTTGCCAGCGAGAGCGTTCATATTTATTGTTGCTCCTTATTTGCAGCAAGGATGAGCTCTTTTGCTCCTTGTTTAATTAAACGGTCCGCAGCCTCTAATCCAACTTGCTTCGGATCATTACCTACTACTATCTCTTTCAATAAAACAGAACCGTCCATAGAACCGACAAGCGCTGTTAATTCGATTGCATCATTTTCTTTAAGAGTTGCATATCCAGCGATTGGAACTTGGCATCCACCTTCAAGTTTATGAAGAAATACTCGTTCAGCAGCCACTGTTCTTTCTGTTACTGCATCATTAATATGCGCTAACAACTGAAGTAAATCCGTATCATCCTCACGACATTCAATCGCTAATGCACCTTGTCCTACGGCTGGTACACATAACGTTTCATCTAAATGTTCTGTAATAACTTCTCCGTCCCAGCCCATTCTCTGTAATCCAGCTGTTGCTAAAATAATTGCATCGTAATCTTCATCTTTTAACTTACGTAAGCGTGTATCGATATTCCCGCGAATCCATTTCACTTGTAAATCTGGTCTCGCAGCTAGTAGTTGTGCACTACGTCTCAAACTACTCGTTCCTAAGATCGCGCCTTCTGCTAAGTCTTTAAACGATTCTCCGTTTTTAGAAATAAAAGCATCACGAGGGTCAACGCGCTTTGGCGTACAACCAATCGTTAATCCATCTGGAAGTACAGCTGGCATATCTTTCATACTATGTACAGCCATATCAATTTCTTTCGTAAGTAACGCATGTTCAATTTCCTTTACAAATAAACCTTTTCCGCCTACTTTTGAAAGAGTAACATCTAAAATAACATCACCTTTTGTGACGATTTCTTTCACTTCAAATTCATATGGTAAACCAAGCGCTTTTAATTGATCAATAAACCAATTAGTTTGTGTTAATGCTAGTTTACTCTTTCGTGAACCTACAATAATTTTGCGCATAATTCTCTCTCCTCATTATAAATACCAAAAGTGGAAATTAGATAAACTGCTTAATAGAAAAATGTTAACTAGCATTACGAGAAATGCCCCGATATTCCACTGCACAATTTTCTTACCTTGCAACACATCTGCTGCTCGTAAATATAAGCCCACGCAATATACAAATAGAACGACAAAAGACCCAATTACTTTCGTATCATACCAATGGAAATTATCCAATTTTGTATATCCCCATATGCATCCTAATATAATTGCTAATAAGAAAAACGGAACAGAAAATAAATTTAATCCGTAAGACATAGATTCAAGCTTCGGCAAATTTCCTAATCTTCTTAATCTCGCATTCCACTTTTTCTTTTTTAATAGTCGGTATTGCAATAAATACATAATAGAAAAAATAAACGATACAGTAAACGTTGCATAAGAAATAATCGCCATACCGACATGCACGTATACAAGTTCTGAAACTAATTGCTCTGCAAGTACTGGCGACATCTTCCCGAGCGGTGTAAAAATAGAAAAAGCGCTTACGCCAAATGCTACAACATTTGTAAAAAAGACTAAAAAGTCAATACGCATAAATCGATTAATGACTAATGACATCGTAATCAATAACCAAACATAAAAATAAATCCCTGATAATAAAGTTAAAATGGGATTCGTTTCTGAATCTGTAGCCCTAAGCAACATAAAGATAGACTGCAGAACCCATACAATCGAAAGTAACCAAAAAGCAAAGCGGTTCGCCTTTCGGTTACTTTGGAAATAATCTATAAAATATAAACTAATGCTACAAGCATATAAAATAATTGCAATATGATAAATAATACTGTTATTTAAAAAACTCATCCGATCATCCTTCCAAGTTATAAAGATGGAACGGATGGTGTCCACGCTCTTTTATGTTCTACTTCTTCCGTATTTCCCGCTTCTTCCACTTCTAAATCAAAAATCTTCGCAAATAAAGCTAATTTTTCGCCAGCTCCCTCTTCAACAGCTAATTCTTTAGCTACTAAAATTGGGTCTTTTAACAATTGGTTAATAATACTTTTCGTATGTTTACTAATTACTTTTTTCTCACGATCACTAAGGTTTGGTATTTTTCGCTCAAGACTTTCCATCGTATCACTTTGAATTGCTAGCGCTTTATCACGAAGAGCTGATATTAACGGTACAACACCTAGCGTACTTAACCACGTTTTAAATAAAACCATTTCTTCTTCAATCATAAATTGAATTTTCTCTGCTTCTTTTAAACGTTCAGCACGGTTTGCTTCAACTACACCTTGCAGATCGTCGATATCATATAAGAAAGAGCCTTCTAATTCATCAATCGCCGGATCAATATCACGTGGTACTGCAATATCAACCATAAATAACGGACGACCAGAGCGCATTCTCTCTACTTTTGTCATCATTTCTTTCGTAATGACATATTCTGATGCACCCGTTGAACTAATTAAAATATCCGCTTCTAATAATGCACATTGCAATTCACTTAAAGGCTTTGCATGTCCCATATATTTCTCAGCCATCACTTCCGCTTTCGTAAGCGTCCTATTCATAACCGTTACTTTACGAGCTCCACTTCCGTATAAGTTTTGCAGTGCAAGTTCACCCATCTTACCCGCACCAAGAATAAGTACATGACAATCTGTTAAATCGCCAAATATTTTCTTTCCGAGCTCAACAGCAGCATAACTAACAGACATCGCACTTTCACCAATCGTTGTTTCTGAGTGCGCACGTTTTGCTAACGTAACCACTTGCTTAAACAACTCATTAAAAATTGTACCTGTCGCTTTTACTTGTTGTGCTTCTAAAAAGCTATCTTTTATTTGACCTAAAATTTGCGTCTCTCCAACAACCATAGAATCCAAACCGCACGTTACGCGGAATAAATGATCTATTGCGCCATCTTGTTCAAAAATAGACAAGTATGGTGCGACTTCTTCTATTTCAAGCTGAAACCAATCAGCTAAAAACTTCTTAATGTAATACCGTCCCGTGTGTAATTGATCGACAACAGCGTAAATCTCAGTGCGATTACAAGTTGATACAATGACATTTTCTAGCACGCTCTTTTGGTTTTGTAATATAGTCATTGCTTGCTCTAGCTCTGCTGCCTGAAATGTGAGTTTCTCACGAAATTCTACAGGGGCTGTTCGATAATTTACACTAACAACAAGAATATGCACGCAGCATGTCCCCCTTCACCCGTTTTATCACTTTATCTACTATCATAATACAACTTTCCTCTTATGAATCTGACAATCGTGTGAACAACTGATTATTTTTTATTTATTCTCCATATGTAATAAAGGAGCTTCAGTAAGATTAATAAAGAACTTTCTACTTTATAATAATTATAAAATAATAACTCTATTTGTACGTTACCAAAAAAAGTCCTCATAATCAAGTGATGGAAACTATTCCATATTAATTATAACATCATCTTTTCTATCTTCTTTCATCATGAAGGAAAATATGTATGATTGTTCCAAAATATAGTACTCACTTTCTCGATACAATGCATTTGACATTGTATTTCTTTTTCGTTATATTGGTTTTACAAAATTAAATTGTGCACAATTTAAAAATACAAGGAGTTGCCTATGAAAGAAAATCCTTTGCATCTAGATAACCAACTTTGTTTCTCTATTTACGCTTGTTCTAGAGAGGTTACCCGTTTTTACCGCCCCTATTTAGAAGAAATGGGCATTACGTATCCCCAGTACATTACTTTACTCGTACTCTGGGAACAAGACGGACTAACAGTAAAAGAAATTGGAGAACGTCTATTTTTAGATTCTGGTACTTTAACACCTATGTTAAAACGTATGGAATCATTAAAACTTGTACAACGTGTTCGTTCAAAAGAAGACGAGCGAAAAGTTTGTATTGAATTAACAGAACAAGGTAAAGATTTAAAAGAAATAGCTTGTTCATTACCAACAACGATGGCTACAAATTTAGGCATTACAGAACAAGAATATCATTCTTTATTAATCCAATTAAACACATTAATTGAAACAATGAAAAAAATTAATGACAGAAAAGGGGAATAAACATGGATAAATTATATACTGCTTCAGTAACAGCAACAGGTGGAAGAAACGGTAAGGTAGTTTCAGATGATGGCATATTAAATCTTGATGTAAAAATGCCAAAAGCACTAGGTGGCGCAGGCGGAGAAGCAACAAATCCAGAACAATTATTTGCAGCTGGTTATGCAGCTTGCTTTGATAGTGCATTGCAACTTGTAATTCGTACAAAACGTATGAAGGTGGAAAGTACAGAAGTGACTGCACACGTTTCTATCGGTAAAGATACAGATGGTGGTTTCGGACTATCTGCTGTACTTGACGTACATGTTGCTGGTGTTTCTCATGCCGAAGCACAAGAACTTGTAGAAGCCGCTCACGGTGTATGCCCTTACTCTAAAGCAACAAGAGGAAATATTGAAGTTACATTAAACGTACGCTAAAAGTTTAGTAAATAAAAAAAACGCGCGACATTCGTCACGCGTTTTTTGTTTTTGTCATTTTATGAATTGCTTTCCATGCTTCTTCTTTTCCAAGTCCTGTTTCAGAAGAGAATAGAACGATTTCATCGCCAATTTCAACAGCAAGCGTTTCTTTTACAACTTTTAAATGCTTTTGCCATTTCCCTTTCGGAATTTTATCGGCTTTCGTTGCAATAATAATTGTTGGGATTTCATAATGCTTTAAGAAATCATACATCATAATGTCATCTTTTGTTGGTTGGTGACGTAAATCAACTACTAATACAGCTGCGTCTAATTGCGTACGTGTTGTAAAGTAAGTTTCAATCATTCTGCCCCATGCCGCGCGCTCTGTTTTAGATACTTTCGCATATCCATAACCTGGAACGTCAACAAAATGCATCATTTCATTGATTAAGAAAAAGTTCAGCGTTTGCGTTTTTCCTGGTTTAGAAGAAATACGTACTAACTTTTTACGATTTAAAATTTTATTAATAAAGGAAGACTTCCCGACATTAGAACGACCTGCTAAGGCAATTTCTGGTAAATCACTGTCTGGATATTGTTCCGGTTTAACGGCACTAATTACAATATCTGCTTTTGTTACTTTCATTGTTTCACTCCTACTAATGCGTGCTCCAATACTTCGTCTAAATGAGATGCAAGCACAAACGTAAGGTTTTCTTTTACGCTCTCTGGAATATCATCTAAATCTTTCTCATTTTCCGCCGGTAAAATAATTTTTGTTAATCCCGCGCGGTGAGCACTTAATGTTTTTTCTTTCAAACCACCAATCGGTAATACACGACCACGAAGTGTAATTTCACCTGTCATACCAACTTCTTTACTTACAGGAATACCCGTTAGTGCAGAAATAAGTGCCGTTGCCATCGTAATACCTGCTGATGGTCCATCTTTTGGAACTGCTCCTTCTGGAACATGAATATGAATATCGTTTTTCTCATGGAAATCCGGATCAATATGAAGTTCTTCTGCACGAGAACGAATATAGCTAAACGCGGCTTGTGCGGATTCTTTCATAACATCCCCAAGTTTCCCTGTTAAAATTAATTTCCCTTTTCCTGGCGCTACAGACACTTCAATTGCGAGTGTATCGCCGCCCGCTGCTGTGTAAGCTAAACCTGTTGCCATACCAACTTGGTCTGTTTTTTCAGCTTGACCATAACGGAATATATGCTTACCAAGTAAATCAACAATATTTTTCTCTGTTACAACAATGCGCTTGCGTTCTGCTGTAACGATAATTTTTGCTGCTTTACGGCAAACTTTTGCAATTTGACGCTCTAACGTACGAACACCAGCCTCGCGTGTATAATAACGAATAATTTCAAGAAGCGCTTCATCACGTACTTGCAAATTACCTTTTCGCAAACCGTGCTCTTTTAATTGTTTCGGCAATAAATGCTCACGAGCAATGTGCACCTTTTCAAGTTCTGTATAACCAGCAATTGAAATGATTTCCATACGGTCAAGCAATGGGCCCGGAACACTTGCAAGTGTATTAGCAGTTGCAACGAACATAACTTTCGATAAATCATATGGCTCTTCAATGTAATGATCACTGAAGTTATGGTTTTGTTCTGGATCTAACACTTCAAGTAACGCCGCTGATGGGTCTCCCCTGAAATCGTTAGACATTTTATCAATCTCATCTAATAAGAAGACTGGATTAACTGTTTTCGCCTTTTTCATACCTTGAATAATACGTCCTGGCATCGCTCCTACATATGTACGACGGTGACCACGAATTTCAGATTCATCACGCACACCACCAAGAGAAACACGTACAAAATTACGGTTTAACGATGTTGCAATAGAACGTGCTAACGAAGTTTTCCCAACCCCAGGAGGTCCTACTAGACAAAGAATTGGCCCTTTTAATGAATTCGTTAACTTCTGTACAGCTAAATATTCAAGTACTCGCTCTTTCACTTTTTCAAGACCGTAATGATCTTTATTTAAAATTTCTTCCGAATGAGTGAGGTCAATCATATCCTCTGTTGCTGTTGTCCATGGGAGAGCTAATAACCAATCAATATAATTATGAATGACACCACTCTCAGCAGAACTTACAGGTAATTTTTCATAACGATCTAATTCTTTCAGTGCAGCCTTCATTGTTTCTTCAGGCATTCCCGACTGTTCAATTTTCTCACGAAGTTCTTCAACTTCCCCGCCCTTGCCTTCTTTATCACCAAGTTCAGTTTGAATCGCCTTCATTTGCTCACGTAAGAAATATTCTTTTTGCGTGCGCTCCATTGAACGTTTCACTTTTTGTCCAATTTTCTTTTCTAGGCTAAGTAACTCTTGTTCATCTTGAATAATTGAAATAAGTGTATGTAGTCGCTCTTTCACAGATACAATCTCTAAAATCTCTTGTTTCTGCTTCGTTTTAATCGGTAAGTGAGAAGCAATTAAATCAGCTAGTCTTCCGGGTTCTTCTACATCAGCTACCGTTGCAAATGTTTCATTTGAAACTTTTTTCGAAACTTTAATATATTGTTCGAAATGCTCCAGTAACGTACGCATAAGAGCCTTCTCTTCCAAATCATCTTCTACTTCTTCAGTTACTGTTCTAATAGAAACTTGTACCACATTTTCTTCTTCGATAAACTCTACTACTTCTGCTCTATGTAAACCTTCTACAAGGACACGAAGCGTACCGTTCGGCAATTTTAACATTTGCTTCACTTTCGCCACTGTACCTACACTATATATGTCATCTTCTTTCGGATCGTCGATATTCATTTCTTTTTGCATTGCTAAAAAGATGATATTTTCATCCATTGCCGCCTGCTCTAGTGCTTGTATCGATTTATCACGTCCTACATCAAGATGCAGAACCATCGTTGGATATACGAGAATGCCTCTTAATGGTAGGAGGGGCACAATTCTTTCATTCGTATTCATACTAGACATAGCACCTCCATAATAAATTAAACTCCTGTTCAACTATTTTATATTACAATACATCTAGATGCAATTGCAGAGATTCTTCGCAATTGTTAATCCCCTGTTTTTTTGTGCCTCACGAAAAGAAAAAAGACTCCGCTTAAGCATACAAACTTAAACGAAGTCTGGCAAATTTTTATTATTGTATATTCTCACATTGATTGTGCATCTGTTTCGTCCAAATCATTATGTGCATCAAGCTCACGATGCATATTTTCCTGCATAAATGTTAATTCAAATACTTCTTTTAATTTGCGAACAGGAATGATCTCAATTCCCTTTATTGTATACAAAAATGGTTGCATGTTTTCAGCCGGAATGATGACTTTCTTAGCTCCCGCTTTTTTCGCAGCTTTTATTTTTGCGTACACACCACCAATAGGCTTCACTTCTCCGTGGATACTTATCTCACCTGTCATCGCTACTTCATTATTCACATACGTACGATGCACTGCTGAATAGACACCTGTTGCCATAGCAATACCTGCTGAAGGACCATCAATCGGGATACCACCAGGAAAATTAATATGTATATCATACCCTTCTGGCAACACATCTAGAGAACGAAGTACTGTTAACACATTATCAACAGAACCTTTCGCCATACTTTTACGGCGGATTGATTTCGTTTGATTTCCAATACTTTCCTCTTCTACAATTCCAGTGACATTTACTGATCCTTTATCTTTCGCAGGAATAGCTGTTACCTCAATTTCTAATAACGCACCTGTATTCGGCCCATATACAGCAAGCCCGTTCACAAGACCGATTCTCGGAATTGGATAAATACGTTTTTCGTACTTTGGTGTAAGCTGACTAGAATGAACAACCCACTCAATATCTTCATCTTTAATGAAAGGTCGTTCTTCATTTATCGCCATACCAGCAGAAATTTGCACGAGATTAATTGCTTCTCGCCCATTTCTTGCATACATTCCAATCATTTCGATACCGTTCTCACCTACTTGCATCTCCACTTTGTCAGCTGCATTTTTCGCTACTTTTTGAATTTCTTCTGTATCTAACTCACGGAAGAACACTTCTAAACAACGCGACCTAATTGCTGGAGGAATTTCCTCTGGTGAACGTGTTGTTGCACCAACTAAGCGAAAATCTGCAGGTAAACCTTTTTGAAAAATATCATGTATATACGTTGGAATCATCGAATTTTCTTCACTATAATACGCACTTTCCAAAAACACTTTCCGATCTTCTAACACTTTTAGCATTTTATTCATTTGAATTGGATGTAATTCACCAATCTCATCAATGAACAAAATACCACCATGCGCATCTGTTACAGCCCCTTTTTTCGGTTGCGGGATACCCGCTTGTCCCATTGCACCTGCTCCTTGATAAATAGGATCATGCACTGAACCAATTAATGGATCCGCAATACCACGCTCATCAAACCTAGCTGTCGTCGCATCAAGTTCGATAAATGTTGCATTTGTACGAAATGGAGATTTCGGATTTCGTTTCGCTTCTTCTAATACAAGGCGTGCTGCCGCTGTCTTTCCGACACCTGGCGGACCGTATATGATCACATGTTGCGGATTAGGACCACAAAGAGCCGCTTTTAACGACTTAATCCCGTCTTCTTGCCCTACAATGTCTATAAAGGATGTAGGACGTACCTTTTCCGCAAGCGGCTCTGTTAAAGAAACCTCACGCATTTTACGAAGCTGCTCTAATTCTTTTTTCGATTCTCGATCAATTGAAACTTTTTGTGTTCGCTGATTTCGAAGTAAATGCCAAAAATACAATCCGACAATTACGCCAAAAACAAGTTGAACAAGTAAAAATATATTTGTCCAGCTCATAATTCATTTCCTCCCGCTATGTTTTACCTTTTAGTATTTCCTGGGAGGAATAGTGCTAAACATAAAGAAAAACAGCAATTATAAAAATTGCTGTTTCTTCTTCGCATTATGCAGATGTTTTTGTATCAAGTACAGTACCGTCTTGTAACACCAATTTCGGCGGTTCATTATCAGCTACTGTTTCTTTCGTAAGAATACACTTCTCGATATCTTTGCGAGATGGAAGTTCGAACATTACATCAAGCATCAAGCCTTCAATAATAGAACGAAGTCCACGAGCACCTGTTTTACGTTCAATTGCTTTTTTCGCAATCTCAACTAGTGCACCTTCTTCAAACTCTAACTCAACATCGTCAAGCTCCAATAATTTTTGGAATTGCTTAACAAGTGCATTTTTCGGTTTAGTTAAAATATCTACAAGAGCATCTTCATCAAGCGGCTCTAGGTTCGCAATAACTGGAAGACGACCGATAAACTCCGGAATTAAACCGAATCTTAAAAGATCCTCTGGTAAAACGTGAGATAAAACATGCTTCTCATTTACATCAGCATTTTTCTTCTCAGCACCAAATCCAATTACTTTCTCACCAAGGCGACGTTTAATAATAGGCTCGATGCCATCAAACGCTCCACCACAAATGAATAGGATGTTCGTTGTATCAATTTGAATAAACTCTTGATGCGGGTGCTTACGACCACCTTGAGGTGGAACGCTCGCTACAGTACCTTCTAAAATTTTCAGAAGTGCCTGCTGTACACCTTCACCAGATACATCACGTGTAATTGATGGATTTTCGGACTTACGTGCCACTTTATCAATCTCATCAATATAAATAATTCCTTTTTCCGCTTTTTCTACATCGTAATCAGCCGCTTGAATTAGTTTTAGTAAGATGTTTTCTACATCTTCCCCAACGTATCCAGCTTCTGTTAAAGATGTTGCGTCCGCGATTGCAAATGGAACATTTAAAATACGCGCTAATGTTTGTGCCAATAATGTTTTACCACTACCAGTTGGCCCAATAAGTGAAATATTACTCTTCGCTAATTCTACATCATCAATTTTGCTGTTAGAATTAATGCGTTTGTAATGGTTATATACCGCTACCGCTAGTGCTTTTTTCGCGTTATCTTGTCCGATGACATACTCATCTAAGATTTCACGAATTTCTACCGGTTTCGGTACATCTTTGAATTCTACTTCTTCGTCCTTCGCAAGCTCCTCTTGTACAATTTCAGTACAAAGCTCGATACACTCGTCACAAATGTAAACACCTGGACCTGCAACTAACTTTCGAACTTGCGTTTGTGTTTTACCACAGAAAGAACATTTTAATTGACCTTTTTCATCATTAAATTTAAACATATTTTCACACCCCTTACAAAGTGCTAACCTCTTGCCTTCGTATGTACACGATAAATGTATCGTATGTAAATACATATTATGTCACTACGTAGCGAGAAATACAAATAATATGACTAGTTATGTACAAATAAAAAAATTTTAAAACTTTTGAAATATGTATATTCGACTTACAAAGGCACTTTTCCTTCTTCATCGAAAAGTTTTATAAATATATTTCTATATTTATAAAACAAGGCACGATTAAAATCGCGCCTTGTTATTTTATTATGCAGCGTTGTCTACTAAGAAGTCTACAGCTTTACGCACTTTAAGGTCTTCAGATAAAGCGTCTACGCTTCCAAGAGCTTGCTTGATAGCGTCTACTGGCATACCGTACATTTCAGCCATTTTTTCAACTTCTGCAGTTACTTCTTCTTCAGTAACTTCGATGTTTTCAGCTTCAATGATAGCTTCAAGAACAAGATTGATTCTTACACGTTTTTGTGCGTCCTCTTTCATTTGCTCTTTTAATTTGTCAGCGTCAGTACCTGTGAATTGGTAGTAAAGCTCAAGGTTCATACCTTGTTGGCTTAAACGTTGCTCGAATTCACGAACCATACGATCTAACTCAGTGTCGATCATAGCTTCTGGAATGTCGATTTCAGCGTTAGCAGCAGCTAATTCTACTACTTCGTCACGTACTTTGTGCTCAGCTTCGTGCTTTTTGCCTTCTTCTAAGTTTGTACGAAGTTTTGTTTTTAATTCATCAAGAGTTGCAACTTCTTCGTCAGCATCTTTAGCGAACTCGTCGTTTAACTCAGGAAGTTCTTTTGTTTTGATTTCGTGAATTGTTACTTTGAATGTTGCTGGTTTACCAGCTAATTCAGCAGCATGGTACTCTTCTGGGAATGATACTTCAACTTCTTTAGAATCACCAGATTTAAGACCAATTACTTGCTCTTCGAAACCTGGGATGAAAGTACCAGAACCGATTGCAAGAGAATAGTTTTCGCCTTTTCCGCCTTCAAATGCTTCGCCATCAACGAAACCTTCGAAGTCGATTACAGCTGTATCACCATCTGCAGCAGTTCCGTCTTCTTTAACAACTAGTTCAGCTTGACGCTCTTGTAAAGCTTTTACTTCGTTCTCTACATCCTCGTCAGTTACAGTTGTTTCAACTTTTTCTACTGCTAAACCTTTGTAATCACCTAATTTAACTTCAGGTTTTACAGTAACTTTTGCAGTGAAAATTAAGTTTTGGCCTTTTTCGAATTTCTCGATGTCAATCTCAGGATGAGCAACTGGGAAGATACCAGCTTCATCGATTGCTTCACCGTATGCTTTTGGTAAGATGATATCTAAAGCATCTTGGTATAAAGATTCAATACCAAAGCGTTGTTCGAATAATGGACGAGGCATTTTTCCTTTACGGAAACCTGGTACATTAATTGTTTTTACTACTTTTTTGAATGCAGCGTCGATAGAGTTATTTACTTCTTTAGCATCAACTTCGATTGTTAAAACGCCAACGTTACCTTCTAATTTTTCCCATTTTGTAGACATTTATTCTTTCCCTCCAACTATAATAATGTATGCACATACCTCTATAGATCAAAATTTTTATTATCTCTTTCTTGAAATAACAAATGTACAAATAACCCTCTAGCAAAAAGCTTTCAGATACAATGTTCCAATCTACTAATTGTCTAAAAGACAACTACGGTATATTTTGTTCGAGACTAATATGAAACATATTAAGTAAGAGAATTATACTCCTCTTCTCTTACAAACAGGCAGATTTCTGCCTTTTGCAACCCTTACATTATAACATAGAATGTGCTCGTTTCAATAACTGAACGATTCTTTTTCATAATTATACGGGCAAATAACCTTCTCTTTCAATGCACAGTAACCATTGATAGGCAATATGAAATTCCTCAAACTCAATATTGTATGCTGTCATAAGTTCTTCTTCATCAATAGCCAATCCGAAACGCTTTCTTCCAATTCTCTCTAAGACAGCAGCCCAAATTTCTACTTTATCCATTAATAGAGGGAACGGAAAAATGCTAATTTGTAATTCTTTCCAGTATGTAACCATCGTACTAAATATATCTGGATAATTTTGCTCTAATCGGTTTGAGAATTTATGTATAATTTTATCGGATTGCTCCTCATTATGACCTGTAAATGCTGGAATCACCTTTATCGTATTTCCAAACTTCTCTACTTCTATCTCTTCTTCTATTTGATTTTCTACCATTTTATACAAAATAGAAGTTTTTAAATAAGGGTGCTGATCTTCGTCTATTAAAAATTTCTTTAAAGTAGGAAGTGCGAGATCCAGGTCTTTTAACGAAAGTTTCTGGATCACTCTTAGCTTTTGACCAAAGTTTTCTCCAAAAAGCCCATCGGTAAATTCTTCTAATTCAAAATTCGACTCCACTAGCGGTATATCTTCTTCATTCAGCATCCCTTGTGCAAACAAAGCAAGCTGCGCCAATTTTTCCTTTTGCTCAGGAATTATATCTTTCGTTTGCAAAACTTCCTCAACAGTTTCAATGACACCTTCATAATCATTTGTTTGAACTAAAATAGTTACATACGTTTCAAGAATATCACCAAATAATACAGCTCCTGTTTCAAGTAACTGCTCACATTTTTCTTTCGCATCTTCCATACGTTTTAATTCTAGCAAACAAATAACGGAAGCTAATTCTGTTTGTTCCGTTTCTGCATTATACTGACGTAATATTTCAAAGCAGCGCAATGCATCTTCGAATTCCCGCTCTTTCAACGCTAAAAAACCTTTATCAATATAGCGTTCTGATAGTTGCGGAAACAATACGACCGTATTTTCTTTTTTATCCATACGTCCGCCTCTTTTTCTAGATTTTAATGATCTTCAAAGTAAATATATCAAATGCGTAATGAGAACACAACATTCCAAAATTATTTATTTGAAATATAGGAATATTCTATTTTCATAACGAAAAAGCAACAAACTTCTAAATGAAATTCATTTTTCACAAACAAAAACCCTCAGCAACAGACGGCAGAGGGTTCATCATTAATGGAAAGCTTTTATAATTGTGGGGTATATAACAAGGGTAATAATTTGGAGAACAATAATTGCCATAACAATCATGCTAAAATAGAAGATTAGTTTACTTCGCTTCATTAAAAACATAATAATAAGCATCGTACAAGCAAACAAACTTAAAAAGAACAAACTCGTTGTCGAACTAAGTATACCACTCGGGACAAAGAACAATAAAACTACACTACAAGTACCTATAATTCCAAATAACCATTCCATTCATTCACTCATTCCCTTTCCCTCTCATGGCAGTTTTTTCTACGCTACTAAATGTTTTACAACATCAATTACATATGTTAACTTTTCATACGCCACAAACCCAAAAGCTACTGTTAAACCCGTTACGATTAATCCTTTCATCATCTCTTCCTCCTCATTTATCGTTGTTATCTTCATTATATAAGATTAGTAATTTGTTACCATCGAACTTCCTTACACTTACCTTACAGAGTTGTAAGATTTCAAAAATAAGTTTAAAATCATGTTAATATATTTTTGTACAATTAAGAATTTAATTTACAAGGGGGATTATATATGTTCAAAAAAATGGCAGCTGACGTTTTAGGATTAAGCGATGTAGGTTCCGTTATCACACCAAAAGATTACGATAAGGTCGATGCTGATGATTACGTAATGCATGAAGATGGGGAGAAAATTTACTTTCTTATTAAATCAAAATCGGATGAATATTGCTTTACAAACAAAGGATTAATTCACCTAGATGGTACAAGTGCTACAAGTAAAAAACGTACATTACGCCGCTTTAGCTATAGTAAATATCAAATTAAAAACGTAGCACTTGAAACTGCAGGAACGATTGATTTAGATGTAGAAATTAAATTTCAAATGGGGGATGAGCATTACTCAATTGATGTTCATAAAAAACATATTGAAGAATTAAAAGATTTATATAAGGCTCTTCTTAAAATCGAAGAAATTTCATACGACAACGACATTACATTGCAGTATGCACATAAAAGTTTAGATATGGCATCTAACGCTTTCAGCCGTATTTCAAATGCACAAGTAAATTTAGCAGAACAGTTTAAAGAGATGAACGAGATCGCCTTTAACTGGCTCGTTGATACGAAAAAGCAATATAACGTGAAAGATTACGGTTTTGTCTTTGAAAAATTTATTAATAACTAATTTAAAACAAACAAAAAACCTTGTTATCAAAAGATAACAAGGTTTTATTAGCGTCCCAGGAGAGATTCGAACTCCCGACCGTACGCTTAGAAGGCGTATGCTCTATCCGGCTGAGCTACTGGGACATGGAGCGGGTGAAGAGAATCGAACTCTCGACCAGAGCTTGGAAGGCTCTTGTTTTACCACTAAACTACACCCGCATATGTTATTTAATTTTTCTTCGTTAGCGCCGTTGCCCTATCGACAATATTTATTATATTCATAACCACTTATAAAGTCAACACTTTTTTAAAAGAGGATAATTTTTCTTATCCTCTTTTAAAAATTGCTTGTTCCACCAGCTGTCCATCTAATGTTTCAAAACGAACTTCTATATGATTTTCATCCATTTCTAATAAAGCGAATGTTTTTTCCACACGAGAGCGTGGGAGCAAAATACTTCCTGGATTAATAAATAAAATCCCATCAATTAATTCTGCCCCTAATATATGAGAATGTCCAAAGCATGCTACTTGCGCTCCTACTTCTGCTGCATGATACGCTAACGTTTGTAACGTCATTTTCACATTATGACGATGACCGTGTACAACTAAGAAACGAATTCCATCTACATCAGTTACAATTTCATCTTGAAAGTTAGCATAATCACAATTCCCTTTTACAACTTGGAAACCTTGTAGCTCTTCGTGAGCAGGCGTTAGCTCTGAATCACCACAATGAATCATGACATCTACTTTCCCTTCATAATTCTCTTTTAACTGCTGTAATTCCTTCACAGAGCTATGACTATCGCTCACGATTAAAGCTTTCATCAATCTCTCTCCCTTATTCTTCTAAAAACCATTCTGGGATTTTTTCTTCTAATTTACGAAGAGCGCGTCCGCGGTGACTAATCGCATTTTTCTCATCCGAATTTAGCTCAGCCATCGCTTTTTTATATTCTTCTACATAAAAAATCGGATCGTATCCGAAACCATTTTCCCCGCGGCGCTGTTCTAGAATTTTCCCTTCGCACGTTCCGTTTACAATAACCGGCTCTTTATCTGCTTCAGGGAAAGCAACTGCTAGCGCACAGTAAAAACGAGCTGTACGTTTTTCTAAATCGACGTCAGTTAACCCTTGTAACACCTTATCTATATTCGCCTGATCATCTTTCGGCTCTCCAGCAAAACGAGCTGAATACACACCTGGTTTCCCGTTTAAGGCATCTACAATAAGACCAGAGTCATCCGCAATTACGATGGAATTCAACTGTCTACTAAGACTGTCCGCCTTTAAAATTGCATTTTCTTCAAATGTTTCACCAGTTTCTTCGACTTCTTCAATATGAGGAAAATCGTGTAAAGATTTCACTTCTAAGTCAAATCTCTCAAATAACTCAGCAAACTCACGTACTTTCCCAAGATTTTTCGTCGCTACAACAACTTGCTTCATATTTTCCACCTCTACTCTATATGAGATACGATGTCACCTAACGCTTCTTTTTGCTTTTCAACAAGTTGGAAAATCCCTTGTTCAGCAGCATCAAGTAATTCATTTAATTCAGCTCTGCTAAACGTCGCTTCTTCTCCAGTTCCTTGCACTTCAACAAACTGACCTTTTCCAGTCATAATAACGTTCATATCAACGTCTGCTTTAGAATCTTCAGCATAATTTAAATCTAAAACAACACCTTGTTCTTCAACAACACCTACTGACGTTGCCGCTAAATAATCTTTCACCGGAATTTTAGATACTTTTTCTGCTTGCAATAATTTTTCAAAAGCTAATACCATCGCTACATAAGCACCTGTAATAGAAGCTGTTCTCGTTCCGCCATCCGCTTGAATTACATCACAGTCAATCCAAACCGTTCTTTCGCCAAGCGCTTCTAAATCAACAACCGCACGTAATGCTCGTCCAATTAAACGCTGGATTTCCATTGTGCGCCCTGTTACTTTCCCTTTACTTGACTCTCTGATTGTACGTTGCTCTGTCGCACGTGGAATCATTGAGTATTCTGCTGTTACCCAGCCTTTTCCTTCTCCGCGCATAAACGGCGGTACACGCTCTTCAATTGTCGCTGAACAAATTACCTTTGTATCTCCAACTTCAATTAGTACTGATCCCTCTGGATGTTTTAAATAATTTGTATGAATATGTATATGGCGTAGCTCTGCTTTTCCTCTACCATCTACTCGCATAAAAATAACCCCCTCATAAATACTCTCATTAGTATAGCCAAATTTAAATGTACGCTATGTATAACAATAAAAGAAGGGGAACTCAAAAAGCAATTCCCCTTTCTTACATAAGTATATCAAATTATTCGCGATTAAAAACTACCTGTATTCACGTTTTGTGGACGATCAACAGGTTTTATTAACTTTTCACCTTTCTCATCCATAAGATTTGCTTTCCCATTCACTTCAATAGAAACATTTTTCACACCTTGTTTTTCCGTTAAAGATAAGACTAACGATTTCAACACATAATTTGAAATCATGTTTTTGTCTGGGTTCACAAATATATTTTCATTAAAGTTTAATGTAATATTTCCGTTCTCCACTTTTGGATTCGTAATAAGCTTAGCTCCTGGATTAAAATCATTTAGTAGCGATCCTTGAATCGGACCTTTTACAAGCTCATCCACAATTGCCGAGTAATCATTTTCTTTTCCTTCTGCAACGCGCCTTGTTACTGGTACGTAATATTGCTGCTTATTATTATTTTGCGCCATAAAGTAAAGTGTAACCGGTTTTGTATGCGTCACATCTGCTACTTGTTCATCATCAAAGTTAATTCCATTCGCACGACTTACACCTTCACCAAGCGGTGTACCCGCAACAGGCATCTTCGCTAACTTTTCACCATTTATTTGGAACTGCACTTGTTTTATTTCTGTAAATTGAGTCAAAGTCCACGCTACTGATTCAACAATTTGACGTTCTTCTTCTTTTGAATAATTTTTCATTTCTTTAGAGAAATCAATTACTGCTGTCCCGCCTTTTTTCAAATTCAAGGTCATCGTCGTATTCGCTGGAAGGACTGCTCGAAATCCATTTGGCAATAAATTTGTAACTGGTCCATCTTTCACAAGATACTCTAACGTTTGCTGGACAACTTCATTCGCTTTCGGAGTAGGCATTGCAATAGTTTGCGGTACGACATATCCATTTTTATCAACGAGGTATAACTCTCTATTTACTGTTTGCCCTTGTTTATCTTTTTTAGCAGTTTCTTTCTTTTCACCTTCTGTATACGTAACTTTTTTTGGCGGATCAATTTGTTCTGTCGCTTTCTCTTGATTTAACAAGCCACACCCTGATAATAAAATCGCACTCACAGTAGCACCAACAACCCATTTAAAAGTGGATTTAGGCATGCCATTCCCCCCTAAAATCTAAGTTTGTACTATTATGTATACGAGCTGTTTCATGTTTTAGAACAAGCTATGGCTGCTTATACAGAAAAAACCCCTGATTTCTCAGGAGTTCTCTTATATGAATCTACTATTATTCTATTTCTAAATTGATATGCTTCACATTTTCAATCGGCTGACCGAACCACTTTGATGCAATTTCTTTAAACAGGCCTATTTTACCAGTCGTTAAGAAGAGATGATCACTTTGTTCTTCTCCCTCATTTAGCATCTTACTATGGTATAAAATCGTGCTTACCTCACGCGCTGTTTCATCACCCGAACTAATTAATTGTACTTGATCCCCCATTACCTTTTTAATAACAGGACCTAAAATCGGATAATGTGTACATCCTAGAATAAGCGTATCAATGTCAGTACTTTTCAACGGTTGCAATGTTTCTCTTACAACTTCATACGCCATTTCACTTTCGAAATTCCCACTCTCTACAAGCTCAACGAAAGGTGGGCACGCTAAACTTTCTACCATAACACGGTTATTAATAGACTTTAGCGCCTCTTCATAGGCGCCACTTTTTACTGTTCCAATCGTTCCAATAATCCCAACATGATACGTATTTGTCACTTTTAAAGCTGTACGTGATCCTGGATGAATAACTCCAACTACTGGAATTGGTAATTGTTTCTGCATTTCTTCTAATACAACCGCAGTTGCTGTATTACACGCAATAACTAACATTTTGATATTTAAATCTAATAAATGCTCCGTCATTTCCCACGTAAATTGACGCACTTCTTCACGAGAACGCGGACCATAAGGGCAACGTGCTGTATCCCCTAAATATATAATACGCTCTTTCGGCAACTGACGAATTAATTCCTTCGCTACTGTTAAACCGCCCACTCCTGAATCAATAACACCGATCGCTCTATTCAACTTAATCACCCGTTTTCTCATTCATCATCTTTTATGTTTATCAGTATATTTTACACACTTTAAGTTCGCTAACTTAAAGTGCCCCTGTATAAAAATTTTCATTTGTACCTATATAGATCAGGACCTTTTTTATTTTGCTCCTTTTTTTCATAATTTGCAAGACAGAAAAATAACCGATCTTCTATATGAAAGTCGGTTTCTTCTATATAAATTGCGTATTTACCCCGCTCTTTGCCGGACAGTAAGACCCCCACCTCAAAATTCAGCGAAAGCAAAGAAGTTATATGGGGGCTAATAATTAGTGGGGGATGCCCCCCACTAATTAAAGTTTCACTTTATTGCTCCATCTTTTTTTGGAAAGAAGACATTCCTATTAATAAGAAGAAATGAGCAGAAATTAAAATGATGATTAAAATAAAATTCAAACGATAACTATTTGTAGATTCCATAACTTTGCTCGCTACAGCTGGCCCAAATGCCATACCGAAAAAGTTAATTAAATTATATAAACCAAGACCGACTCCAACTTTAGCTGGATGTAATGTTTTCGGTATAAATGTGTTTAATGATACTTGAATAGCTGAATAACTCATAAATGTTAAAATAACCGCCACTAAAATAATGATTAAGTTCCCGTTCGGAATAAGCCCTAAAATTAAAAAGCCAACGATCATAATGACGGACGCTACATAAATCATATTCACATTTCCAAACGAAGGGACAATCTTTCCCGTAATAAAACTAGATACAATACCAAAGAGTGATGCAACAAACAATGCAATTCCGATAACGAATGGCGACAATCCGTGCCCTCTTCCTAACAGTAATGGTAATAATAACAAACTAGCACATAGCGCAACATTAATTATAAACCCGACCGCTATTAAACGAAGAAATGGTTTGTTCGAAAATAACTCAATATCAATAAATGGATGCTCCGCGTTCTTCATACGAACCGTGAATAAAAATAAGAAAGCTACCGATAACACAAATAGCCAACTATTAATATTGACACCTAATAAAACAGTCGTAATGAATGCAAATAATAACGCCGCTCCAATGTAATCAAAATGAAACGCTTCATCCGTATGCTGCGCTTCTTCTGGCATAAATTTTATAAGCAAGAAAATCCCCACTACTGAAATAACCATAAACAAAAATAAATATGGCCACCCTAATGTATTTGTAATAGCCCCGCCAACTAAAGGACCAATGCCTATCGCTAATGCAATAGAAGAACTAATCGTCGCTAATGCACCAGGCTTCTTAGCAGGAGCAACTAATTTTGCCACTGCAATCATACTAAGCGCAATAAACGCCGCGCCCCCACTCGCCTGCACTAATCTTGCAAGAATGGTAATCGCATAAGATTGATTCATAAATCCAATAATAGAACCCGCTACAAATATGATAATTGAAATAACCAATAGTTTTTTTACGCTATAACGATCAGCCAACTTCCCATATATCATCGAACCAATACCGACAACTAAGGAATAACCTACTACAACCCAACTTACTTTCGATTGACTAATAGATAAATCATTAGCAATATCCTCTAACGCTACATTAAATAAAACCGCATTCATCGGTCCTAATAAAACGATAAAACATAATGTGAAAACAAACCATTTTGAATGGTTACTTATATCTTTCCCCATGCGTAACACCTCTTCTGATTGTAGTAACTGTAAATGAAAAATAAAGTTGTTTAGCTCCTCTATCACTACTAAACAACTTCATCAAATGTATAAATTTATCGCGCGACAAATTGAATTCGAAACGTAACATTATGTTGTTCGATATTCATGGAACTATCATAGTTTCAGCATTACAGTTTGTCAACGAAAAATATACAAAGTAAACTAATTTAGTGTTTTTAGTTTACTTTGTCCAAAAATTGTTATACACTAATTTCGAATCCGGTATAAGGGGGACTGACATGGTTATTCAAATTTGCAATTTCTAACTTAATATAATTAAGTAAATAAAGAACTTTTATATAGAAGAAACATTACAGGAGGATTATGATGAAGAAAAAAATGTTAGTTGTATTAACGAGCGTAGAAAAATACCCAAATTTAAATAGAGCTACCGGGCTTTGGCTTGGTGAAGCTGTCCATTTCGTTAAAAAAGTAGAAGAAGCTGGTTACGAAGTAGATTATGTCAGTCCACAAGGCGGCTATACACCGATTGATCCGCATAGTTTAGCGATGGCGGAGAGCATTGATTGGGAATGGTATCAAAAGAAAGAATTTATGAATCGTCTCGGTTCTACAATGAAACCGAGTGAAGTGAATCAGGAAGACTACGCTGTTATTTATTACGCGGGTGGTCACGGAGTTATTTGGGACTTCCCAGAAAACAAAGAACTTCAAACTATTAGCCGCAACATTTATGAAAATGGCGGAATTGTTTCCTCTGTTTGTCACGGAGCTGCTGGTTTATTCCATATCACATTAAGTAACGGGGATCGTTTAATTAACGATAAAAAAGTAACAGGATTCTCAAATGAAGAAGAGAAACTAGCTGAATTAGATCAATTCGTTCCATTTTTAACAGAAGATGAACTCGTTAAATATGGGGGACTTTACGAAAAAGCTGCGCAACCTTGGGAAGCTTACGCTGTAGAAGATAATCGTGTAATTACTGGTCAAAACCCTGCTTCAGGTGGTTCAGTAGCTGAATTAGTATTAAAACAGTTGCAAAAATAATATGTACTAAAAAAGCAGATTTCCCTCTAGTAAGGGAAATCTGCTTTTTTTACGAAATCATTTGTAGATTAGCTATAATTTCTTTTTCAATTTCAGAATCATCAACTACATCTAAAAATTCCGGTTTAAACAGTTGGTATTTCTTCAAATTGTAGAAATCAAGTATCGCTTGCTTTAACGTAATATCGTACTGAATGCAAAAAGTATGATCTATAATGCGTCTTAACATCACATCATCTTGCACCATAAATAGTTGCGCATTCATTTTATTAAAGTAACCTTGTTCCATACCCGATTCAAAAAACATTTGCAAATTACGATTGCGATTTTGTTGTGCAGCGACTAATTGATCCGACAAATGCGGATACGCTTCTTTCAAATCTTGTAAAAAGACATCCGAAATATACGTCACACATTTTAAAGAATGGATAAACGTCTTTTGGAAACGTTCTGTAAACGACATACTTTCATCTTGATTATCCGCATCTCCTTCAAGAAGATAGTTTATAAAATCCTCTACTACTGCCTCAATAATCTCATCTTTCGAAGAAAAACGTTTATATAAAGTAGCTTTACTAATATCCATATATTTCGCAATTTCATCTATTTTTAATTGGCTAAAACTCGTCTTTCGAATAACGGGCTTTATTTTATTAATATAAGTATTTGCACACGCTACTTTTCTCATTTAAAAGAGCCTCCCCTTTTGTTCATACAAAATAGTATAGCAAATTCATGAATGTTTATAAATGAAGTTATTATACTCATTACGTCTTTTTAGTTTATTACAATTTCAATCTACGCTATACATAAAAAGTACCCGCTACCTTTGTTAGTAGCGGGCACCTTTTCTATAATTTATTTACAGCTCTTTTTATAGCCTTACCTATTCCCACACTAGACTGCGGATTCTGCCCTGTAATCAAACGCCCATCTACTACAACATGCGGCGTGAAATTAGGTGCTACATAAAATAAAGCCCCTTCTTCTTTCAACTTACTTTCTAGCAAAAACGGAACTCGATTTTCTAAATGTACAGCTTTTTCTTCATCGTTTGTATAACCTGTTATACGCTTACCGGCAACAAAAAACGAGCCATCTTTATTTTTCACACCAACTAAAGAACTTACCCCGTGACAAACAGCCGCTACGATCCGGTTATTATTGTACATATTCTCAATTAAATTTGCTACATATGGATTACCTGGAAAATCTACAATCGCCCCGTGCCCACCACCAAATAATACCGCATCATACTCTGAAGAATGAACAGTTGAAATCGCCCTCGTATTTTGCAATAAAGAAGCGACCTGCTTAAATTCACGAGGTATGCCATTCGGAATAGACACTCTATCAATTGGTACTCTCCCGCCTTTTATCGACACAATATCAACATCGAACTTAGCTTTTTTAAATAAATGATAAGGAGCTGCGAGCTCTTCCAGCCACAAACCAGTCGGGTGTCCATTTAAATCATGAGCGCTTGTTGAAACTAATAATACCCTTTTCAACATATCCCCTCCTTACTACCTATTTATGTATGAAACATTCTTATCATTCATATGGAGCATGAAACAAACAAAAAAATAGCCGACCTTTTGTATAAAAGTCGGCTGCTTTCTTATAGTTCGAGCTCTCCCATACGAAGAAGCTCAACAACTGCTTGTGAACGTCCTTTAACCCCTAGCTTTTGCATTGCATTTGAGATGTGATTACGTACTGTTTTTTCACTTATAAACAGTTCACCTGCAATTTCCTTCGTCGTTTTATCTTGAACCAGTAATTCAAATACTTCTCTTTCTCTCTTTGTGAGTAACGGTTTAGATTGATACGCTTTTTCCTTCAACTGGTATAACCCTCCTTGCTTAAGCCAGAGCTGTATATGTGTAAGTTGGGTGTTTATTTAGTCAAGATATTGTATGAACGAAATGTGCAGGTGGTGAATGAAAATGGGCTTTATTTCTTATGTTATTTTAGACTTTTATACAGTGCGTACACTCTTTTTATCCACTTACTTTTCAGTACGCCATATTTGTTCTAGTAATATGCTGACAACTGTACCTACGAACAAACCATTTCCGAATATATATTGCATCACAGACGGCAAGGATTGGAGTGCTCCAGACGGTAAAAACATAACACCACTTCCAAATAATATAGCAACTCCTAAAATCGTTACATTCCTTTCGCTCATTGGCACTTGTTTTATATTATTAAATCCAATTCCAATTAACTGTACGAACGAAGCCATTAAAACGGCCGATGCGACAGCGGATGGTAAAGACGCTAAGTAACGAATGATACTTGGAAAAAGAGACATTACGACTAGTAACGCACATGCCATTAAGAACGATCGTATATATTTTTGTTTTGTTAAGCGTATAAACCCTGCCGTTGCTGGTAACGGAACGACACCTACAGTTGAAAATACAGAGGAAATGATATGTGAAATCCCTCCAACCCACGTTCCATCCTTCAACTGTTTTTGTTCAATAGTCGCTTTATGAATGGTAGCTTGATTAATTGCTATAATAGCTGCCACTGTATTTGAAACTAAAATACATACCATAACGAAACTTGATACAGCCATACCTGTATTCCATTTTGGAATTCCCCACGCGAATATATGTGGAAGTTGCACAAAATGAGTTACTTGAGATGGGATCGTCACTTTTCCTGCAATGAGAAAAATAATCCAGCCACTAATTAACCCTATTAAAACCGCATAACTTTTAACAAACCCTTTTCCGAAGTTGGAGAGTATGACTACGAATAAAAATATGCCAAAAGCAATTAATGCTGTAAATCCATCAATTTGAGAAACAGTAGCTGTAATTCCTAGCATTCCTTTTAAAAATACACCACTTAATTGTAAACATAATAAAAGTAAGAACGTCCCTGTCACGAGCGGCGTAAATAAAAATAAAATACGCCCGATAACTCCCGTTACTCCTAGCCCTATTAAAACAACTCCCGCAACCATCATTCCTAATTCTAAAATTTGCAATGTACTATGTAATTGATCCTGCCCTACAGTTGCATAAGCAAGCACGGTAAATACACCAACCCAAGATCCAGCTGGTCCATCCGCAATCGGAAGCTTATGTCCAAGCCATCCTTGTAAAAAAGAAGATATACCAACTACGAAAAACGTACGCTGCATTAAATAAAATACTTCTTCCGTCGTAAGATGAAATAATCCGCCAACGACAATTGGTAGCGCGATTGAGTTTGCTAATAAAAAAATAAACCATTGCAAAGTTCCCATAATATGATTTTGATTATGTTGATTGTCCAAACTTTTCATCCCTTCTTGCTTCCTTATAAGGAAGTATAGTACTTCCCTGTTTCTACTAAATAAAAAAGAAGGGTTCTATTTTCACAATTAGAACCCTTCTCAAAACATCTAAACGATTCTTCTATACAAGATTATCAGATTTCACTTGATCTAAATCCCCTATAACAACATTCCCTTTATACATAACTACACGCTTCTCTGTTTGACGAGCCACTGCTTCCGCGGAGCATGTTGCATTCGTTAAAACAAAACTTGCCTCATCCCCTACATTCGGCCACACTCGTTTCCCTTCATTATTTAACGTTTCTTTCCCTCCAGTAATAAAACGAAGAGCTTTCCCTAAAGACCTTTCATCACTCCAACCAAATCGTTCTGCCGATCGATTTGCCTTTTGAAGCATATCACCTGTGCCGAACGGAGACCAATGATCTGTAATACTATCATTTCCTAATGAAACTTTAACTCCTTTTCGATCTAATAATGGAATTGGGATTACTTGTTTACCGATTGGAACAGTTGAAGTGATATCAATCTTTAATGCTGCTAGTCTTTCTGCCACTTCTTCAGCTTCTTTATCAGTAACACCACCAAGTCCAAGCGCATGACTAATTGTTACACGACCTTGCCATCCTGCTTCTTCCGTTAGACTTGCCAATCTCTTCATTGTAAACGTTCCAAGGTTATTTGCATCATGCAAATGAATATCAACATCCGCGTTAAATTCTACCGCAATGTCCATAATCGTATGTAATGATTTTTCAATATCATTATCTACTGTAGCAGGGTCCACTCCGCCAACTAATTGTGCGCCCATACGCATCGCATCTTTCACAAGTTGCATAGAATTACTTCGCAATAATCCATGTTGCGGAAATGCAACTATTCTACCAGACAACCGATCTTTATATGTTCCTAAAGCCGCTAACGTTGCCTCTAAATTACGAAGTCCAATAACCGGATCCACATTACAATGCGTTCTAATATTTGTTGCACCATTTCGAAGCAATAACTCTAGCATATTTTCCGCCCTGTCTTGAGCAGTTGCTAATTGCTTTGGTAAAATCGTTTTTTCTTCATTAAAACGTGTAAAAATATTTTCTGCTGGCATACAAGCTTTCCAAGGCCCACTATAATATGTTTTATCAATATGAATATGCATCTCTTCAAAAGCTGGTAAAACTAATAAACGATTAGCATCAAAAGTTAACGTTCCTTCCTCTTGGGCGATTCCCGATATAATTCTTTTAATTCGCCCATCTTCAATAAGAAGACTGCATATCTCAGTTTCCGTTTGTGAAATTTTCGCTTCTTCATATGTATAACCTGTTTCAAGCTTTACATTAGTCAACCAATATAATGTCATTACCATTTCCCCACCTTATATTAGAAAATACGTCACACCCTCATTTTCATTTTAATACCAACTGAAAATTAAGACAATTAATCCACTGTATTGTCCTTTCACAAAAAAATGTAATATAACCTAATGGTCTTCTCATAAATTTCCATATAGAATAAAAGTACACTGTATCACTCATACATAACAGCGGTGATATAAAAAGGAGAGGATCATAATATGTCGAAGAGGTTATATAAATCCGAAACTGATAAAATGTTATTTGGTATATGCGGTGGTTTAGGAGAATATTTTGATATTAGCTCTACTCTCATTCGCATACTTTGGGTCATTGCTATTTTATGTTTTGGGACGGGGTTTTTAGTTTATTTTATTTGTTTATTACTTATGCCACGCTCTTACTAATAACATTCTTTCATATATTTGAGCATAGCGTATAAAAAATCCCCTATAGATTTTTCTATAGGGGATTTTTTCATGAAGAATATTTCATCGTTAAATGTAATACCGCTACTTCATCCTCTTCATTTTTATAACTATGTTTCTTATTAGCTTCAAACTGAATGGAGTCAAACTCATTTAGCACATATACGTCATTCTCAACTTGAATAGAAACTTTCCCTTTCATTACTGTTACAAGCTCAATTGCTCCTTCATGATGAGCTTCCGGTTCATATATACTATTCGCTCTTAAACAAGCACGGTGCATTTCCATCCCTGTTTCTTTCGTGTAACGGAACATCGTTTCTAAATGCCATGCTTGTCCTACATCTACTGCAAATCCTTCTCCGCAGCGCGCAACAGCTACAGGTTCTCCAACAACCATTAATCTCGATAAAGGAATCGATAACCCTTTCGTTATTTTCCAAATGACAGCTAACGTTGGATTCGTTTCGCCTCTCTCAATTTTCCCTAATGTTAATTTACTAACCCCTGTTTTTTGGGCTAATTCTTCTAAACTTAATTTTTGTTCATTTCGAATTTGTCTTAATAGCTGACCTACTTGCTGAATTACTTCTTTCGTTTGCATATCTTCATTTTCTTTCATCTATAAAACCACCTTAAAGTATAAAAAAGTTTACTTTTATTATATTAAAGTATATTATACTATACATAATTATTTTTTCCAAAAGGAGTGTTATATTTCATGCGCGCAATATTACTAGGTCTTTTATCATCGGCCTTTTTTTCTGCAACCTTTATTATTAACAGAGCAATGAATGTATCTGGAACAAGCTGGGCTTGGACTGCTTCCTTCCGTTTTCTATTTGCTCTCCCTATTTTATTCCTTATCGTTTTATTTCGCAAAAACTTAGGAGCTTTATGGGCAGAATTAAAAAAACATCCATTTGTATGGATCGGGTGGGGCTCGGTCGCTGGCATCGGCTTCTATTCTTTATTAAGTTTCGCAGCTGTTTTTTCTCCAGCTTGGCTCGTTGCTGGAACTTGGCAAGTTACGATATTAGCAGGTTTACTTTTATCGCCATTATTCTTCATTAAAATAGAAACAAAATCAGGTACAAAACTTGTGCGTGGAAAAATTCCACTACGCAGTTTATACGTCGCTTTATTTATTTTACTTGGTGTACTTTGTATGCAAGCTACTGAAGCGGGTCATATTACAATGACTCAATTCATTTCTGGTTTTTTACCTGTCGTTTTAGCAGCTTTCTTATATCCCTTCGGTAACCGAAAAATGATGGAACTTGTTGGCGGGCGTCTTGATACATTCCAACGTGTATTAGGAATGGCAATCGGAAGTCTCCCTATTACAATCCTACTTGGTATATACGGATTTTCCACTACCGGTATTCCATCATCAAGTCAAATGATGCAAGGATTTTTGTTAGCATTATGTTCCGGAGTTATTGCGACGATGACATTTTTCTTTGCTACTGACTTAGCAAAAAACAATCTTGCTTTACTTGGAGCTGTTGAAGCAACACAAGCTGGAACGATGGTCTTCACTGTGCTTGGTGAGATTATTTTCTTAAATGGTTCATTCCCTAGCGGTCTGTCACTGATTGGGATGATTATTATAATGTTAGGAATGGTCGTAAATAGTGTTTTAAACCGTTCTACTCCAGTCATTAAACAAAAAAATCAGCATAAAAATAGATATGGTTCTTCTCTATAGAACCATATCTATTTTTATTGTCTCCCTATTTCGCCTTATCAGAATAGTATTTTATTAGCTGTTTATACTAAAACTTATGTTATAATACGTTTCATGCGCATTATTAGGAGGTAAATTATGTTAAAAAAAGCAATTGCTGAATTTATTGGTACGTTTGTACTTGTATTATTCGGAACTGGAGTAGCTGTCATTGGTGGCGGAATTGAAGGAATTGGAACGTTAGGTATCGCTATGGCTTTCGGATTATCTATCGTGGCTATGGCATATAGCATTGGAACAATTTCTGGATGTCATATTAATCCAGCAGTATCAATCGCTATGTTCATCAACAAAAGAATGAACGCTATGGAACTTAGCTATTATTTATTAGCCCAAATTTTAGGTGGTTTATTAGGAACTGCAACGTTAGTAACAATTTTACGATCTGCTAAATTACCTTTAGATAATTTAGGACAAAATAGTTTTGGAACTCTTGGTTTATCTGGAGCATTTTTAGTTGAATTCATTTTAACTTTCGTATTTGTTTTAGTTATCGTTGCTGTAACAGGTAAAAAGGGAAGTTCTTCTTTAGCTGGACTAGTAATTGGTTTCACATTAGTATTAATTCACTTATTAGGTATTCCGTTAACTGGAACATCTGTTAACCCAGCTCGTAGTATCGCACCAGCTCTATTCGCTGGCGGAGAAGCAATTTCTCAACTATGGGTGTTCATCGTTGCCCCAATTTTTGGTGGTATCGTAGCAGCTGTTGTAGGAAAGTTTATTTTAAATACTGAAAAATAGAATTTTCAATATTTCCGAATAAAAAAAGGCGAGCCCTCATCATGAGGAAGCTCGCTTTTTTTATTCTTTAATTTTCGACTTTAAATTTGTAACTAACTGCTGCACCGTTACATTTGCAAGTACGTTTTCCATCGCTTCTTGCGATTGTATTAAAACAATCTCTAATACCGATTGAATATTAGCTCCTACTGGACATTCAATGTTGGGATTTTCATGGAAAGAAAATAGATGTCCTTCTTCTACAACTTCCACAGCTTTATATACATCAAGTAATGTAATTTCATCTAAATCACGAGCAAGTGTCGTACCACCTTTACCAGCTTGTACATCAACAAGTCCCGCTCTCTTCAACATTCCTGTAATGCGACGAATCACAACTGGATTTGTATTCACACTACCAGCAATCCATTCAGAGGTACAGCGAGAGTTTCGATCTATTGCAAGTAACGTTAACATATGAACACCTACTGTAAAACGACTACTAATTCCCATCTGCACACCCTCCTTTTTATTCATTCTATTAAAAGACGACTCTTATTATTATATACTATTTTTAATTTATACATAAAGAAAAAGCATGATTCCATTAGAAAATCATGCTTTTCTCTCCTTATTGACGCTTTATAAATTTCGCTAAATCTTTAAATTTCACTTTTTCTGAGTAATTCATTACACCATTTACGTAAATGCGGCTTGTAACAGCACTTAATATACCGATTGTTGTTAAAAGAACCGCCATTGTTATCGTAATTTCTAACATACCAGCTTCACCAGCTACAAAGCGTGAAAATGTGATCATCGGGCTGAAGAATGGAACGTAAGAACTTACAACAACAACAGTACTATTTGGATCACCTAGCGATTTAATACTTATAAAGAACGCGGCCATTATTAAAATCGATACTGGCAATATAACACCTTGTAAATCCTCAGTCCTAGAGACAACCGCTCCAGCAGCCGCATACATCATCGCATAAAGGAAATATCCTGTAACAAAATAAATAAGGAACATACCGATAACTTGTGCATCTATCTTTGTAAAATCAATTGGCGCTCCAAATAATGAACCATTTTCTAAATCTACCCATCCTAGTAACCAAGGAACCAAGTAACCACATGCCAATATGGCAAGTTGTAATAACGCCGTTGAAACAACCGCTAAAATTTTCGCATACATCATCGTAAGTGGTTTTACTTTCGGAATCATAACTTCCATAACGCGAGAAGCTTTTTCAGAAGCAATATTCATCGCAATTGTACTTCCGAACATGACAATAAACATATACAAAGCAAATGTAAAGAAATATGCGATTCCTGCGGAAGCAGAACGATCTTTTATCGCTTCTTGTTTCACAGAAATTTCGGTTTGCAATTGCTGTGCAATTTCCGGTGAAACATTATGTTTAGCAATTGTTACCGCCGTATATTGCGCTTTTAAATAACTAGCTATAATTGTAGAAGTTGTTTCACTAGGTAACTTATTAAACATATACGTAACTTCTGGAACTCCATTCTTTTCCGTCACATGGAATAGACCATCTAAATCTCCCTCTTCTACTTGCTTATGTAGTTTATCAAAATCATCTTTTGAACCGACCGTTATTTTTGCTGATGGCAATAGCTTATTTAGCTCTTCTTTTTGTACTTTGTATGTGGAACTCTCTACTACAACTGCAATTTTATCTTTATCCTTATTTTTATCATCGCCTGAAGTAAAATGATTAAATGCAAAAATCCCAAACACAACCAAAAATAAAATCGCACTCGTAATTAATGATTTTTTAGATAAAAATGCTTCTTTAAAATAAAATGAAAATACATGAGAAAATTTACGCATCTTTATTTCGCCCTCTCTACAAAGATTTCGTTTAACGTCGGCTCTAACATTTTAAATTGTCGTAAACCAACACCTTGTTCTTGCAATTGTTGCAAAATCTTTAGAGCTTCTGCATCATCTTGTACTTTCACATAAAGAAGGCCTTGTTGTTTTTCATACGGGACATGTATAGCTTCTAATCCCTTTTCATTCTCTTTTGTATCTTCGATTGTTAAATTACGAAAACCGTATTCTTTCTTAATATCACTTAATTGTCCTTCTACGACTGCTTCACCTTTTTTCAAAATACATACATGTTGGCAAAAAGCCTCTACTTGCTCCATACGGTGACTAGATAAAATAATTGTCTTTCCGCTCTGTACTTGTTCTCCAATAATACTAGCCAACATTCCAGCATTAACTGGATCAAGTCCGCTAAATGGTTCATCCAAAATAAGAAGTTCTGGATCATGAAGAAGAGCAGCAATCAATTGAATTTTTTGCTGATTCCCTTTTGAAAGTTCTCCTGCTGTTTTGAATTTATATTCTGGGATTGCTAAGCGCTCTAACCAGTAATCAATTGCAAGATCTACTTCTTTTTTCGTCATTCCTTCTAATCTACCAAAATATCGCAACTGGTCTATTACTCTACTTTTTGTATATAAGCCTCTTTCTTCTGGTAAATATCCAATTGTTACCCCGCTATCACCAAATGATTTTCCATCCCACGTAATAGAACCTTCATTTGGCGTTAATAAACCTAGTAACATTTTAATTGTCGTTGTTTTCCCTGCACCATTTCGGCCAAGTAACCCTAACACTTCACCTTTCGGTAACGAGATTTGCAAACCATTAACCGCTTTAGATTCTCCGAATATTTTTGTTAAGTTTTGAATTTGTAAACTCAATGTATAAAGCCTCCCCTTTAGTATCATTCGTACTCTCTATTAAAGACTATGATTGTTCGAAATAAAATATAGTACTATATTTCAATCTTTTATACGTATCATGATCCCACATCCACCATTTGTTTTATTTAGTTAAAATTGTAAATAACAAAGATATATTTGTCAATTATAATTGTCATTTCGACAATAAAACACGTCAAATCACTTTTTGTTATTTTTCCCATCTTTCTAATATAGGACATACTACTATATATACAAAAGACAATATGCAAATGTTCATAAAAAATTTTTTATATTTTAATATATAATATAAGATGATTTTCTAACATCGAGGAGGATACATATGAAGATGAAGAGGGGTATTACCAGTTTATTATCTATAGTCGTTCTTTCCACATCGCTTGTAGCATGTTCAGGAACAGCTGAGAAAACAGTGGCAAAAGAAGAGAAAGTACAATTAACAGACCAGCAATTGATGGCCGATTTATGGTATCAAACAGCTGGCGAAACGAAAGCACTTTACTACCAAGGCTACAATATTGGTCAATTAAAGCTTGATGCAGCTCTTGCAAAAGGGACAGAAAAAAAACCTGCTATCGTACTTGATCTAGATGAAACTGTTTTAGATAACAGTCCTCATCAAGCAATGAGCGTAAAAACAGGAAAAGGCTATCCTTATAAATGGGACGATTGGATTAATAAGGCTGAAGCTGACGCTCTTCCAGGCGCTATTGATTTCTTAAAATATACAGAGTCTAAAGGTGTAGATATTTACTACATCTCAAATCGTAAAACAAATCAACTAGATGCAACAATTAAAAACCTTGAGCGCGTAGGTGCTCCTCAAGCGACGAAAGAACATATATTACTACAGGACCCGAAAGAAAAAGGGAAAGAAAAGCGTCGTGAACTTGTTTCTCAAACACATGACATCGTCCTATTCTTCGGTGACAACTTATCTGATTTCACTGGTTTTGATGGAAAATCTGTGAAAGATCGCAATGAAACAGTAGCAGAATCAAAAGCACAATTTGGTGAGAAATTCATCATTTTCCCTAATCCAATGTACGGTGATTGGGAAGGTGCTCTATATGACTATAATTTCAAAAAATCAGATGCAGAAAAAGACAAAATCCGTCGTGACAATTTAAAATCATTTGATGCAAAATAACAAAGAGGATGGCCTTCGCCATCCTCTTTTATTGCATATTTCTTGTTAAAGGTAAAATAAATACTTCTACACGTCTATTTTTCGCTTTTCCTTCTGGCGTATCATTTGGTGCAATTGAACGGTATTCTCCATAACCAACTGCACTAAATTTTTCTGGTTGCAATTCTTTATTTTGGAGTAACACCTGCATAAAATTAACTGCACGCTGTGTACTTAACTCCCAGTTTGATGCAAACTGAGCATTTGCGATAGGAACCGTATCTGTATGACCCGACACTGTAATTTCACGAGGTGATGCTGAAACAAGTAGGTTAGACATCTCTTTTGCAATCCCTAACGATTCCAACTTCACATCTGCTTTCCCTGAATCAAATAGTACATTTTCTAATATCGTTAACATTAATCCTTTTTCAGTTAACTTAGTTTGAAAAGAAGAGGATAGTTGTTTCTCATTAATATATTGATCAATCTTTTTTTGTAATGCTTTCAACTCATCCATTTCTTTTTTTTCTTTAGCTCTATCTTCCGCTTGTTTTTTTGCTTGTTCTGCCTCAAGGCTATTTGCTGATAATTCTTTTTCCTCATTTGGTTTTTGATCGCTTAAAAATTCTTTATTTCCTGTTCCACCGGCTAACTCACTTCGAAAAGCAACTGCCATCTGTTTAAACTTCGCAGCATCTATACTACTCATTGCGAATAATACGATGAACAATGCAAATAACAACGTTAACATATCAGAATACGGAATTAACCAAGTTTCATCAATATGCTCTTCATGTTTTTTCTTTTTGCCTCTTCTATTTTTCTTACTCCGCATTTTTTTCCGCTCCTTTTTCTAGCTTCCTACGCTCAGTTGCAGAAAGCGCACCTAAAATGCGGTTTTTCATAATAAACGGATATGTACCTTCTTGTAACATTAATAAACAATCAATAATTAAACGTTTCTTCTCTAATTCAGCAGCAGACTTTTGCTTCAATTTGTTTGCAAATGGATGCCATAATACGTAACCTGAAAAAATACCGAAAATCGTTGCAATAAACGCACCCGAAATAGCATGCCCTAGCTTTTCAATATCAGTTAAATTTCCAAGTGCAGCTACAAGACCAATAACAGCACCTAAAACCCCTAGTGTAGGTGCATATGTACCAGCTTGCGAGAAAATAGCAGCCCCTTTTGCATGTCTCTCTTCAATCGCTTCTAATTCGGCTTCTAAAATTTGTTCTAAATCCTCTGCAGATACACCATCAATAACAAATTTCATACCACGCAAAAGAAATTCATCTTCAATTTCATCTAATTGTTGCTCTAAAGACAAAATACCGTATTTTCTACTCTCAGATGTCCAATGAACAAATAATTCTAGCAATTGTTCATAACTTAGATCTTTTTTATTTGAACCAAAAAGAACTTTAAATAATTTTGGAACTTTTTTTAGTTGATTCATCGGAAATGCAATACACACTGCAGCAAATGTACCGACGAAAATAATTAGTGCTGCGGCAGGATTTAGTAAGGCTGTTATGTCAGCGCCCTTGACGACCATCCCTACGACTACCGCTAATACTCCTAAAATGTTTCCAATAATTGTTGCAAAATCCATTCCCATTCACTCCTAGTCTATACCAGAGGTCTTTTATTCTTAATAATCGCTACATCTTCTTATATACATATATTACATAAAAAATGAACTTCATGAAAGATAAGAAATGAATTATATGAAAAAATACTACATTTTCACACATCTTCTGACATTTTCTGACATTTTCTTTGCATTTCTATTACGTTACGACTCTTATATTTCTTTTTCAACAAACTAGACTTATAATAAAAACGATACATATTTTATTAAGAAAGGACTGTGATTACAGGGCATCATGAAAAAAATAATAATTATTTCTGCCGCTACTATTGTAATCGGTATCACATCTTTCGTTTACTTTGGTTCTAAATCACCACTACAAAACGAAGCGAAAGCTGTCGAAAATCAAAAACATAATAACCACCAAAAAGAAGAGATTCCTGCTTTTCAAAAAGCTGATCATAATGCAAAGAAACTAGATGATAATTTTTCCGTTGTAACAAATCCAGATTCTGCTCTTGTATTAGTCAATAAACATCGTAAATTACCAGATGGGTACATTCCAGAAGATTTGACGAAACCGAACGTACCATTTACTAGTCCAAAAGATAAAGAGAAAACATTACTTCGCAAAGATGCTGCAGACGCTCTTGAAAAAATGTTCCAAGCAGCGAAAGAAGAAGGTTTAGAACTTACAGCAGTTTCAGGTTACCGTTCTTACAAACGCCAACAGTCATTACATAATACATATATTAAACGCCAAGGAAAAGCTGAGGCTGATTCGGTAAGTGCAATTCCTGGAACAAGTGAGCATCAAACCGGTCTAGCAATGGATATTAGCTCAAAATCTGCTAAATTCCAATTAGAACCAATCTTCGGAGAGACAGCAGAAGGAAAATGGGTTGCAGAACATGCCCATGAGTTCGGATTTGTCATTCGTTATTTAGAGGATAAAACAAAAACAACAGAGTATGCATATGAACCGTGGCACTTACGCTACGTCGGTAATCCATACGCCACATACATATATAAGCACCACCTAACATTAGAAGAGGCGATGGAGGACAAAAAATAAGAGAGCGAATCGCTCTCTTATTTTTCTTTTATTCTATTATAATAGCAATTCCTTCCATTCCTCAGGCCACGGTTCGCCTCTTCCAGTTTTTTTCGATGCTTGGACCATCATACCGCGTCCAACTAAACAAACTTCTCCTTCTGCATTTTTGACCATATAGTGTAAATCTAAAGAGGAATTCCCAACCGCTCCCGCCTTTACATATACTTTCAACTGCTCATCAAAATAAATTTGTTTAATAAAATTGCATTGTAGATCTGCGACGACTATCATCGTTTCTGATGATTCATGTGTCCATTCTTGCATAAATCCGAGTTCTTTAAACAATGCGATACGCGCTTCTTCAAAATATGTAAAAGCAACGACATTATTTACATGTCCAAACATATCTACTTCACCAAAACGAACTTTGACAGGATTATAAAATGAAAAACCACTTTCCCATTGCTCAAAGTCTTCAATATAAGAAATTCTCTTCATCGTTCCCTCTCCTTTTCGCCCTTAAAATAAACTGAATAAACAGAAATATAAAGTTATAAATATTGCCTCTTCAACATGAAGAGGCAATATTTATTAATAGTTATTGTCGCTACCAAAGAAATCTTTGAACGATTGAATTGTTGTATCACGGTTTAATGCTGCAATTGAAGTTGTTAATGGAATACCTTTCGGACATGATTGCACACAGTTTTGAGAGTTACCACAGTTTGCAAGTCCTCCATCACCCATAATTGCACGTAAGCGATCTGCTTTATGCATTTCACCAGTTGGATGCGAGTTAAATAAACGTGCTTGTGAAAGCGGTGCTGGACCAATAAAGTCAGACTTACTGTTTACGTTCGGACATGACTCTAAGCAAACACCACATGTCATACATTTCGAAAGTTCATATGCCCATTGACGCTTTTTCTCTGGCATTCTTGGACCTGGCCCTAGGTCGTACGTACCGTCGATTGGAATCCAAGCTTTAACACGTTTTAACGCGTTAAACATACGGCTACGGTCAACTTGTAAATCACGTACAATCGGGAATGTCTTCATCGGCTTTAAGCGAATTGGTTGCTCTAACTGGTCAATAAGAGCTGTACATGATTGACGTGGTTTTCCGTTAATCACCATCGAACAAGCACCACATACTTCTTCTAAACAGTTCATATCCCATGCAATCGGAGTCGTCTGGTTTCCTTTTGAATCAACAGGATTACGACGAATTTCCATCAGTGCCGAAATAATGTTCATATTTGGACGATATGGAATTTCAAACTCTTGATCAAACTCTTGTGCATCTGGTCCATCTTGTCTCGTAATGATGAGGCGGATTGTTTTCTCAGACATGTTGCTTATCCCCCTTCTCTTCACCCTTAGCAGCTACATCATGTTTTGAGGAATAGTCACGTTTACGTGGTTTAATTAATGAAACATCCACTTCTTCGTAATGGAATGCTGGTGCCTTTCCTTCTCCCTCAAATTTCGCCATCGTAGTTTTTAAGAAGTTTGCATCATCACGATTTGGGAATTCTGGTTTGTAATGCGCTCCGCGGCTTTCATTACGGTTATATGCGCCAATTGTAATAACACGTGCTAACTCGAACATATTTGCAAGTTGGCGTGTAAATGAAGCACCCTGGTTACTCCATCTTGCTGTATCGTTAATGTTAATGCGTTTGTAACGCGCCATTAACTCTTCAATTTTCGCATCAGTTTCTAGTAACTTTTTATTTTCACGAACTACTGTAACGTTATCTGTCATCCATTCTCCAAGCTCTTTATGAAGAACATATGCATTTTCGTTACCATCAAGCGTTAAAATATTGTTAAATTTCTCTGTTTCGATTAATTCATTTTGCTCATATACAGTAGTTGAAACAGCATCAGATGATTTAGAAAGACCTTTCATATACTCAATTGCGTTCGGTCCTGCTACCATACCACCGTAAATTGCTGATAATAATGAGTTCGCACCAAGGCGGTTACCACCGTGCATAGAATAATCACACTCACCTGCTGCAAATAAACCTGGAATACTTGTCATTTGCTTATAATCAACCCATAATCCGCCCATTGAATAGTGAACCGCTGGGAAGATTTTCATTGGTAGTTTACGAGGATCATCACCTGTAAATTTCTCATAGATTTCAATAATTCCACCAAGTTTAATATCTAGTTCTTTCGGATCTTTATGAGAAAGATCTAAGTACACCATGTTTTCACCGTTAATACCTAGTTTTTGCTCTACGCAAACATCAAAGATTTCACGCGTTGCAATATCACGAGGTACAAGGTTTCCGTAAGCTGGATATTTTTCTTCTAAGAAGTACCATGGCTTACCATCTTTATACGTCCAAACACGTCCACCTTCACCACGTGCAGATTCACTCATAAGACGTAACTTATCGTCTCCAGGAATTGCCGTTGGATGAATTTGAATGAACTCACCGTTCGCATAATATGCACCTTGTTGATATACAGCAGACGCTGCTGTACCTGTATTAATAATAGAGTTTGTTGATTTTCCAAAGATGATACCAGGGCCCCCTGTTGCCATAATCACGGCATCAGCTTGGAAACTTTTTATCTCCATAGTTTGTAAGTCTTGCGCGACGATTCCTCGGCACACACCTTCATCATCTACAACAGCTCGTAAGAAATCCCAACCTTCATATTTCGTTACAAGTCCTGCTACTTCATGACGACGTACTTGCTCATCTAATGCATATAGTAATTGTTGACCAGTTGTTGCGCCAGCAAATGCTGTACGGTGATGTTGTGTTCCACCGAAACGACGGAAATCCAGAAGTCCTTCTTCCGTACGGTTGAACATAACACCCATGCGATCCATTAAATGAATAATACCAGGTGCTGCATCACACATCGCTTTAACTGGTGGTTGGTTCGCTAAGAAGTCCCCACCATAAATTGTATCGTCAAAGTGGATCCATGGAGAATCCCCTTCACCTTTTGTATTTACGGCACCGTTAATTCCACCTTGGGCACATACAGAATGTGAACGTTTTACTGGTACTAAAGAAAATAGTTCAACATTTACTCCTGCTTCTGCCGCTTTAATCGTTGCCATTAAGCCGGCCAAGCCACCGCCGACTACTATAAGTTTCCCTTTCATGCTCTCCCACTCCTTACTGGTTTGCTAGCTGTGGATCGATGAACGCTAATAATGCACTCACACCTACATAAGATAGACCTAAGAAAATAGCTAATGTTACATAAGTAGAGATTCTTTGTGAACGTGGAGATACTGTAATTCCCCAGCTTATACAGAATGTCCATAGTCCATTTGCAAAGTGGAAAATTGTTGAAACAACACCAACTAAATAGAAACCAAACATAAATGGGTTGTTTAAAATATCTGCCATCATATCATAGTTTACCTCTTTACCTAACAATGCTTGAATACGAGTTTCCCAGACGTGCCAAGAAATGAAGATCAGCGTAACGATACCTGAAATTCGTTGGAAGACGAACATCCAGTTACGGAAATAGCCGTAAGATACCGCATTGTTCTTAGCTGTAAATGCAATATATAAGCCATATATAGCATGGTACAGTATAGGTAAAAAGATGATGAAAATTTCTAGCGCATACCGGAATGGAAGGAGCTCCATAAAGCCTGCAGCTTTGTTAAAAGCCTCTGCTCCTCTTGTTGCAAAGTTGTTTACAATTAAATGTTGCGTCAAAAAGACACCAACCGGAATGACCCCCATTAATGAGTGCCACTTACGAAACGTATACTCGCGGCCTTTCATGTCCCCATTACCCCCTTGAATGTTTGACTGCTGTTTTCAGATTAATTTACAACAATAATGTTTTTTCACTATTGGCATAAGAAAAACTGAAAAAATTATTCAAAATATTTCAGCATAATTTAATACCAAGTTCATTTTACCCCTATTTTTGTCGAAGCGTCAAGAAAACGTATACATAATTTGCATATAATTTGCCAATTCTTTTTTTTTCTTATATATTCAGATTTCCCCAAAGAAAAATCTATTTTTATAAATGAAAAATGTTATATAATAATCCCTATAGAAAGAGGGGAATATTGTGAGCAAAAATACAATCGATATAACATCTTTAGAAGATGTTTCATTGAACGCCTTCGCTTATGAATTGCTACGTGAAGAATTACTACCTGATTTAATTGGTAACGATTTAGATGGTATTTTATACTGGGCCGGTAGAAACCTTGCGAGAAAATATCCGCTAGAAACAATTGAAGAAGTCATTCAGTTTTTTGAAAAAGCTGGTTGGGGCACTTTAAGTATCATTGAACATAAACGTCGTGAAATGCAGTTTCAACTTAAAGGTACACTTATTACTGAGCGTCAAAAACAAAAAAGGCATTCATCTTATCAATTAGAAGCTGGATTTATCGCCGAGCAAATTCAAAGACAAAGAAACGTCGTTGCAGAGTCCTATGAGGAACAGAAAAAGCGTTCAGACTCTATTACATTTCTTGTTAAATGGGATATAAAAGATCTCATTGAAGTGTAGCATCTACTTACAGTCAACTAGACATATAAGTTTAGTTGACTTTTTTGTATATTCATTTAGGTTCGTTTATTTTAAATCTTCAGAAATTATACCAAAAAACAGAAGACGTTGTAAACTACAACGTCTTCTTATCTGTTAAATAAGTATAAATTGTCTCCGCTACATTTTTCGGCATACCCGCTTCGACAAATTCCGATATAGAAGCTTCTTTCATCTTTTTTAATGAACCAAAATGTTTTAGCAATACCTTTTTTCGTTTATCGCCGATTCCTGGAATATCATCCAATGCTGATTGAATGACCGATTTCCCGTGCAACTGGCGATGGAATGTAATTGCAAATCTATGCACTTCATCTTGAATGCGTTGCAATAAATAAAATTCTTGGCTATTCCTCTCAAGCATCACAGGTTCAGGCGGATCTCCAATGATTAAATGTGATGTTTTATGTTTGTCATCTTTTACAAGCCCTGCCATTGGAATATATAATCCGAGTTCATTCTCCAGAACATCACTTGTAGCGGCCAGATGGCCTTTTCCACCATCAATAATGATTAAATCTGGTAAAGGTAAATTCTCTTTAAGCGCCCTCGTATAACGGCGTCTTACAACTTCCCTCATAGACTCGTAATCATCTGGCCCTTGGACCGTTTTAATTTTATATTTCCGATATTCTTTCTTCGCTGGTTTCCCATCGATAAAAGCAATCATTGCTGAAACAGGATTTATCCCTTGAATATTTGAATTATCAAACGCTTCAATACGATATGGTGTTTCAATCCCTAGTTGCTTCCCTAGATTATCAACAGCTTTAATCGTCCGTTCTTCATCACGTTCAATTAAGTGAAATTTCTCTTCTAGTGCAATTTTTGCATTTTTATTTGCTAATTCCACAAGATCTTTTTTCTTCCCACGCTTCGGCTGTGTCGCTTCAACTTCTAAAAAGCGCTCTACTAATTCTGAATCTATACTTCCTGGAACAACAATTTCCTTCGGCTTGAAATGACTACTGTTTTCATAAAATTGACCGATAAAAGTTAAAAATCCCTCTTCTGGTTCATCATAAATCGGAAACATAGAAACATCACGTTCAATTAGCTTTCCTTTTCGAACGAAGAAAACTTGAACACACATCCACCCTTTATCAACTGCATATCCAAACACATCACGATCCACTAAATCACTCATAATCATCTTTTGCTTTTCCATAATTGCATCAATATGAGCAATTTGATCTCGCAACTCTTTCGCCCGTTCAAATTCTAGCTTTTCTGAAGCCTCATACATCTTCGTTTCTAATTCTGAACGAATTTCTTTATGCCCACCGTTTAAGAATTTAATAATTTCATCAACAATTTCTTTGTTTTGCTCATCCGTTACTTCTTTCACACAAGGTGCTAAACATTGACCCATATGATAATACAAGCAAACTTTATCTGGCATATTTGAACATTTACGAAGTGGATACATACGATCTAATAATTTCTTTGTTTCATGTGCCGATTGCGCATTTGGATAAGGCCCAAAGTACTTTCCTTTATCCTTTTTTACATTTCGCGTAATGAGTAAGCGCGGCTGTTTTTCAGCTGTAATTTTAATGAAAGGATATGTTTTATCATCTTTTAATTGAATATTATATTTTGGATCATATTTTTTTATTAAATTTAACTCTAAAATAAGAGCCTCCAAATTTGAGGAAGTCACAATATATTCAAAATCAACAATTTCTCCAACAAGCCGAAGTGTTTTCCCATCATGCGAACCAGTAAAGTACGAGCGCACACGATTTTTGAGTACCTTTGCTTTTCCGACATATATAACCGTTCCCTGCTTATCCTTCATTAAATAACAACCAGGTTGATCGGGCAAAATTGCTAACTTCTCTTTTAAATGCTCGTGCACTCGTCTCCCTCCATTTCTACATGCTTATGCTTATCATTTTTATTTTCACATAAAAACATACTATGCCAAAACACCCAACATACGTTCTTTTATTGTAACGGAAAGGTTGTAAAAAAGAAAATAAAAAAAGCTACCAAATGGTAGCTTCTTTATTTTAGAAGTGTTTAGAAACTAATTCTACTAACGCTTCTTTCGGTTTATATCCTAACGCTTGATCAACCACTTTACCGTCTTTTAATACGAAAAGAGCTGGAATGCTCATTACTTCGAATTGACGAGCAGTTTCTTGGTTTTCATCAACGTCAACTTTTACTACTTTTACTTTCTCGCCTAACTCTGAATCGATTTCCTCTAATACAGGAGCGATCATTTTACAAGGTCCGCACCAAGGCGCCCAGAAATCTAATAGTACAACACCTTCGCTAGTTTCAGCTGCGAAGCTTTGGTCATTTGCATTTATAATTGCCATTTTATTTCCTCCTTCAAGTATATTCTACCAAGAGTATATCATTAACTTTTATACGTGGCGAATATTATGTATCGTTATGTATTGTAACAAAAAAATGTTCCTTTATACTATATAAAAATATGGATGAAATACTAAAAAGATGAGAGACAGGGGATCTCTCACCTTTTTCTATATATAGGGGTACTTCACTTGGAACTCAAGGGTACTCAAATCATGAATGTACTTTTAACTTTTTAAACTCTTCTGTTAAAAGAGGTAATACTTCAAACAGATCACCGACAATACCATAGTCAGCTACTTTGAAGATACTAGCTTCTGGATCTTTATTAATCGCAACAATTATTTTTGAATTAGACATACCAGCTAAATGCTGAATCGCACCAGAAATCCCGCATGCAATGTATAGGTCTGGTGTAACAACTTTACCTGTTTGACCAATTTGTAATGAATAATCACAGTACTCAGCATCACAAGCACCACGAGATGCTCCAACAGCGCCGCCTAGTACGTCAGCTAATTCTTTTAACGGTTTAAATCCTTCTTCACTCTTCACACCACGTCCACCAGCTATAATAACTTTCGCTTCAGAAAGATCAACACCTTCTGCAGTTTTACGGACAACATCTTGAATGATTGTACGTAAATCTTTCACATCAACTGTAATAGAAGACACGTCAGCTGTGCGAGACTCGTCTTTTTCAAGAGTTGCAATGTTATTTGGACGCACTGTCGCAAATAATATACCATCTGTTACAATCTTCTTCTCAAATGCTTTACCAGAGTAAATCGGACGAGTGAAGATAACATTTCCACCTTCAACTTCTAAAGCCGTTACGTCAGAAATTAAACCAGCTTCTAATTTCGCTGCTAATTTTGGTGATAAATCTTTACCAAGTGCCGTATGTCCAAATACAATGCCTTCTGGCTTTTCTTCAGCATATACAGCTAAAAACGCTTGTGCATATCCATCAGATGTATATGATTTTAACTTATCATTTTCAACTGTCACAACGCGATCTGCACCGTAATGAATCAATTCATTTGCAAAAGAGGCAACGCTGTCTCCAACTAGAAGACCTACCACTTCACCGCCTTCTGCAATTGTTTTTGCTGCTGCTACCGCTTCAAACGAAACGTTACGTAGCGATCCATCACGAACTTCACCCATTACTAATACTTTACGAGCCATAGATTTTCCCTCCTGCATATATAATTTCGTATTTTATTAGATTACTTTCGCTTCTGTATGGAGCAACGATACAAGTTCTTTTACTTGATCTTGCAGCTCGCCTTGTAACACTTTTCCTGCATCTTTCTTAGGAGGCAAATAGATTTCAATTGTTTTTGTTTTTGCTTCCACATCATCTTCTTCTAAATCTAAATCATCTAATTCTACTTCTTCTAGTGGCTTCTTCTTCGCTTTCATAATACCTGGAAGTGATGGATAACGCGGTTCATTTAAACCTTGTTGCGCTGTTACTAGAAGAGGTAATGATGATTCAATTACTTCTGTATCCCCTTCAACATCACGCTCAATCTTCACATTTGTACCATCAATTTCAAGCTTCGTAATCGTCGTTACGTATGGGATATTTAACGCTTCAGCTACTCGTGGACCAACTTGTCCAGATGCACCGTCAATCGCAACGTTCCCGCCTAAAATTAAATCGATTTCTTTATCTTTTAAATATTCAGCAAGCACTTTTGCTGTTGTAAATTGGTCACCATTCTCAACATCATCTTCAATGTTAATTAGTACCGCTTTATCGCAGCCCATCGCTAATGCTGTGCGAAGTTCTTTTTCACTATCCTCGCCACCAACTGTTATAACAGTAACTTCTCCACCTTGTGCATCTCTTACTTGAATCGCTTCTTCAATCGCATATTCATCGTAAGGGTTGATGATGAATTCCGCTTCGCCATCGTAAATTGCACCGTTTTTAATTACGATTTTTTCTTCTGTGTCAAATGTTCGTTTCATGAGTACGTAGATGTTCATTCCATTTACCCCCTTATTTTTCAGAAAGATTCTATCAATTTTAAAATTCTGTTAATTTTTATTAAAAAAATAATTGGACTACCTACCACTAAATGAAGGCTTACGTTTTTCTAAAAACGCTGCTACGCCTTCTCTTCCATCTTCACTCGTAAATACTTCACCAAAAATCTGTGATTCACGCTGTACACCTTCATAATAATGAGACGATTTTGTCGTTTGTAATAACTCTAGCACAGCACGAGTTGTTGCTGGGCTTTTTCCAGCAATCTGTTTTGCAATTTTAAGCGTATCTTCTAAAATGGATTCTTCAGAAAACACTCCGTTAACAAGTCCCCATTGTAATGCTTCTGCACCAGTAATTGGTGTACTTGTTAACATCATTTCACAAGCTTTCGCTTTACCAACATAACGTGGTAAGCGCTGTGTACCTGCAAAACCAGGAATTAATCCAAGTGTTAATTCAGGTAAACCAAGCTTTGTACTTTCAGTTACAAAGCGCATGTGGCAAGACATAGCAAACTCAAGGCCGCCGCCAAGTGCCGCTCCATGAATTGCCGCAATAACTGGTTTTGAGCATTTTTCAACACGCTCAAACGTAACTTGTCCAAGCTGTGCTAAATCTGTTGCTTGCTTCGCTTCAGTAACAGATGTAAATTCTTTAATATCTGCCCCTGCTGAGAAGAAGCGTCCTTCACCATGTAAAACAACAACACGAATGTTATCATCCTTTTCCACTTGATCGATTAATTCAGTAACGTCATGCATAACTTGTGAAGACATCGCATTAGCTGGCGCATGATTTAACGTCGCCACCGCGATATGATCTTCAACTTTTACAGATAGGAATTTCAACATGATCCCTCCCATTATTGACGATAACCACAAGCTGCAATAAGTAGCCCATGTACCGTTTTTGAAAGTGCGACCAGATCATACTTATGATCGCTCATTACCCAATTGGTCACAACTTCATCTACTGTTCCAAAGATCATTTGTCTTGCCACGCGAACGTTTAAATCCGCCTGAAATTCACCTTGCTTTATACCTGTCTCTAAAATCTCATCCATAACTTGTAAGTAGCCTTTTAATACTTCATTTATTTTAAGGCGCAAGTCTTGATTGGACTGCCTTAGCTCTAATTGCGTAACGATAGCAAGAGGATCATTTTGTGACAACAGCAAGAAGTGCGTTTCTACCAACATGAATAACTTCGCTACAGCGCTTTCAATTCCTGCTATTTTTTGACGAATTGTTTCAACAAATTCTCCCATCTTCTCTTGGAATAAGGATATTAATATATCTTCTTTATTTTTAAAATATAAATAAATCGTGCCATCAGCTACCCCAGCTTGCTTTGCAATTTTAGAAACTTGCGCTTGATGGTATCCATTCTCCGCAATCACAATGACTGCAGCATCAATAATCTGATTGTATTTCGGTCTATTTTTCTTCACTTTACTGTCCCCTTCAAGAAGATGACTGAATGAATAGTCATTCATATTCTTATAATACTGACTATTTAGAAAAGTGTCAATCCTATTTTTTCAAAAAGAAAGGGCCTTAGCCCGTTTGCTCATCCTCATTCTTTCTCTTCTCTTCATCTATTAGGACCCGGCGTAAAATTTTTCCGACTGTCGTCTTCGGCAACTCACTTCTAAACTCATATACCTTCGGAACTTTGTAAGCTGCTAAATATTTACGTGCAAACTGATCTAATTCTTCTTCAGAACACTCAGCGCCTTCTTTCAAAACAACAAACGCTTTTACAGTTTCCCCTCGATACGGATCAGGAACACCGATTGTTACCACTTCTTGCACCTTTTCGTGTTCATATAACACTTCTTCTACTTCACGAGGATATACGTTAAAGCCACTAGCAACGATCATATCTTTCTTACGATCTTTCACATAGAAAAAGCCATCCTCATCCATGTATCCTACATCACCTGTATGGAGCCAGCCATCTTGCAGTACAGCTGCCGTTTCTTCTGGCTTATTCCAATACCCTTTCATAATTTGTGGGCCCTTTACAACAATTTCACCAATTTCACCTGGAGGTAATGACTCTCCTGTTTCAAGTGACATGATGATTGCCTCTGTATCCGGCCACGGTACCCCAATACTTCCCGGCACACGCTTTTCCCACAAAAAATTCCCATGTGTAACTGGTGATGACTCCGTTAATCCATAACCTTCTACTAATTTACCACCTGTAACTCTCTCAAACTCCTCCTGCACTTCTACAGGAAGTGGTGCAGAACCACTAATACAAGCCTGAATTGAAGAAATATCATATTCTTTTAAAAGAGGACTATTTAATAGAGCAATATAAATGGTTGGTGCTCCTGGAAATAGTGTAACTTTATGTTTCTTAATTGCTTCAAAAACCATTTTCATATCAAACTTCGGAATAAGCACCATTTTATATCCTTGCATAATACTTAAATTCATTACAGCTGTCATCCCGTACACATGAAAAAACGGAAGGACACCAAGAATTACCTCTTCTCCTTCTTTACAATTATATAACCAATGCGCTCCCATTAAAGTGTTCGAAACGAGGTTTTTATGCGTTAACATAACCCCTTTCGGAAACCCTGTCGTTCCCCCTGTATATTGCAAAAGGGCTAGATCATTTTCAGGATCACATGGAACTTCAACATCAGCATTACTTTCTCTTTCTACCGATTTCCAAAGATGAATCGTTTCGCTTTCCGACACATTCACAACAAGATTTGCCTGCTTTTTTTGTACAAATGGATAAAGTAAATTTTTAGGGAATGGTAAAAAATCTGCAATACGGGTTACGATAATATGCTCAAGCTTTGTTGCAGTTTGAACATTAGTAACTCTCGGAAACACTAAATCCAGGCAAAGAATAGCTTTTGCCCCTGAGTCATGAAGTTGGTACTCAAGCTCTCTTTCTGTATAAAGAGGATTCGTTTGTACAACAATCCCCCCCGCAAGCAAAGTACCATAATAACCAATTACAGATTGCGGACAATTCGGTAACATAATCGCAACTCTATCGCCTTTTTCAATACCAAGCCTTTGAAGGTAATTCGCAAATTTCTTTACCTTGTCATGGAAATCTGAAAATGTAACATCTTTACCTAAAAAGTGAAGCGCTTTCTTTTCTGGATAACGAGCAGCCATTTTCTCTAAATATCCATGAAGTGGCTGAATATCATATGAAATCGTACCTGGGATTTCCTCTGGATAACTCTGCAACCAAGGTTTTTCCACTCTCATTCCCCCTTCCAATACTTGTGAAAATAAATGAATGTTCATTCATGATGGTTGTTTTCATTATATTATAGTCGTAACATCGTTACAATCATAATATTCTGACTTTTTACAACTATGCTTTACCTCCTTAACTTCTTATTATATGTAGAAACTCTCCTAATTTTAAAAGAATAAGAGAGTTCACGTTACTTAGCTTAATCTTATAATCGTTAAAACTGCACCAGGTGTAGTCGTTGATAACGTGGCAACAGCTAACAATCCAAACAACTGCAAACTAATTGCACTCCCCGCTGCAAGAGTCGTAATAATTGTTGCACTAAATGATGTCGTTGCTAATGCAGGGGAATTGATAGTCCCAGCAAGCGGTGCACCATTAATTGTAATTCGCGAACTAACTAATAATGAAGCCGTTATATTAATTGTATATGAAATATAATAATTCCCGGCATTTGCGGCCGTAAATACTGTGTTCCCCCCAGACACAGTAATTCCCGGACCGATATTTTGATTATTTGGAAGTGGGACATTTGTTCCACCAAGCAGTACCGATATCGCTGTACCCGAAGTATTATTTGCAAATGCATATGTTGCCGTGATACTTGTACCTGTTACTCCCGTCGCTCCTGTTTCACCTGTTGCTCCTGTTGCTCCTGTTGAACCTGTTGCTCCCGTTGCTCC